>JAYUMV010000079.1:0-1837 GCA_043762265.1 Chthonomonadaceae bacterium | reverse complement strand
AATAGGATTGCCGAGGCCTTCCAGTAAACCGATGATTTCCGATCCACACGCTGTGCCAATGGAGTTCAGTTGAAGTGGAGTGGGCCGAACAAAGGCGCTTCTTGACACATATTCGCGCCACATGATTGCGTGCTTCGGAGCGTAATAGAGCATGTATGCCAGCCGCGTTGCTTCCGCCGAATAATCAATGGGTAGGTGTTGACCAAAACCGCGTTTGATCTTCGTCGCTTCGGCATTAAAAACTGCCACATCTTTAGCTGATAGCGATGGGCGACTGAGATACCTAAGAACGGCATCACGATAGAAAGCGAACAAATTCACTTGTCCAGGACCTTTACTGTCCGCGAATACCCAGATCTGCCACTATGCACTGTACTGAGCGTTGCAGAGATCAAAGCAAGATTTTCGGGTCGATTTACTCGGAAAGACCTTTACTCGCTTTAGTTCCTTACACAACGCTCAGCAACCTTCTTTTTAGCGGGACACTGCCAGTGTAGTCCGTACGTGTCACGACTGACTTGCATCATTTACGAACGGGCCACAGGCTCAGATGCCCAGGGATTTCAGGTAGTCGCGGCTGATGACGATCGAGTCGAACGGCGTGAGTTCGGTGCGATCCTGTTCGGCGACGATGTAGTCGGCTCCGACGGTGTCCGCCGCGATATACGCGCCGCGCAGATCCACATCGCCCTGGCCCAACTCTCGAAAGATCGGACGGGTGATGCCGTCATCGGCGGTTTCACGCACACCGTCTTTGAAATGGAAGTAACCGGCGCGGTTGGCGTGGTGGGCGATGAAATCGATGGGATCCTTGAACGCGAACCAGACCCAGAACACGTCGATGTTGAACTTGACCAGGGCAGGATCGGTCTCCGCACTCAGGATCTCCATGCCGTTGACGCCGCCCAGGTCGTCGAACTCCCAGGCATGGTTGTGGTAGTGGAAGATCAGCCCTTCGTCCGCCAGGCGCTTGCCGACTTCGTTGAACAGTTTGGAGGACTGCCTGTAACCTGCTGCATTCTTGCTGTCGGCGACGCCGGAACACATCAGATTGCGCACCCCGAGCGACTTCGCATAGGCGATATGCGCGGCCAGACGCTCCGGGTTCGCGTAGTCGCCATAACCGAAGTGCGCTCCGGAGACGTGCAGACGATTCTCCTCCAGCAGACGGCGGGTCGTCTCCTCGCCATGCGCTTCGAACAGATTGCCCGCCTCGAAGGCGGCATAACCCGCTTCCGACACATCGCGCAGCACGCCCGCGAAGTCGTCGCGATTGCGCTCGCCGAACACGATCGACTGAACCGATACAATGGGTGATGACATGATGGATATTCTCCTTCGATTCCCTGTTTACAATCCTAACTCTCCCATTAATACGCCGCAGAGCGCGTAAAACCCTGTTCTCAAGTTCTTAACCGTGCCTGTTTCTGGGCGTTGTGAACTTTTCGCGGGATAAGGAGTAGAGTCGGGGCAGAGCAGGATACCTATCTCCTGCCGAGAAGGTTGCGGAGAGCCGAGATTCTCTCCAGATAGCGGGATCTAATCCTGTAAATTCTGTTAATCCTGTCAAAAAGAAAATGCCTTTGGACAGGATTAACAAGATTTACAGGATTAGGTAAGAGGGGAATTCAGGGTTTACTCTACGCTCTCTCAGCGAGGGTTTCGAGGCGAAAGGCGGTGGGGAGGTTTTGGAGGCGGGTACGGGTGGTTTGAATGGCTTCGTCGCCGAGGTCGCAGCCGATCCAGCGGCGGTCGAGGCGGTGGGCGACGGCGAGGGTGGTGCCGCTGCCGCAGCAGAAGTCGGCGATAAGGTCGCCGGGATTGGAAGAGGCGAGCA
>JAYUMV010000078.1:0-36992 GCA_043762265.1 Chthonomonadaceae bacterium | reverse complement strand
TCATCGACCGCTTCCTGCGCCCGTTCGATCAGGCTGAGGATGTCGCCCATCCCCAGAATACGGGAGGCGAGGCGGTCGGGATAGAAAGGCTCCAGGGCGTCGAGTTTTTCGCCGGTGCCCAGGAACTTGATCGGCACGCCGGTCACTTTGCGGATCGAGATCGCGGCGCCGCCGCGAGTATCTCCATCCATCTTCGTCATCACGAAACCGGTCAGCCCGAGTTTCGAATTGAATTCGTTCGCGAAGTTGACGGCGTCCTGTCCGACCATGGCGTCCACGACGAGCAGAATCTCGTGCGGCTTGACCCATGCTTTCATCTGGCCGAGTTCGTCCATCAGCTCTTCGTCGATGGCAAGGCGTCCGGCGGTGTCCAGAATGACGATGTCATTGCCGTTCTCTTTCGCCTGCTGAATCGCGGAGCGCGCGATAGAAGGCGGCGACTTACCGTCTCCGGGCGGCAGCGTGAAGACCGGAATTTTGATCTGTTCGCCGAGCACCTGCAACTGCTTCACGGCGGCAGGACGGTAGATGTCGCACGCGACCATGAGCGGGTTGCGCCCCTGCTTCTTGTACCAGGCCGCGAGCTTTCCGCTGAGCGTCGTCTTACCGGCCCCTTGCAAACCGCAGAGCATGATCACGGTCGGCGGTTCCGGGGAGAGACTGATTCCCGTCTGCGTGCCGCCCAGCAGCTCCACCATCTCGTCATTGACGATCTTGATGACCTGCTGTGCGGGCGACAGGCTCTCCAGCACCTCGACGCCGATCGCCTGCTCTTTGATCTTGGCGACGAACTCTTTGACGACCTGGAAGTTGACGTCGGCTTCCAGCAAGGCCATGCGCACTTCGCGCATTGCCTCGTTGACATCGCCCTCAGAGACCTTACCCTTGCCGCTCAGGTTGCGGAAGACGCTCTGTAGTTTGTCGGAAAGACTCTCAAACATGATTGATTTTCCCGTAAAAAGGACGGAAGAGACAGCACAACGCCCGACGAGGCCCTTTCTGAACAGGAGTAAGAGCGGGGCGATATCGGGCGCGAAGCAACCGCAATCGGAAATTTTGCGAAGGCTGTCGAAACTAACAGATAGTATACCGAAGCCGAGGCCGTTCTGTCAATGTCGCGACATCATCGATGGCAGTGATGCGGAAAGCGAGGCCACCTGAGCCCAGGTCAGCATGGACATCCACCGTGACATCGCAATCCTGTAAATTGGCGTTTTTGTTGCTCTGTATGGTCCGCTCCAGTTCGTTTATGTCTAGCTTCTCGGAGTAAACAGCCTCAATCGCCATTTTAATCAGGCTTCGCATTTGTCGTGTAAGTATCCATTTTTGTAAAATAGTGGACATTTCAGTTTATCCAAGATAACGGTGAACTAATTAGCCGCCTCTATTTCGTTCGTAGATCCTGCGAAGTAAGCTCCGCACAATTGTCTACGAAGGAACTATGAGCCACCACTTATCTGCCTCATTCAGCTTCTTGATAAACCAGTGCAAGCCCTTTTGATTCGATAGCGAATAACTCTGCCCTTCGGACACATTGAATTTATGTTTCAGCTCTTCGCCTTTGCAATTGCAGGCAATCTTTTCAAAAGGCTTTAACAGCGCTTCTACTTTCTGCCCATTTTCCCGGTTGGATGCCGTTTTTTTCTATGTACGGATGCTTTCGAGTGCGTGTGCCGCTTCCGTTGTATCCGTCAGTTTCGCCCGTGGGGTCTTGCTTATTATATCCATGCGGATGGCTTACAGGGTTACTCGCAACGTATTGAAGCAAGCTTCCACTTCTTCCCAGGAGGGATATGCGCCAAAGCATAGTAGTCGGCACTGTGCTGTATACTCTTTCGCAATCATGGATCGCAGATCTCCCGTAGGAAATAGAGCATTGCTGTGTGTAAACCACATTTCGTGTGGGCGAAAATAGCTGCTTGGAAACGCGGCAAGGCTGACTGTCTCATAGTCCTCCTTGATAACGATATACTCTTCCGTATTCAGGAAGGCGCGAACAGAATCTTGTTGGGCCAGTTGATACAGATCGTAATAGTGCCTGGCACAGCTTCCAAGCGGTCTGCCGTCATTTTTGTACATCTAAAGATTACTTTGTTACCGCCGACTCTGGTGATGATACGTAATGCCTCCGTCACGTAGTAGTCTTTTTCGATGATTTGCTCGCTGAACGCCATTCCCTGGGCAAGCAGATGTTCACGCGTGGCAAGCATTGCCTGATCGAAATCCGGATGTTCAAAAAGTTTCATCGTTCTTTTTGTTCCTTCGCTTGCCAGTAATGTGCGTACTGTAATGTGGACAGGTTTCCAAAATCAAAACGCGACAGTGGATTAAGGCTTTCGTGCAATAACGCCAGCAGATTAACATCTTTCCCAATTTGCTGCCCGACAGCTCCCAGAATAGCTCGAACCCTTGGTGGCTCCGACAACGCGATTTGAGCGAGATGCTCGTAAGAAGCTCCTTCACGAAAATGCCCGAGAAGTTTTTGCACCGTATCATAGGGAGACAATGCGCTAGCAAGGCCGCGTGTGCGAAGAAAGTCTAATAAGGCCGCCTCTCTTGGCTCGAGCGTATCCCACATCGCTGGTCGCCGTGTACGCAGACGTGTTTCCTTCCCAATGATGGTACGTGGAAAACTGCTCGCAGATGTCGCTAACTCCTCTCGCGCCGGGTTCTGTGTCGTGAATCCCAGTAGGTTTGCCGCGCTCAGCCCAGCAGGAAACACTCTTTTGTGAGCAATAAGAAGCTGCCTGATAGCGCTTTGTGAGGGTCGGCTTTTGCCGAAAGCCGTTGGACGGGGACGATAGTACAGACCTTTTCCGAGCCGCTGCAAATAGCCTTGGCGTGCCAGACGCGAAAGGGTTTGATTGACAGCAGGCGCTGGCAGCATAGAGAAATCTTGCTGCCGCCAGTAGCCCTCACCTTCCGCCTCGATCTGTCGGCGCATCGTTTCTGCTGCGCTCAAAGCTGAGCATGAACGTGCGATTTTCGCTGATTTCGCGGTTGTATCCATAGCTCATTGTTCCACAAAGCCTTGCCTGACGTCAAGTTTTTTTGTCGAAAAACTTGACATTGAGAACAAGAAAGGGGCTCTATGGCATCATCCAGCGGGGCAACTAGTTTTTCCCGCTCGATCGCTTATGTTACTACTCGCAGAGTCCCATTTTACTGCTTCGTCTTGAATAAAGTCCAGACGATAGCCGTTCATTCTAAGAAAACGTAAGCGTCTGCGAGACGTTGCAGGGCCTCTCCATGTTGCGAGAATATCGCACTTTTAGCCTCTTCGAAATTCTGGCGGTGCGATTCCTTCTGCGGTGCTGTCAGGACGATACGGCCCTCTTCTATCGTGATTTCTACTTCTTTGTCAACGCCCAAGTGATCTATCATGGTACGAGTAAGAACGACACCTTTACTGTTGCCGATCTTTTGAAGCTGACGTATCATTATTTCTCCTCCAAAATCCTGGACAGTAATTATCTGGTTACTGTCAGCCATACTATACTACAAGAACCACGTTCTTACAATGTACTTTACGCTGAAATTAGGGCCGCAGTATAACAGCGTCATTTGCCGTGAATGACGCCTAATATCCGGCCATCCTTCTTGGATATTTCCGCGACGGCCACACCTCCCAGGTATCCCTTCGGCAAGGAGCCCTCTACCCGCCATACCCCGTTATGCAGTGTCGCTTTGAACGGCTTTTCGTGCGTGATATGCTCTTTCCCATAGATCGGTCCCCACACCGCCTGCGCGATAGCAATCGCGGTCGCGGCATCTGGCACATACCCGTCCTTCGGCTGATAGTTCGGCCGTATCGCCTGCGAATAGCAGAATATCGGGATCAGAAGCACGGCGAGAAACAATACAACCTTAAACCTACTCATGAACTCTCCTTTTGCTCCCGGGACTGCTCACAGGCTTTTGCGATGCATCCCGCGATGCCTGTTTCCTTCCTTTTGATAGCGTTGTCGTAAATGTCGATACCGCTGTAGTTCTTTACCCAGGGATCCGCGCCGTGCTCCAGAAGAAACATGACAGCCTCTTCATGTTCATAGTCGATGGCCCACAAGAGCGGAGACATCCAGGTCGGAGGGTTTCCTGAATAGTAGACGCGGTTGGGATCGACGCCTGCTTCCAGCAGTACGCGCAAGATCGCGACTTGCCCGCTCACGGCGGCGAGGTCGAGCGGAGTCCAAAGGCTACCATACTCCAGGGCGGGATCTGCACCGGCATCCAGCAGCGTCCTGCACCAGCCTTCGCGACCGAGTCGGGCGGCAGTGGTCAGGGCTGTATCGTAGCCGAAGGCACACTCGTTAATTACGTCTGCACAGGACATAAGCATGTCAGGATCAGGAGAATCATCGGCGATGACGGCTTCAACGAGGCGTACTACCGGACCACGTTCGACAGACACGAGGTCGAGGGCCATTCGAGCCAATTCCCGGTATTGATGGTAGAAGAAGTGAGCGTCATTTTCGAGCCCATGCAGAACCATCCGGGCATGGAGTTCCAGACTGCCTAGCCGATTTAAGACCTCCGGATCGCGATTGCCATTGGCAATCTTCTTTACGGCCTCATGGATGTCGGCATCGAGTAGTGCCAGTTCGATACCATAGAGGTTGCGACCGCTACATTTTCCAGGAAAACGCAGGTCCATTGTGCGATCAAGAGCCTCGCGCAAAGCAGTCAAATCTGGCATCTTCTACCCTCGGCTCCTTCGACATCAGGGTCAGGGGTTGGGAAGGGACTGGTCGGGATTGGGAGGAGCGCCGCCCCCCGGCAGTGCACCATTGTTCTGGGGATTGGAGGGCGGGCTAAAGGCCGTTTCCGTCTTCGCTAGGGCGCAGACGCGGGGGAAATCGAAGCCGAAAGGATCGGACTTGCGACCGGCGGGCAGAGCAATCGACGCGTGTGAGACGACGCGAGAGTCGGGGATCACGTAGCGAGAGCGCAGGAAGCGCAAAATCCCCGCGACGGCATGGATCTGCGCGTCGGTATAGGGGTCTTTGCCATCGTTCAGATTCACCATCTCGATGCCTACACTGTAGTCGTTGACGCCCGGCGTCCCATCCAGCACGGAGGGGCCAGCGTGCCAGGCGCGACGCTCTACCGGCACCATCTGCACCACGCGCCCATCGCGCCCGACCACGAAGTGGGCGGAGACTTTACGCACCGTCCTCAGAAAGATCCCCATCGTGCCCTCGGTCGTCGGCTCGACCGTGGCATGGAGCACAAGACAGTTGATGGTCGCGCCCGCAGGCCGGTCGTCGCAGTTGGGCGAGGGAACAAAGTCGTACGGCAGGGGCATGGGAGTCGGAGTCAATGCGAGTGGCCTGCGCAACAGAATCGTGGCGAAGATCCCGCACGCAAGTACGAGCACGAGAATTCGTCGGCGCTGCAGGCGTACGGAACGGAGGGAACGTTTGCCGGTGCGAGGCGGCATTTCCGAGGTGTTTTCCACAGGAGAAGACATTTTAGAGTTAGTACCTCCGCAAAGACAGGGTTAGCGGCTTGTCAGCACCGGCAAAGACTGTTTTGCGACGACTTTGCCCTTCAGATTGGTGACTTCCAGGGTCAAAATGTGTTTGCCGGGCTTCACGTTGCCAGCATCCCAGACACACTCCCACAGATCCGTGCGATAGGCGCGATAGATCACGACCCCGTCTATTTTATACCGCAAAGAGACACGATCCGACGGCGTGCGCGCAAAACAGGAGAAGGTCGTCTTCCCCTTCAACCGTTCGTTCGGGCGCATCGGCATAGGCGCAGGCGGCGGGATCGCCTTGTCGGGCAGCGGCGCGGACAGATAGTACGGCGTTGAAATCGAAGAGCGGTAGGCGTCGTTGACCGACGTGTCGTCTGTGACACTGTAGTCGTTGTAGGCGCGCTCCGTGACGAACTGAAGGTTGTTGCTGTCGAAATAGTTGATCGACTTCACGCGCGGATAGAGACGTGGCAGGGCGTTGTAGAGCGTGAGAATTTTGCGAAACGCGAAGTCGGGCCGCGCGATTCCCTCGACGGCAGAGCTGTGCGTGGAGGCATACTCGCAGATCATCATCGGCTTGCGGGCGGCATAATGGTCGTAGACATAGCTCAGCAGATCGCAGGGATGTTCGTTCTCCCCAGGCGACTTGATGTTGTTGTTGTGATAGGTGACATTGTACATATTGATGCCGACCCAGTCGGTGGCATCGTCGCCGGGATAGAAGTCGGCGATGTTGGCGATCGGCGTACAGTAGGGACACCAGACCAGCGCGACATTGGGCGCGCGCCGGTGCATCACCTGATAGACGAGGCGGTAGGCGCGGCGATATTCGGCGGGATTGCGACTGTAGATGCTCCAGGCGCCGTTCATCTCGGAGGCGAAACGGAGGAAGATCTTCGCGCCGGATTTCGCCATGTCGTCGGCAAGCTGGTTGAGGTAGGCATCGTCTTTGACAAGTTCCACGCCCTCGTTCGGCTCCATCGCGATATGCACGAATTTGTTCATGGCGGCCTGCTTGCGCAGCCAGTCCATCGGCACGCGGCGCCCGTAGCCCATATAGAAGAAGTACATCGAGTGCGGCTTGCCGACGATCTGCTCAAAGGGACCGGAATCCTGATGTTTCGTGCCGTTCTGGTCTTTGATGATCTTTTTCAAGCTGCCGTCGAAGTCGATGAAGGCGCCCAGGTAACAGCCGACCGCTGGCTCGAACAGTTGGTGCGTGTCTCGTGCCGCGATCTCCGCGGGCGTTAGCGTGCGGGTGATGGTGAGCAGCGCCTGCGGCTTGCCCACCTTAAAGTCGTCGGCCCTGGCGGCGGCGGTCGGGGCGAGCAATAACAGCCCGAAAAGCAGATGCAAAAGAGTTCGCACGGGCAAAGAGTTAGAAAAGGAGGCAGTCTCACGCGTCTGTCGCAGCACACTCATTCGGTCGTCTCCTCGGGTCTCCGCGGTGATTTGCCAATGAGATAGGTCGTCCGTTGCCTTCGCCCACGCGCATTCCCCCCTCCGGCTCTCTATTGTAGACGGATATAGCGTGTAAGGTCAAGACGACGCTCGCACGGTTGCACTTCGCGCAGGGATCTCTTTCGCTCTTTTCCTCCGCTCCCCAGGCAGCGCCCTGCGGTTGCCTCCTCTGCCTCTCCCAGCGCAATAGGCGCATGCGCCTCTCGCAACACGATCATCTCGGCGGCTCTTCGATCTCCACGGTGATTTTGCCTCCGCGCCGTTTGCGAGGACGGGCAGCGGTCGCGCGGCGTGTGATGGCGGCATTGGGAAAGTACATCTGGAGAGCCAGTCCATCCCGATAAGGGTTGTAGTGGCAGAGGGTCTGCAGGCCGAGCAGTTCCGCGACAGCCACGGTATCGACCTTGTTGCGCGGGTTGGCCTTGCCCTCCCGGCAACGCTGTGTCTCCGCGTCGTACCGAGGACATTTCAGGCAGGTCATTCGTCGTCTTTCGCTCACACGCGCTCCCCTCCTCCCTCTTTCGCTCACACGCGCTCCCCTCCTCCCTCTTTCGTTCCTCCCGTTTTCTATTGTATACGATGAAGCCCGACAGATCATGATCGTTCCCACAGTTCGCTTTCCCGGTGGATGCCCCCGCGCACGACAAAATCTGCCAATCCGGGGATGGTTTCTCTTATCGCAGCAGGTCACAATAGGGCGAACGGTTTATTGCATTCTACAACGACAGCGTGTCCGGGCCAACTATTGGCAAGGACGATTCATTCTATGAGAGGGATAATAATGAGGAAGAAAGAGGCTGTAGCTGGGCTCGCCGTGCTAGGTCTGATCCTCAGTGCGCGAGGGGCCGTGCATGCAGCAGATTTGATCACCAATGGAGGCTTCGAGACCCTCACGACTGGCTACGGACAGATCGGTTTCAACACCAATGCGACCGGTTGGACCACTACCGGTTACAACTTCGTTTTTAGTGCGACCAATGCCGACAATGGCGGCGTCAATGGCTCGGCCGGGAACCTTCAACTCTGGGGTCCCGGGAACGGCTCCAGCAATGGACTTCATGCCAGTCCTAACGGCGGCAACTACATCGCTGCGGACGGTGCCTATCAAGTAGCCGCCATCACTCAGGACTTCACGAACCTGACCGTAGGCCACACCTACATCGTGGGTTTCGATTGGGGTGCGGCGCAACAAAAAGGGTTTACCGGCCCTACGACGGAACAGTGGCAGGTGAGCCTTGGGAGCGATAGGCACCTTACGGAGGTGGCTCACGACCTCAACCATGGTTTCATTGACTGGAGGATGGAGGCATTCCAATCCGTCGCGACTTCCACCAGCGAAACGCTCTCCTTCCTGGCGATCGGCACCCCTGGCGGCAAGCCTCCGTTCGTCCTGCTGGATGGTGTGACGATGTATGATAGGGCCGACGTCCCGGAGCCGACTGCCCTCGTCGCGATGTTCGCCGGTGTGCTCGGCGCAGGTGTTTTCGTCCGTCGTCGTGCCCGCTCTGCTAAATCCACCACAAAAACCGCTGCATAAGTTCCGCCATGTAAGTCCCAGGCAAACTTGCATCGAACGTATGAGTAGGGCGGGAATGCAAGTTCACCCGCCTCCTCCAACTGCCGTCAGGCCTGCCTAACGCTCTTGAAGAGACGCTGCACCTTCCTGTTCTACCGGGCTATGCCATGCGCGCCTTCCGATGCTGCCAGAACAGCAGCGGCAATAGGAACAGCGTCGGGCCAAGCCACAGAGCCATTAACTCCAGCACATCTTTCGATACTCCGAAGCCGATACAGATCCCGACGAACCCAGCCAGGAGCAGGGTCGCTCTCATACCCTTCTGCGCCCGCCAGAGGAGAAGCCATAACAGCGGTTCAGCGCTCCAAACCACCGCCACGGCCTACCACGGCACCTTGAACGAGATGATCGAGCCGGGATCCGGCAGCAACGCTCCGAGCAGACATACCAGGGCTGCCAGCCCCCCCGGAAACAACGACCCGATAGCTGCGAAAATAGCCAATCCCCAAGTGAGTTTTTGCATTGTCTTCCTTACCACTGGCTTGTAGTGCCCGACAACGATCAATTGAGTAGGCTTCTCCGGATCTCTCCGCGCTCCGAGCGCAGCCAATCGTGTGCGGCCTTGACTTTCATATTGAGCGACGCATAAGCGTGAGGCACCATAACGGACGCTTTTACGCTGTCTCCACCCGAATTGCTGCCTTCCAGCGGAAGCGAAACAGGCAAATCTTCGACAGCGAAAGCCTCCGGAGTTTCGAAACCGTGCAGATCGATGCCGGATCTGGATCCCACGCGCGGCGGCTTCACGTGAATGCCTTCGTCTTCCTTTGGGCTTCGAGCCAGCAAATCTACTTTGACCTTGCGTTCAGGATCGCCTACGACCAGAGATTTTCCAAACTGCCAGCGGGGAGTATGCTCAGCATAATCCAGTCGATCCAAAAGAGCGCGGACGGCTTTACCGCGTTCTGTCTGGACAAAGAGCGAAATCCGAAGAAAGAAATCGAGATCCAAGGTGGCTCGCGCTTCTGGGACGTTGGGTATGAGCGTTCGCGCCTGAATATTTTGCAGATACGCTTGTTTAAGGCGTATTCCGAAGCCACCCGCGAGAATCAATCCCTCTGCCGCAGGATCGGAGACGATGTCGATAAGGTGTACCAGGAGAGGATCTTTCATAAGAGTGCGTCTGCTTCTCCTTTTGCCAGGGCGATTTCCAGAAGCTGCGCCGCCTCACGTTCACGCGGCCCCGCCAACGCCAACTCCAACCAGGTCTGGATGGGTGAAGCCCATCGAACAGCGCCTTCAACCCGTGCGTCGAAGTAGAAGGGATCGCTCTCCTCTTCGATCAGTTCGACGTTCGGGAACACGCGGCTTTCTTTGATCTCCAGGAGGGAGGTCGCTCTTTGAATGTCGTCTACATAAAGAGAGAGCTTTTCTCCGCCGGAGAGCAGCCGATACCGCCCCGTCGATCCATCCCCTGTAGCGACATAGCGCATCCCGCTCTCCTGAAGCCGTGTCCAAGCCTCCACCATAGAGAGCGCCATCTTTCCTTCCAAGCGCCGTCCACGCGATTTCACATAATTGGTTCGTAGTCGCTCTAAAAGCATGTCAGGCGCGGCAAGGCGGATCTGGTTGGCTGTCCGCACCACAATCTTCTCCTCTACGAGAGAATGAATTACCTTTGATACTGTGCCTTTACTTTGCAACGCCTCTGTTGCAATCCCATTCCGAGTCATCAGGCGTTCCAACGCAAATTTTTGGACATCTTTCAGCGCGAAAAACTCCTTCTGAAGCAGAAAGCAACGCGCCAGAAGCGAGCTATTGCCTCGAAAGACGTTTTGGATGGGTTGCGAACTGGGGAACCGATTGGGCTGCCCGGTACGCCGCACGGAAAAACTGGGGGTAATAACGATGCCGTTCCCGTTCAGGTCGATGCCGCTCACACCTTCCCTTTCAAGCAACTCCAGCGATTTCTCCGGCAGGAACGGTACGATAACTAGAGGAAGCAATTTGCTGGTCTGTGCATAAGAACGCGCCTCCATAAGCGCGATTTCCAGAGACCTGGGAGTGCTTAATGCCTTAAATTCAACAACGAAGCGAAACGAGTGGTCCTGCCACGCAATGTCCAGCAGTCCGTCAGCCTGCATTGAATTTTTGCCGGACTCCAGAGAGGCCATTTGCTCTATAAGTCGGATTTGCAGTGGAGGTAAAGAGATCATCCCATGATTTTGTCGTAGATGCTCCGCCAGTGCCGGATGTGCAAGACGATAGGCCGCTCCACCATTCTCGGTCGTCTGCACCATCAGGGCTCCCATCTGCGCGAGAAGGCGCTTTCTGTCCTCCTCCCTATCGTGGTCGGAACCTCTGCCAGCCAGCGCGGCAGCGAGCGGCCTCCAGAGATCTTCTTCCAGCCACCCTGCGCCGGGCGCGTAGGCCAGAGGAAGCAACAGGGCGCGCACGATGGGTTCGTCTGCGCCAAACCGGGTGAGACGCCAGTCAAAAGCCTCCCCAATCGTATTCGGAAAGTGCTCTTTCCAATCTTCTGTGGTCGTATCCACCCCCTTTGGCAGGATGACAAGCGTGTTACAGATCAACCGCGCCATCAGAAAATTGCTGCCGACATGCAAGGCGATTTCGTCCGCCATCTTCTCTGCGACCTCCTCATTCCTATAATAGGGAGAGGAGGGGTCATCGAGTAGGCGGAGCAGAATGTAATCGAATAGATCGTCCGGTTCGACATAGCGTGGATCTTCCAGATCGAGTTCGACCCACGCATATCCGATCAGTCTAAGCAGCGCCGGACGCATGCCGACCAGCAGCCGAATGGTCGCCAACGTGGAGAAGGATCTCGCTGAACGCCGTTTCGCGACGTACAATAATTTCATTGTACGACGGATTTGTTGTATAAAGAGATTGATCAAAGCAACTTCTTAACCCTGCCTGAAATCAGGCTGATTTCAGGGCAGGGAGGAATCGCGATTGTCGGTGATGTATCTGCTATGTAACATCTGTGAGGGTGCAGCGTCTATAGAAGTGAAGCTCATTTTTGTGGGCGAGACCTAGCTCTTATAAGGAAATCCCATTGGACGGGAAACGGCGTTGCCGCTCCCGGACCGATTTTTGCCTGTTTGTAACAGGCAAACGTGCACAAACAACTTTCAGGAGTGATTCCGAATGCTTTTTCGCGCTTTTGTGAACCCGCTGAGTTCACGGCCGTTTCGTTCTCTACTGACGCTGGCAGGACTGCTGGTTCTGGTCGGCGCAGGTCGGCATGCTTTTGCCGATGCCAAGGCGGCGCTTCCGGCCATGTCCGGCACGCTCAAGATGGTGAAATCTCCCACGTCGCCGCAACTGTTCAATCCGGGCACGCTGGAGAACCATGTTGATGGTGAGGCGCAGGCGATCAAGCAGTACGGCTTCAAGTCCTGCACCTACGCAGAATACTCTCCCACCGGCGGCGGCACGCAACTCCTGACCGTGGACATCTATGAGATGAGCACCCCTCAGGACGCCTTCGGCTACTACAGCCATCAGCGCAGCGATAACGCCAAACTGGTCAAGGTCGGCGCGGAGGGCTATGCGGAGGCGACCGCGTTCAACTTCTGGAAAGGCCCCTTCTACGTCAAGTTGGCGATCACGGCTGCCAATCCCGCGCCGTTCCAGCCGGAGATGCCAAAACTGGCGCAGGCCATTGCCGCCAAACTGGCCGGTTCGACCGCCATGCCTGCCATCATGAGCCTGCTGCCACCCGGTTTCAAGCCGCTGACCAACCAGTATCAGCGCTCCGACATCGCCGGCCAGTCCTATATCAATAACGGTGTCACCGGGAAGTACCCGAGCGCGGGTCCGCAGGCGGAACTGTTCGTCGCTATCTATGCCGCTCCCGCCGCCGCCAAGGCCGCCTATGCCAAGTACCACACCTACCTGGCTGCACCGACCACCGCCGCTCTAGGGCAGAAATCTACCGAGATCAAAGGCCTCGGCGAAAGCGCCATTGGGGTCAAGACCAAATTTTCCGGTGAGGTCGTCGCCGCGCTCAGCGGCAAGTATCTGATCGGTATTCGCAAAGCCACCAGTCAGGCCGCCGCACAGTCGATCGTGAAAGCCGCTGTCGCCCACGCCAAGTAGTCGTCCGGTCCGATGCCGGGAGGAGAGAAACACCATGGCAGAAACCAACACCAACCCGCCTGCAAAGGCTTCCGACCCTTCTGAAACCGCTGCGTCCCGCCGTAAATTTCTGGAGATCGCGGGAGGATCCGCCCTGTTAGGCGGTCTGTATGGAATGACCTGGCTTCAGAAAGAGACTTTCGCCAAGCCGACCAACCTGCGCGCCCCCGTCAAAGCCAGCGCGACCACGCCGGATATCGTCTGCGTCGAAGGCAACCCACAAAGCTATGGCGACATCACGGAGCGCGCCATCAACGAACTGGGTGGCATCGAGAAGTTCGTAAAGAAGGGCGACCGTGTCGTCATCACCCCGAACATGGGCTGGATGCGCACCCCGGATCAGGCCGCCGCCACGCATCCCGACGTTCTGCGCCGCCTGGTACAGCTCTGCGAGCGTGCAGGCGCCTCCAAGATCACCTGTATCGACTATACCCTCGACGACTGGAAGATGGCTTTCGAGATCTGCGGCGCGAACAAGGCAGTCCAGGGCACCAAGGCCCGACTGCTTTCGCCCACCGAGGTCTCGCTCTACAAAGCGGTCGATATTCCCGGAGCCGTGCCAAAGATGATTCCCGACGGGACTCCTGCCGGCAAACCCTACGACCCGCGCCACCATTTCAACCAGATCGACCAGCATATCCCGCGCGAGATCCTCGAAGCCGACTGTTTCATCGTCAATCCAGTCGTCAAGGACCACGAAGCGGCCGTCATCACCATCGCAATGAAGAAGCTGATGGGATGCATCTGGAACCGCAAAGACTACCATCGCTACGGCCTGCACGACTGTATCGCCGAACTGAACTGCTTTATCAAGCCGACCCTGATCGTCACGGACGCTACGCGCGCCCTCCAGACCCGTGGACCCAAAGGCCCCGGTGAGGTCACGACGCCGCACAAGATCGTCGCGGGGATCGACCCGGTCGCGCTCGACTCCTACTGCTGCCAGTTCCTGACCGTCAAAGGCATTACCCCGGACGTCGTCAACCACCTCGTCCTCGCCAACAGCCTGGGCCGTGGCCAGATCGATACCAGTCAACTGATCATCAAAGAGCTCGCCGGCGCGAAAGCCTGACGAACCCTGCCTCTGCCCTCAGCGGCGAGGCGTGAGCGGGTGACCTAACCCCCCGGCCCCCTTCCCCACAGGGGAAGGGGGTGCCCTAACAAGAACCGACCGAACAGCATCAAGCCCGGTTTTCCGGTCCGCAAGGCAACTGCCTCTTGCATCTGGCACATAGGGGACTTCACCGAGTGAAATGCATGGGGGTCGGTGCGCGTTGGGGCACCCCTTCCCGTTTCGGGAAGGGGACGGGGGTTAGGTAAGCGAGCGAAGCGAGCACCTAGTTTTTTACAGGAGATTCATTTCCCATGGCAGATATACCGCAAGAGTTTCCGCGTGGAATGGGATGCGGCAGCGGGTGTGGATGCGGAAGTAAGAAGCCTAAGCCATCTTCACCGAACGTGGTGCGGGCGACAGATATTCTTGGCGTCAAGAAGGCGAATGTCGTCCGCATGGCGGATGTCGGCGTCGTGCGGACGCAGGATTTCGGCGATAGCGGCGGCAGTTCGGCGGCGAAGTTTACGGCGGAACAGAAACGACGCATGAAAGAGGCGCCCGGTAACCCGGCAGCGACTCGAACCGTGCTCATTCGGCGCGCCATGCAGATCTTTCTCTTCTGCCTGTTCGTCCTGTTCTTCTTTATGACGACACAGACGAGCCAGCAGTTGGGCGGCATTCCCAAGAACCTGTTCATGGGGCTCGACTTCCTGAACACGCTCAAGAACAGCATCGCCTCCCACCATGTCGCGGTCTACGTGCTCGGCCCCAGCATCTTTATGCTCCTGCTCACCATGTGGGGTGGGCGTATCTTCTGCGGCTGGATCTGCCCGCTCGGAACCGCCATCGACATCGGAGATGTGCTGCTCTTCCGCAAAGGCCGACTCTTCTATACCAAGAAGCGCAGCGACACCCGCCGCTTCCGGAACTGGAAGTACATCTATCTGCTCGTAGGACTGGGCGCGCTCGTCTTCGGAGTGGATATTCTGACCTTCGGCGACCCGATCTCGCTCATCACCCGCACCTTTACCTTCTGTATCGAGCAGCCTGTCGCCTATATCTGGAACGGCGTGCTCAGCGCTTTCGATGCCGTCGGAACGCACTTCCACTACACGCTCGGCTCCGAAGTGGCCCGCATGGAGATGCCCAGCCGCCAGTACTTCAACGGCTGGTTCGTTCTGTTCATGTTTATGGGCGTCATCGGGTTATCTGGCTACCAGGAGCGTTTCTGGTGCCGCAACCTCTGCCCCTACGGCGGCCTGCTCGCGCTGGTCTCCCGCGTCTCCTGGCTGCGCCATTACATCAAGATGGACGGCTGCATCCACTGTAAGAAGTGCGAAGTCCAGTCGCGCATGGGCTGCTACGACAACCTCGACAAGAAGGCTACGCAGGAAGAGATGCACAGCATCAGCGAGTGCATCCAGTGCTTCCGCTGTGAGACCATCTGCCCGACCGATGTCATTCAGATCCAGGCGAAAGTCCCAGCGAGCATCAAAGAGGCGCTCGGTATGGCCGCCAAAGGCACCGCTCCCCGCCCCGAACCGCAGACGCAGATCGACCTGGGCAAACGCCGGGTGGTGGCCGCTGTCGGGGCGGGCCTGCTCTGGGGTACGGTCACGAAGGCGAACGCCGGGGAGTACCAGGGCAAAATGCGCCGGTACCACCATAACAACAAAGCGATGCGCCCGCCCGGTTCGCTCCCTGAGAGCGACTTCCTCGGCGCCTGCACCCGCTGCGCGGAGTGTATGAAGGTCTGCCCGACGAACGCGCTGCAGCCTGCCTCCTTCGACACCGGTCTGCAAGGGCTCTGGACGCCGATCCTGGTGCCCTCCATCGGCCCCTGCGCCGAGAAGTGTACCTCCTGCGGCGACGTCTGCCCGACCGGCGCGATCCGGCCTTTCACCTGGCAGGACAAACGCTACAAACTGAAGATGGGCCTCGCCAACGTCAACCGCTCGACCTGCGTCGCGTGGAACGGCGGTCGCGACTGTATCGTCTGCGCCGAAGTCTGCCCCTACTCCGCCGTTATCTTCAAGGATACGATGGACGACACGCTGCCCAAAAATCCCGATGTCGCGCTCGATCACAAGGACGACGCGGGCAAAGAGGACAACCGGGGCCGCATCAAGCGCGTGCCGACCGTGGACGAGAAACTCTGTACCGGCTGCGGTATCTGCGAATACCACTGCCCCGTCCTGCCCGATCACTCCATCGTGGTCTACACCTTCCAGGAAGACCGTGGCGAGGGCAGCGATCCCAAAGAGCCGGGAAGCTACGTCGAGCCGCATGAGCGCCCGTTGGACGGCTTCTTCCGAGGCGACTGGGATTCCCGCAAGGAACTCGGCGCAGACGCGCACTACGCCCCGGTCAAAGCCCAGTTCGACAAGCATATCGGCATGGAAGGCCCACAAGGCGCCTCATCCAGCGCAACCTACAACCCGAACCCCAATCCCTAAATCGGATTAGAGAATCGCTTATAACTCAACGTCTTAAGCGATCTGCAAGAAGAGAACGACCTGGGGTTCACCTCCCCCAACCCCCTCCTTTAGAAGGAGGGGGTTGGGGGAGGTCTCTCACGCTCCGCCACTCACAAGACGTCGCATAAATTGGCAACATAGGTTTACAGGGAGAACGATTTATTGGAATATCGGAAAATGGGACGGACCGGGATGCAGGTCTCGGAGATCTGCCTCGGCACGATGCAGTTCGGATGGACGGCCGATGAGCCGACGTCACAGGCGGTGCTGAACACGTTCTCTGAGGCGGGCGGCACCTTTATCGACACCGCCGACATCTACACCTCCTGGGTGGGAGACCTCTCCTACGGCGGCAAGACCGAAGAGTATATCGGACGCTGGATGGAGGCAAGGGGCGGGCGCGAGAGTATCATTCTGGCGACGAAAGTACGCGGCAGAATGTGGGAGGGACCGAACGGCGAAGGGCTCTCCCGCGCACGAATCTTTCGGGCATGCGAGGATTCGCTGCGCCGCCTGAAGACCGACTACATCGACCTCTATCAGTGCCACTGGGCCGATCTGAACACTCCCATTGAGGAGACGCTTACAGCGCTGAACGATCTGGTTCGCGCAGGCAAAGTGCGCTACATCGGCGCTTCGAACTATCCGGCCTGGCGCTTGATGGAGGCCATTGCGACCTCTGACAAGCGCGGTCTAGCGCGTTTCGACTGCTACCAGCCGGAATATTCGCTGATGGAACGGAGTCTGTTCGAATACGAGGCTTCGCCACTGTGCAAGCATTATCAGCTTGGCGTGATCCCGTACTCTCCGTTGGCAGCGGGCTTTCTGACTGGCAAGTACCGGAAAGACGGGCCACGTCCCGAAAGCGCACGTGCTGGCGGCGTGCTCGACAAGTATGGCAATGATCGCGGCTATGCCGTCATCGACGCCCTGGACGAAATCGCTAAGGCGCACGGCAAAACGGTCGCACAGACTGCCCTCGCATGGCAGCTCTCCAACCCGGTCATCACCGCCCCCATCATCGGCGCGAACAACCCGAAACAGCTCAACGATCTGCTCGGCGTCGTAGGCTACCGCCTCGACATGGACGAAATGAAACGCCTGAACGACCTGACCAAATATCCGAAAAACGGTCGCCCCATTTGGGACTAAAACAGGAGGGAGAAGTCACAGATGCTCGCGGCCTGGACGCCTCCGGAATGGGTCTACAACTGCTTTCCGCTCCCTGCGCTAGAGGCGGAAACCGTCACGCTTGATTATGTGATTGAGACGATGCAGGCCGAGACCGATTCCTGCACCGAATGGGACAGCACACCGTTGGGGCGTGTCCTGCATGTGGCGCATATGCTGGTGAGCCATCAGGGAGCCGACGGTCTCTGGGCGAGCGCCCTGAACTTGCGCACAGGGGAGGAGATCGGCGGCTCACGCAGCAGCGCGCCTCTGCCGCTCTTGCAGCGGTTGAACGTTCTGCTCGACTCTTCTGAGTTCGATTTTGCTCTGCGACGCGGAGAAGCAGGAGTTTTGTCGCGCAAAGGGTAATACTCTTATCACTATGGCAGGATTGCTCAACTGCCCCGTTTTTCTACCGCTCATTCTAAGGTTTAGCGCCATTGGCGCGAAAGGAATGTTTACCATGCACACAGAAGAAATCGCTCACATGAAGAGTCAGTACAAGGACAGTCCGCTGAACCGGCGCGACTTCGTCCGCGTTCTCTCGGCCGGAACCGGCCTGGTAACTGCCGGTCTGTCCGGTTTCGCCCTGACGCCCAGTCAGCGCGCCGAAGCGGCGGAAGCCATTGTCGAGGATCTCGGCAAGCTCCCGACGGTCAAATTCGGTCGCCTGCCGTTCAAAGTGGCTCCGATCTCCATGTCGCAGGACTGGAGCCGGGACCTGCTTGCACCCGCCCTGGAGATCGGCGTCAACTTCATTCACAAAGCTGGCTATTGGAATAACTTGCCGGACGAGATCAAGAAGCTACCGCGTGATTCTTTCTATACCGACATCACTGTGGACAACACCAGTCCCGGCCACGATCCGGACAACTACGACGAGGCCTACAACCAGGTCAAGAACTCCCTGGATAAGAATGGGCTGAAGTACTACGACGTCTATCGCGCCCACTACGGATGGCACTCTCCTGAGAAGGTAATGAAGGAGAACAACACCTCCTACAAGGCGTTCCAGAAGCTCAAAGCGGAAGGACTGGTCAAGTACTTCGGCGTGTCTCAGCACCCCTATGACGGCACCTCCAAAGAGGTGATCGAGAAGTACGCCTTGATGACCCAGGCGTGTATCGACTCCGGTATCGTCGATGCCATGCAGGTCTGGTACAGCTACGGCTACCCGAAAGAGGTCATGGACATTTTCGCGAAAGCCAGCAAAGCGGGCATCGCGATGACCGCCATGAAGATCAATGCGCATGGGCGCAACAAGATGGGCGCAGACGCGGCGAAGATGACGGAACTCAAAGCCGAAGGCATGATCGGCCGCGCGCTTCTGCGCGAGGTCATGACCGAGAAGCGCCCGGATGGTAAGCCGATCTTTCATACCTGCGTCTCGGCCCTGCGCAATCAGCAGACATTCGAAGAGAATATCGGCGGCGTCAGCAAGAAACTCGCGCTGCGCGACGGTTTCACCAGGTTCCAGTACGAGGTCTGATTCCGACCGTACCGTTGTTGCCGACAGAGAATCTCTCTGTCGGCAATTTTTATTTTTTTTCTATGCGACCGGAGAGGAGGAGTCCGGGCTTCCAGTGGAGAAACGGCGGTTTATCTCCCCGACGGAGTCGGGAAGAAAGAGGCGCTTTCTTGCAGGAGCGCACAGCAAATTCAAAGTAGAAGACTACTGCCAATTCAAATTGGAGGGTAACAGATGACCACACCAACGGTTGCCATAAGCGTAGACTGTGTCTGCGCGGCCCAGGGAAAGTGCTTCGTCTCGGAGATCGTTGCCGCCGCAGAACAGTATCGCGTTCCGCTCACCTGGCTCCTTGGAGTCAACGAGCACGATCCCCTCGCCAACATCAAACTGTACCACAACGAATACCTGCACCGCATTCCCGCCTGGCATGAATTAGGCCTGCACCTCACCTTCGATTCCGGCGTCACCAACACCATCGCTCGCGGCGATCTGATCCGGGTCGGCAAAGACATCCTCAAACAGTTCTCGATCAAACCTACCGCTTTCCGCGCCGCTAACGGCGATCTCGGGGCCGACGACCTGCGTGCCCTCGAAGACATCGGTATTCTCGTCGATTCGACCCCCGGCTCCAGTGCAGGCCGTCCGGTCGGCTCCCCCACCTCCCCCTACCATCCGTCTTACACCAATCTGCACCAGCCCGGCGACTCCCGCCTCTGGGTCGTTCCCGTCGCCAATGTCGGCGGAGCGCGCGGCTACCTCGACGAAGGGTTGGACCGCATCAAGCCGATACTCGACGCCCAGCTTCAGGAATCGCCCTATCTCAGCCTTGCTATGCACGACTGCAAAGACAACGCGGACAATCTGCGGCATGTCGTGGACTACCTGAAAAGGCGCGGTGCTCGCTTCGTCACCCTGACACAACTCGTCACAGAACTCTAAAGAACCGAAGCTATGTCCCCTTTCCTTCTCGGAAAGGGGACGGGGGTTAAGTATGACGCGTCTGCGTGGCGAAGGTTTGGGGGCCGGAATGGCGCTGGGGACAGCAGTCGTGGTGCAGATGCGCGACGGCCTGCCGATGCTGCCGGATCCGCCGGAACGGATCGCGCGGGCCGTTGGTGTGCGCCGTGTCTCCGAGCGGCCCGAAGTGATCCTGGTAGCAGACGACTATCGCACGGCGCTGGCGCTGTCCGGAGCCTTACCGTGGGCGAAAGTAGCAGGCATCGCGGCGGCGAGCGGAGGGGCAGGCGCAAGCGTGCCCCCTTTTCCGGCGGTCGTCAATGCGTTCGGGCTCATGGACGTGGTCCAGAACGACCTGTTGCTGCTTATCGACGCGGAGCGCGGGGTCGTGTTCGTCGATCCCAACCCGATTGCGTTGGCGCAGTACACGCTGGAACATGCCCATGTCGCTCCAAAGCATCGCCTCTATCTGGATGAGGAGCATCAGCCCGCCGTGACAATCGACGGCACACACGTTCAGATCGTCGCACGGTTACAGAGGTGGGAGGAGATTCAAGAGGCGCTAAATCAAGGAGTGGATGCTCTGTATCTGCCACTCGGCAATACGTTGCTGAACCCGAACGAAGCAGAAACAGAGTTGCGCAGCGGTCTGTTTCGATTGATTGACGCTGTCGCCAGCAAGCCGCTGTTTATCTCGGACCGTTTTGCTCTGCCACTGCCGACGGTGCTGATGGCGGCGGCCAAAGCGGATCTGACCCTCGCGATCCCTCCGCAAGCGCATCTGGACGGCCTGGGCTTCGTGGAGTTGATGGCGGAGATGCGCGTTGCGGAGACCGAATGTTACGAGGACGATAAGGTCTGCGCGTTTCCCCGTCTCGCGGCGGACCTGGGCGGCGTGTCGGAATGGGGTGAACAGGAGGCCGATTCGGTACAGGCGCTCGTAGAACGATTGGCGGCGCAGGGCGCAACACGGTTGGTGATAGGCCTCCAACAGGAATCGCTGACAGAGGGAACGCTGCTGGCGCTCGAACCTCTGCTGGCGGCGGCGCAGATCAATCTGCTTCCCACCTTTGTCTCTGTGTCGCCCTTTAGTTTCAATGCCTTTGGCCAGAACGATCTGCCGAACACGCTGGAGACGGCGATCACCCTGTTGATCGGAGCGGGCGCGACCGGTATTCTGGTTCCGGCGGATCAGGTCGCAGCGGCAAAGAACATCGTACGCGCGCAGAATGCGGCGGACTGCCGCGCTCTGCTGCGACAGGTTCTGCAGGAGTTCGGCGAATGACAGCCTCTTCTCTCTTCGGGTTGCGCACTCCGATCTGGCAGGCGCCGACGGGCAGTATCGCAGGCCCGGAGTTGGCGGCAGCCGTCTCCGGCGCAGGCGGCATGGGCGCGATGGCCCTCACGTGGGCCTCTCCAGAACAGGCCACAGCGCAGATCGCCCAGGTGCGCTCTCAGACCGCCCATCCTTTCCAGGTCAACTTCGCGCTGGCGTTTCCTCCCCATGCGCTCCCAGCGGCACTGGAAGCAGGCGCACCGGCCGTGACGTTTTCGTGGGGCGATCCCACTCCGTACCTGGCGCAGATACGGTCGGCAGGCGCAAAGGTGGGCGTGCAGGTGACGAACGTGGAGGGGGCGCGCCGTATGGTGCAACTTGGCGTCGATTTTCTCATCTGCCAGGGGATAGAAGCAGGCGGTCATGTCCAATCGACGCAGTCGCTGCTGCTGCTGCTGCCGCAGATTCTGGCTGTTGCGGAGGGCATTCCTGTGGTAGCCGCAGGCGGCATCGCAACGGGGCAGGATATTGCCCATGTGCTACAGATCGGCGCAGTGGGCGCGATGCTGGGCACCCGCTTCGTCGCGACTCAGGAGAGCAGGGCGCATCCCGACTATAAAGCGCGCCTCGTGGCAGCGCAAGCCGATGCCACTGCGCTCACCGTCTGCTTCGATGGCGACTGGCCCTATGCCGCGCATCGTGTCCTGCGCAACTCCACACTCGAACAGTGGGAAGCAGCCGGATCGCCGCCCATCGGCGCGCGCCCCGGTGAAGGCGACATACTCGGCACAAACGCCAACGGCGAACCGATCCTGCGCTATGCCGATACCGCGCCCCGCCAGGGCTTCACCGGCGACACGGCTGCCATGTGCCTCTACGCCGGAACCGGATGCGCCGCCATCCACGACCTCCCCTCCGCCGCCGACCTCCTCCCACGCCTTTGGCAAGAGGCTCAAGGCTTCTAACAGAAAAGCGCAATTTAAGCGCTCCTCTCTCCACCCCAGGGGATCTTGTTCTATTTGTTTTGACCGCTCAATACTTCCTCGACAGTCCGTTTGCGCATGGCCGTTTTGGGCGGAGCGAAGATGAAATCGGAAGGCGCGATATGTGCATCGGGTTTGAGTTCAGAAACGGTGTAGCGTACCACCAATGTGCCTTTCATGTTCTTAATGACCGTCGCCCCACCGGGCTTCGGGGACTCGATCGCCACGGGGCGGATCACATTGGGAGTCCGCGACTCTACTTTGTATAGAAGGGAGGAGTTGCGGTCGATCCACCAGGTCCAGTAGGCGGTAGGCGTCGTCGTAACGGTCTTTCCGCCTCGGGCGACGACAGGCGTTGCGTTGGTGGTGCCGGTGATGACATAGACAGGATGCCCATTGAAGGTAGAAGGCTCTTTGAGCCGGATGTCCGTCAACTCTTTGGGCAGGTTCGTTTGCATCAGAAAAAACAGCGTGTCGAAGCCGCCCACGATGCTGCCGTAAACGCGCAGCATCCGTACCAGAGAGGCATCGGTCTTCTTACCTCTCATCGGAACCATGGTGTACTGGTCTGGAGAGACCTCATAGACACTGAAGTTCGTTCCGTCTCCATAGATCATTCGACTGCCACCAGGATTCACCAGATAGACATAGATTTTATCCGGCCGCTGCAGTTTCAGCATGGTCGTCGATCCGACGTGTTTGATGACCTCTCCCTTCGGAGAATACATCAGGGTATCGACGTTGGCCTGACCGATGTAACTGTGGAACGTGTGATAAAACTGAATGGCTTTGAGCAGAATCGCCCGACCATCTTCTTGCGCCTGTGCCGCCGGAGGCTTGGCGACCAACACCAGCAAAGCCAAAAGGAGGGCCAGATGCATAGATCTGACGTTTCGCGTCCGCAGAGGACGATAAGGATGTGAGGCAGTGGCCTGAAAATGCGCCATAGATTTCTCCCGAAAAAGTTCTCTTTCAGGCTTGCTCCTCTCCAGAAGCAGGTCTCCTCGGAGTGATCCGCATAGGATCGGAAGCGAACACAATACGTTTCAGTATAACAGACAGAGAGAAACCACGTCAAATTGAGGAGCCTGCTGCCGCGAAGTCTCGGCGCTACTGCCGGGCAGTGAGGTAGCGTTCGAGGGCCTGGTCGTAGGGCGTCGCGGTGGTCATGCGGGAGTAGTGGATGCCTCGGGCTTTGGCCTGAGTCTCCAGGCCCTGCAGCCAATCTTGCAGTTCGGACTGGTAGGCGGCGCGCAGAGAGTCGGGATCGGCGTCGAGTTTGTCGGCGCTCTCCGCATCCAGGTAATGCTGGGGGCCGTTACCGGGCAGGGTCAACTCGGTCTCGGTCAGGACATGCAGCAGCAGAATCTGCCAACCACGATAGGTGTACATGGCGAGGGCGTCGAAGAGCGGATCGGGCTCTTCGAGAAAATCCGAGACCACGACGAGCAGGCCGCGCCGCCGGGTCAGGGCGAAGAGGCCCTTCACGGCGTTCGCGAGCGCCGTCTCCCCGCCCGGCTGCGTCCGCTCCAGGTGACTCAGCATCCCATGCAAGTGCGTGATGGTGCCCCCTGGCGGAATGAAAGTGTCGAGTGTCGCTGCGCCGAGCGCCAGGCTGGCTTTATCGCCCTGCTGGATCATCAGATAGCAGAGTCCGGCGGTGAGATAGGCCCCATACTCAAACTTGGAGAGCGCCGCCGTAGGAGGCATCGGCTTCGCCTCCGCGTTCGCCTTGCGTTTGCGCAGTCGGTCGAGCAGGCCCGGACGGGGCATTGTCTGCGCAACGAGGGCGTCCTCATCGCGGAACGCCATAGAGCGACTGGTGTCGAGCAGGACGTGGCAGCGCATATCGGTCTCTTTGCGAAACAGTTTGATGTAGTCCCGGTCGGTGCGGGCGTAGGCGCGCCAGTCGAGCGAGCGGATTTCGTCGCCCGGTACGTAGGGGCGGTAGTCGCTGAACTCGGCGGAACGGTCATGGAAAGGCGACCGATGCCGCCCCGAGTAGAAGCCTTCGACCACCATCTTCGCGGCAAACTGAAAGTTTTCGAAGCGGCGCAGATCCTGTGGGCGGAGATACCGCGAGGTCGCAGAAGGCGGCAGTGTCGGTGGGGGCGGCGGAGGCTGGTGCGGAGCCAGCGGCGGTTGCGGTGAGCGCACCGCCTGCCCGGACAGCGTCCGCAGCGAAGACAGATGCGTGGCCCGCTCGGACGGCATCCGAGCAGGCGTCGCCGGGCGCACTGGCCCCGGCTGGTGCGGCAAACCGGGCATCGGCGGCACAGGCGGAACCTCATCTTCCGGTCGTCTCACGTCTTTCTCCTTTAAGAACCCCACCCTGGCCCTCCCCTTCGTAAAGGGAGGGAATGAGGGAAGACTGGCCCTCCCCTTCATAAAGGGAGGGAACATGCATCTAGCCCCTCCTTGCGAAGGAGGGGTTGGGGAGGTCTACATCGGGGCGGTGAAGCGGTAGCTGCCGGAGCCAACTTCGTAGACGGCGCATTTCTGCTCCATGCGCAGGAACTTGATACCGGGGCGCGTCGTGGTGGCCGCCTCGGCTTCGCGCACCTGCGCGGCGTCGTGCGTCGGGATATAGACGGTGGCGACAGTGTTTACCGGAACTTCGACATGATACCGGAACTGGCCTGCGTCGATGGCCCAATCGCTTACGATTTTGCCATAAAGCGAGTTGAGGGTGGAGCGGGCGAAGGTGAGGTCTCCGCCAGGCTGGGGATGCATGATAATGTGCTTGTAACCGGGGCGATCCGGGTCGAGGTCGATGCCGCCGACGCTGGTATAAAGCCACTCCCCGACTGAGCCGAGCGAATAGTGGTTGAAGGAGTTCATGCCGGGATCCTGAAAGCCTTTGTCGGTCGTCCATCCGTCCCAACGCTCCCAGATAGTGGTCGCGCCCTGCCGGATCGAGTAGCCCCAGGAGGGGAAGGTGTCCTGCAGGAGCAGGGCATAGGCAGTGTCCAGGTGGTCGGTCGCCGTGAGGGTCGGAGTCAGGTAGCCGACACCGACGAAGCCGGTTGAGAGGTGGTTGCCGCGCATCTTAATGTCGTCCACAAGATGTTGTGCGGCCAGCGGGCGCAGGGCATCGGGCAGCAGGTTGAAGCGCAGCGCCACGACATAGTCGCACTGCGTGTCGCCTCTGATGCGCCCGTCCGAGGCGACAAACGCCTGATCAAACGCCGTTTTGATGCCGGTGAAGAGCGCAGCGTACTTCTGCTCATCCTCTGTTTTGCCGAGCGCATGGGCGATCCGGGTCATCAGGCTGGCATCGTAGGCGAAGTAGGCGGTCGCGAGCACATCTTTGGGCGTGTCGGCTTTAATGCTAAGCCAGTCGCCGAAGTTGTTGTTCGCGCGTTTGCGCCAGAGCAAGTCTGGATTGGCGCTCTGAATGTAGTCGATCCAGCGCGCCATAGAGGCGTAGTGCCGTTCCAGAATGTGCGTATCTCCGTAGCAAGCGTAGATGGTCCAGGGACAGATGATACCCGCATCGCCCCAGGCAGGAGCGCCGTCCGAGGGATCGACCAGGCGCGGCGACACATCGGAGAAACCGCCATCCGCCGACTGCGCGTCCTCCACATCGTCCGCCCATTTGTTCATAAAGGAGGCGATGTCCGCGTTGAAGCAGCCGGTGCGCACAAAGATCTGGGCGTCTCCCATCCAGCCCAGGCGCTCGTCGCGCTGGGGGCAGTCGGTCGGCACCTCGTAGTAGTTGCTGCGCTGTCCCCACTGGATATTGTGCTGCAACTGATTGACCAGCGGGTTGGAGCAGGTAAAGGCGTCGGGGTTAATATCGACGGAGCTGAGAACGATGCCGGTCAGCGTGTCCTTTTCCGGCTTACCGGGCAGTCCAGTCACCTCCACATAGCGGAAACCATGAAACGTGAAGGAGGGCTCGTAGACCTCCACGCCGCCGCCGCGCAGGATGTACTGATCCGTGGCGCGGGCGCTGCGCAGGTTGGTGGTGTAGACGGAGCCATCCGGGTTGAGCATTTCCGCGAATCGCAGGGTGACGCGACTTCCCGCTTTGCCGGCGACTTTGAGCCGCACCCATCCGACCATGTTCTGCCCCATGTCGAAGATATAGGTCCCGGCAGGCTTCTGCGTGATGCCTTTAGGGTTGAGGGTCAGCACACGATGCACGCTCGGCCCTGCCTGCGCGACCAGATTGACGCCGCCGGGGCATTCGCTCATGACCCGTGGCCGGACATTGGGCGGTGTCTTGATGGTCGGCGTCTCCATGACGGCGACGCTGGCCCACTTCGCATCGTCAAAAATCGGCGTATTCCAGCCGGGCATCTCGCGGGTGGCGTCGTACTCTTCGCCCATGAGCATATCGGAGGAGCGGAGCGGGCCGTCGGTAGAGGCGCGCCAGGAACTGTCCGACACGATGGTCTGTTTCGTTCCATCCGCATATTCGACTTCGAGCTGCGCGAGCAGAGCGTTTTGCGTGCCATAGTGGTTGTGATTATGCCCAAATCCGACATAGCCGCTGAACCAACCGTCGCCGAGCGTCAGGCCAAGTGCGTTCGCGCCGGACTTCAACTGCCGGGTCAGGTCGATGGTCTGGTAGGGAACGCGCTTGGAGAAGTCGGTCCAGCCGGGTCGGAACAAGTCGGAGCCGACATGCTGCCCGTTGACATACAGTTCGTAGAGACCTAGCGCCGTCACATAGAGGCGCGCATGCCGAATGTTCTGAGTAGCTTGAAACGTTTTGCGGAAGAAGGGAACAGGCGGCGGCTCTGCGGATGCGGCCCCTGGCTCCCCCCAGGGCGCTTCTCCGAGCTGAGCGAGTCGCATCGCCGGTTTCCAGGTCGTGTCGGCAAAGGCGAACGTCTGCCAGCCCGGCGCTGCCTCCTGCGAGGTCTTCCAGCTCGGTCCCGATACGATGCGCTGCACCGTTCCGTCCGTATAAATGATCTTGAGACGTGCCGCCAGCCCTCCCGGCCCGCTCTCATTGTAGGCGCGAATGCTGAGCAGATTGTGTCCAGGCATCAGACTCTTCGTCACTTCGATAGGATTGAGCGAGGACCAGCCGCTGCCGGTTCCGGCTGACTTGCCGTTGACGCTCGCATCGAAGTCGTTATCCGCCAGACCGATAAGGTCTGCCCTTTTGATAGCCTTGCCTGCTGGCACGTCGAAGGCCACGCGAAAATAGCGGTTGCCCTTCGGGGCTTCCTGGCGGGGATTGCCTTCCGGATACCAGATCCACTGAAGGTCGTGGACATCCTCGGCCGCAACGGTCTCCGTCGATTTTTCATAGCCGATCCACTTTGCCTGCCAGTCCTGCGGCGCAAGCAGTCCCATCTCCCAGGAGGCAGGCGCACTCCAGGCTGAAACTTTACCATCCTTATCCCAGACCCGCACCCGCCACCAGACATGCTCCCGCGAGTGCAGCGATTTACCTGCATACGCGATCTGCGCCGACTGGTCAGAGGTCACTTTGCCGCTGTCCCACAGGTCGCTCGTCCCACTCTGAACCGCCTTCTCATTTTCGCCCGCGATGATCTGATACGCCGTCTGCATCTCTCCCCGTCGCGAGGAGACCGACTGCCACCCAAGCCGAGGCTGCATTGCATCGATGCCAAGCGGATTGACCTTATATTCGCATCGCAGCGCCCCCGGCTGCATTCCGCCCGCCGCCGCCAGCCCGAGCAACAGTATCGTCCCGAAACTCATATCTGTACCTCTTCTCCCCACCAAAATGTTGCGGTGACCTCGTCGTGCGCCGCGCAGAGGACAGTTCACCGAACCAGGCATAAGTTCCTGTTTCTTTGTGTGCCGCTTGCGAACACGACACGCACTCCTGCTCCGCTTCAACAGTAGAAGAAGCAAAAAATTAGCTCTTTCGCTTCACTCTTCTGAAGCCAGAACCGCCGGTTCCTCGTAAAAGGGGGGAACAGATAGGCAAAAGGCACGTCCAATGGACAAGGTTGTTCCTTAGACGCCTGCGATCCTTACTTCGGAAGAGAGCCAGTGGTCAAGAGGCGCCCCTCTTCTCCCTGGAAATCAAATAAAATGAAATTAACACAAGATCCTCACCAGACGCAACCCCGCACCTTTGCAGCGCACTCACCCCGAGCGGGCCTCCGTAAGTTTGTGCCTCTGCTCTTCGGCGTTACGACCCTGCTGCTCAGTTTGACGCCCCGTAGTCTCTCCCAGGGGGCGGCCAAAGCGCAGGAGACTCTGGGGGGCGGCACGGTCAGCAGTCCGGCAGCGGGACCGAAACCCTCTTTTGGAATCGGCGGGCCAGGGATGGTGCTGGTCAAGAACTGGCATTTCGGAGCAAATGGCACCATCAAGAACTATGCCGATATGAATGCCAACTTCTTCTACCACGATCAGTTCGGCACCATCGGAAACGGCACGAATTATGGAGCGGTTATAGTCGCGCCTGACGCGGCGAACGCCTTACCGAACCAGCCGATCGAGGGCGATGCCTGTCCTCCGGTCCGCCAGTTCACCGCCGATTCGCTGAAGACGCTGCTGACACCCCTCTATGGGGCGACCAAGGTCGTTCCCACGCAGCATAACGCGGGCTGCGGATCGTTTATGGCGAAATGGAAACTGCCTAACGGCGGTTCGTTGCTGGGGCAGGACATCGTCTGGGAGACACGTGTTCGCTACGTCACGCCGCCCTACTTCTGGTTTGCGATCTGGACCGCAGGCAACAAGTGGAATCAGGGGGCGGAGCACGATTTGGTAGAGAGTTTCGGGTACGACAACGGCAACAACAATACCAACTACGATGGGCGCTACTGGCACGCGAACTCGGTCGGCGGCAAAGACACGACCGACTATGGGGGCTGGGGCACGGCGATGGCTTCCAAGGGCATCAAAACCTACGATGCCACACATTACCACATATGGACCTGGCTCTATCGCAAAGACAACAGTTACGGCATGTACGTGGACGGTATCTTGGTCCAGAGCGGAGTCGATTATCACTGGACCAACGGCAGCAAAGCGACCGACCCGCCCATCGACATGGACTTCCTGTTCGACGGAGGCTGGGGCCATACCCAGATAGGCAGCGTCAACCGGCCTCTGCCCGCCTCGGAGTTTAACGGCAAATACTACGAATGGAACTATAGCCGCGTCTATTTAAGCCCGGCCGCGTCCCAATAGACCCCCCTGCACACGACAAGGAAAGCATTGCCATGACGAACTCCAGCGAAGCCGCATTGCGGCAACTCCTCATCGATTCGTATGGTTTGACGCAACCGGAAATCTCGCGGATTCGCACGGGCGGGGACGGTAATCAGACGTTCCACGTCGTGGCGACCGGGACAAGGTTCATCGCACGAATATATGGAGAACAGGTGCGCCAGAACTCCGATTGGGCGCAGTATGAGTTGGAACTGTTGGCGCATCTGGCACAAGGCGGCCTCTCCGTGGCCGCGCCCATCGCGAACAAGCAAGGGACCTGGATGCAGATGCTGCCATGCGAGGATTCTCTGCCTGCGCCGACGGCCCTCTTCACGTTTGCGGAGGGAGGCGTGGAGTGGCCGACTGCCCCACCACGCGCCCATCTGCTCGGAGCCTCCTTCGCACAGATGCATCAGGTGGCGACAGATCTTGCCTCTCCTGCTGTCGCGCGCGTATTCGATGTGAATCGTCTGCTCGCGGCTCCCCTGAAGCGAATACGAGCCTATCTGAACGATTCCGATCCGCAAGATGCGGACGCCTGGCAAATTCTGACCCGGACCGCCGCACGTGCCATCGCGCTGCTGGAAGCGATTCCGCATGCAGGTGGCGCCATCGGCCCGATCCACGCAGACCTCCACCAGGGCAACTGCCATTTCAACGCAGCGGGCGAAAACGACCAACTCACTTTTTTCGATTTTAGCAACGCGGGCGTTGGCTGGCGTGTCTACGATCTGAGCGGCTTTCTCTGGCCCTTACGCGATGAAACGATCCAGGACCCTGCCATCAAAGCCGCCTGCGACGCCTTCCTGGAGGGCTACCGCAGCATACGCCCTCTGTTGGCGGAGGAGGAGAACGCGATTATGGCGTCGGTCAAGGCACGTGATTTCTGGGAGACCGGTTGCTGGCTGGAGTTCGACCCGAACGTCGATCCTGCTGTGGTGCGCAAGGGCCTGCACTCCCTGGCCGCCCAGTTCTACCGCTTCCCCTTGCCGGATAAAGATCTGGGGCTACCATGCTGAACTGGGGGGTCAAGGCCCTGCACGTCTGCATGCGCCGGCTCCGCTGTAAGATCGAAGCCGACCCCGAACATCTCCGCTATCTGCATACCATCCGCAATTTAGGCTACCGTCTCTCCGCGACCGCAGTAGCCAAAGAGTAACACGCTTTTCAAAATTCCGGTCTTAATATCCCGGTCACGAGACGAGGATGCAAGGCGGGTGGTTGACAGCGAGAGGTCGGTTCCGCTAAAATAGCGGTATCTCACCCTGCTGGAAAGTTGCGCCCCTACCAACTATGTCCGAACCCGCTGCTTCCTCTCTGCAAACGCCTGCCTCCTCTTCCGAAGCTCTGATTCGGATGGAGCAGATCACCAAGCGGTTTCCGGGCATTGTCGCCAACGATAAGGTGAGCCTGACCGTGCGAGCGGGCGGGTTTCATGCGGTCATTGGGGAGAACGGCGCGGGTAAATCGACCCTTCTCAACGTTTTGTATGGGCTCTACCGGGCGGACGAGGGACGGATTACGCTGCGCGGTGAGGATGTGACGCAGGCGTTGCACAGCCCAGCGGACGCGATTCGGCGCGGTATTGGACTGGTCAGTCAGCACTATGCTTTGATCCCAGCGCTCTCCGTGATCGAGAATGTGATCCTGGGCGCGGAGCCGCTTGGCCCCGTTGGTATCCTGGATAGACGTGCGGCGGCTGAGAAGATCGCAGGATTGGCGGAGAAGTTGGGCCTGCAAGGGCTGGACCTGAACCAGCGTGCGGAACGCCTGTCGGTCGCGGCCCAGCAGAAGGTCGAGATCCTCAAGGCGCTGTTTCGTGGCGCGAATCTGCTCCTGCTCGATGAGCCGACCGCGACCCTGGCTCCGCAAGAGGCCGATGCGCTTTTCGCGCTGCTTCACTCCCTCGTGGCGGAGGGCGCGACCGTCGTCTTCGTCACGCACAAACTGCGGGAAGTGATGACGCATAGCGACGCCGTCACGGTGCTGCGCGCCGGACGCAACGCGGGCGACTTTCGAACCTTTGACACCAACGAACACGAACTTCTGCACTGCATGATCGGCGAACGCGCCCCGCGCGCTCAGGAGATCGAGCCTCCGACCGATTCCTCTCCCGCCACGAAGCCTCTGCTGCGCATCACCGATCTTACCGTTCGCAATGCCCGCCACGCGGTCGCCGTGCAGAACGCCACTCTGGAGCTGCAGTCAGGGGAGATCCTGGGCATTGCCGGGGTGGATGGCAGCGGACAACGTGAACTCTCGGAGGCGATCGTCGGGTTGCGCCGCGCTGAGACCGGCGAACTGCGCCTCCTCACCGCGAGTGGCGACACGCTCCTCAACCCGCTCCCTGTGCGGCAGCGGCAGCAGTTGGGCATCGCCTATATTCCCGAAGACCGTCATAAGGCCGGGATGGTCATGGATTTTAGTATTGCGGAAAACTACCTGCTGGGGCATGAGAACGCCTCGGAGTGGGGAGGAGGTGTAGTGCTGCACGCCTCCCGTCTGTTTACCCGCGCCACCCGGATGATCAGGGACTACGATGTGCGCATGGGCGACCGCGACGCCAACGCTCCCGTCCGCAACCTCTCTGGAGGTAACCAGCAAAAGGTCGTCATCGCCCGCGCGATGGACAGCGCCCCCTGCCTGCTGGTCGCCTGCCAGCCGACACGTGGACTGGATCGCGGCGCGACCGTCTTCGTCTACGACACGCTGCGACAGGCGCGGGCGCGTGGTCTCGGCATTCTGCTCTTCTCGCTCGATCTGGACGAGGTGCTGGAGCTTTCCGACCGGATCGCCGTCATGTTCAACGGGCGCATCGTCGGCCTGCTCGACCGTGCAGATGCGACCCCGGACCGCATCGGCGCGCTCATGACTGGCGCCACCCAGCAGGAGTCTATCGGCAGCACAACATCCTCTTCACCCGTTTCCTCCGGGGTCGGCAATCTGCAGGAGGGGAGCGAATGAAGGAGCGACTTCTGGCACGCAGCGGGATGCTGCGCCCCCTTCTGAGCGTCGCGGTCGGCCTGATCCTCGCCGCCATCCTTATCGCGCTCTCGGGCTACTCTGCCAGCCAGGCGTTCTCCGCGCTCTGGACAGGCGCGACCGGCCTCGCCGCCGGACCGCCGGTCGGTCGCCTTGATCGCGCCTTCGGCAGCGGGCATATCGCCCTGTACCAGATGGCGGTGTCGTTCTCCAAGATGACGCCGCTGCTGTTCTGCGGGCTGGCGGTCGCGCTTGGTCTGCGGGCCGGGCTGTTCAATATCGGCGCACAGGGTCAGATGACGTTTGGAGCGATGGCGGCGGCCAGTGTGGCCCTACGCCCCGGCCTGTCGCCTTTCCTGCATGTGCCGTTGACGCTGGCGGCAGGCGCGGCGGCGGGCGCGGTCTGGGGAGCGCTGCCCGGATTGCTCAAGGCGCGACGCGGCGTCCACGAAGTCATCTCGACGATCATGCTCAACTTTATCGCCCTCGACATCGCCAACTATCTGATTACCCACAACCTGCGCGACCCCAACAGCCAGAATCCGCAGACGCCGCAGATCGCCGCCTCCGCCATTCTGACTCCTCTGATTCCCCATACCTTTCTTACGGTGGGCCTCTACCTCGCTCTGCTGGCGGCGCTGGCGGTCGCCCTGCTCATCCGCTATACTGCCCTGGGCTATGCGATCCGCGCAGTCGGCCTGGGCGCGGAGGCGGCGCGCGCGGCAGGCATCGCCGTTCCGCGTACCCTCATCGTCACGATGGCGCTCTCGGGGGCGCTGGCAGGAGTAGCGGGCGCAGTGGAAGTGATGGGAGTACAGCATCGCTACGCGCAGGGAATCGCGGCCACGTACGGCTTCGACGGGATCGCGGTCGCCCTGCTCGGCGGAGTGGGCGGCATGGGTGTCGTGCTGAGTGCGCTCTTCTTTGGGGGGCTGGCGAGCGGGTCGTCCTTTATGGAGTCGCTGACCAATGTGCCCGCCCCGATCTCGGTCATCGTGCAGGCGGTCGTTATCGCTTTCGTCGGCATGCGCCCTCGACCGCGCGTCGCGCCTGCGCCTACCGCTCCTGCCCCGACTCTCGAACCTCCGACAGAACCTACGGAACGAAAGGAAGCGGATGCCGCCCTCTAACGCCGGATTTACTGCGCTGCTGCTGGCGCTGCTCGTCGCGACGCTCACCAGCGCCACACCCCTGATCCTTGCCGCGATGGGTGGCATCCTCTCCGAGCGCGCCGGGGTCGTGAACATCGCGCTGGAAGGGCTGATCCTGGCCGGAGCGTTTATGGGCGTCGCCGCAGGCCGCACCTCCGCGCTGGTCGGCCTGGCGGCGGCGCTGGTGATCGGGGCCGTTCTGGGCGCGCTCCACGCTTTCCTCACGCAGAAGACCCGCATGAACCATGTCGTAAGCGGTCTGGCCATCACGCTGCTGTCGGCGGGGGGAACGCGCTACCTCTTCCAGAAACTGCTGCGGGACGGGATCGGGATCGACGGCCTGCCGCCCTGGATCTTCATTGTCGGCGCTCTGGCGCTGCCCTTCGCGGTGCAGTGGCTGCTTTCGGGAACCCGCTTCGGCCTGCGTCTGCGCGCCGTCGGCGAAAACCCGATGAGCGCCCGTATGGCCGGTATCGCCGCCGTTCCCGTCCGTTTCGTCGCCGTCACGCTCTCGGGCGTCTGCGCCGCCGTCGCCGGGGCCTTCCTCTCCATGTCGGTTGCGCACCGCTTCTCACCGGACATGTCGGCAGGCAAAGGCTTCATCGCCCTCGCCGCCGTCATCTTCGGGAAATGGCATCCCCTTGGCGCGATGGTCGGCGCGCTCTTTTTCGGCTTCTTCGACGCCCTTCAGAGTCAGTTGCAGATCAGCCATGTCCACCTCGTCGCCCTCGGCATCGAGTGGACCAATCCCTTTCTCCTCGACGCCCTTCCCTACCTCATGACCCTCGCCGCCCTCATCACCCTCGTCGGCCGCGCTACCCCTCCCGCCGCCCTCGGCCTCGAAGATGCTTGATACCCTTATGGTGGATCCGCGAAAGCGATCCGATAGGAGCGAAAGAGGAGAAGCGTTGTGTCGATGTTTGATTCAATGGATGTAGAGCGTGCCCGCCGTGAGACGCCGGGTTGTGAGCAGGTGCTGCATTTCAACAATGCGGGGGCATCGCTGCCGCCGCAGGCGGTCACGGAGGCGATGGTCGGTTACCTGCGCCTGGAGGCGGAGATCGGCGGCTATGAGGCCGAGCTGCAGAGCGGGGAGCTGATCGGGAATACCTACACCGCGCTGGCAAAGATGCTCCACTGCCGCCGGGAGGAGATCGCCTATGCGGAGAGCGCGACCCGCGCGTGGGACATGGCGTTCTACGGGATTCCCCTGCAAGCCGGAGACCGCATTCTGACGGGCCGAATGGAGTACGGCAGCAACTGGATCGCGATGCTGCAGCGGGTGCGGCAGACCGGGGCGGTCATCGAGGTGGTGCCAAGCGATGAGACCGGGCAGATCTGTGTGGAGGCGTTGCAGGGGATGGTGGACGAGCGCGTCAAACTCATCGCCCTCACGCACATTCCCACGAATGGCGGACTGGTAAATCCGGCGGCAGAGGTAGGCAAAATCGCCCGGCAGGCGGGCATTCTCTATCTTCTCGACGCGTGCCAATCGGCGGGACAGATGCCGCTCGATGTTGAACACCTCGGCTGTGATTTTCTCTCGGCGACGGGGCGCAAGTTCCTGCGTGGCCCCCGGGGAACCGGGTTTCTCTATGTGCGCGAGGCGGCGTTAGACAGATTGGAACCGCCGTTTCTGGATATGTTCGCCGCAAATTGGGTCTCGCGGGATGCCTACCAGTTGCAGCCGGATGCGCGGCGCTTCGAGGCGTTCGAGGCCAACTACGCGGCCAAAATCGGCCTGGGAGTCGCGGTGGACTACGCACTGCAATGGGGCCTTGATGCGATCCAGGAGCGCGTCCGCTTTCTGGCAGAGACTCTGCGCACCCGCCTTGCCTCTCTGCAGGGTGTCACCGTCTATGATCTCGGCCGGGAGCGGTGCGGGATCGTCACGTTCACCGTAGACGGGCACGCACCCTGGGATCTCCGCAATCGTCTCGCCGAACACCGCATCCATATCTGGACTTCTTCTCCCGGCGGCGCCCGCCTCGATATGGAAGCCCGCAACCTCACGCACCTGGCACGCGCCTCCGTCCACTACTACAACACGGAGGAAGAGATCGACCGCTTCTGTGAGCAGTTACCGGGGCAGCGCCCGATTTCGTGAGATCGCGGTTCCTTGCCTGTAAAACCTGCAAAAGCCGAAGCATCTTTAGGGCACAGGGTCGCTCCAGGGCGTGAAGCAGATTTTGATGGCTTGCTGGCTTTCGAGGAGATCGATGCCTTCGTTGTAACGTTCGAGAGGAAGCGTGTGCGTGACGAGAGGAGTGAGGTCGAGTTTGCCGTCGGAGATTAGGCCGACGGCGTATTCGGCGGCAGCACGGCTGTGGCCGGGATAGCCGCAGAGGCGCAGCATCGGGTGATAGTGGCGCGGGGTGAAAGCGTAGTCCTCGCGCTGCACGCCGAAGAGGGCGACGGTGTTGGCGACATGGTCCATCAGCCACTCCACGGAACGCTTCGCGCCCACACAGTCGATGCCGCAGTAGAGAGCCGTAGGGCGGGGGCGGGGGGGATAGAGGTCCTCGGGGGCGGAGCGAGGGTCGTAGGCGGCGTCTACCAGGTGGTAGTCCATCGCGTATTGACAGCGCGCTTCGGAGAGATCGAAGCCGACGACGGAGGCGGCTCCTTCGGCACGCGCCATCTGCGCGGCAATCAGTCCGGCAGGGCCGAGGCCGGTGATGCCGACCTTTTGTCCGGCCAGAACGTTCATGTCGCGCAGGACCAGAAAGGTTGCCCCGACACACATCGCCAGTTCAACCGATGCGGTCGCGGCGTAGGGCAGCGTGGCAGGGACAGGAATCACGTTCTCCGCACTCAACGCGACGAACTGGGCGTAGCAACCCTGTCTGCCGTGGCCCACATCCCTCCAGGCGCTGACACGATGCCCAACGGTCAGGCCCGTCACCCCTTCACCGAGCGAGGCGATCGTGCCGGTCGCCTCATGGCCTGGCTGCCCTAACGTATAGGGGTAGTGAAACTGATGCCCGAGGAACATCGGCTCGTTGTGGCGCAGATGGAGATCCCATTGCGGGCAGGTCGTCACCGCCTCTACGCGCAGCAGAACTTCGCCCGGTCCCGGCTCTGGAATCGGAACGTCGAGGATCGCAAATTCGGGATGAGCGCCGATCTGTAGAATTTTCATGATGGATGCTCCCAGTCCAGAACGACGCCCAGCACCGGTTCGCGCCGCGAAAGGATCAGGTCGAACGCTTCCGCCGCCTGCGCCACGGGAAAGTGATGGGTGATGAGAGGCAGAGTCTGAAGGACGCCCTGCCGCAGCAGTTCCAGGGTGCGGTCCATGCGTTCGGTGGTCCAACCGGCGGGCGTCCAGAGCGTCATCTCGTAGTCGCGCATCTTCTGGACATCGATCTGTCCGGCATCCCCATAAAAGCCAGCGGAGACGAACTGACTGAAGCGCCGCATCAGCGGGAAGAGGGAGAGCACGGTAGGCATGGAGCCTACCGTGTCCGCCACGACCTGCACGCTCCGTCCTGCCCAATCGCCAACGGCCTCGACTGCGTTCGTTTCGCGGATATTGACACATCGGTCTTCGGGGCCAGCTTCGAAGAGCCGCAGTCGCTCCGCATGTTTGCCGAGCAGCATCACCTTCGCGCCCCGGTGTTTGAGGGTCTGTGCGGCCCACTGCCCCACCATGCCGTCCCCGATCACGACCGCTGCATCGCCCGGTTTCAG
>JAYUMV010000077.1:0-14496 GCA_043762265.1 Chthonomonadaceae bacterium | reverse complement strand
CCTGCTCGATTCCTACAAAGACACCGACATGCACGAGCCTTATCCGCTCTATCGGCTGTTCGCACGTATCGTGCCCGGTTATGCCGATGATGCAGATCGCTCTCTCGATCTTGTGCGCCTCGCCGACGGCTCGGCCCTGCGTGGGAAGGTTCTCCTGCCCGATATGCAGGTCGAGGTGAATGGAACGTCCCTCCCCGTGTCCTTTGCGAGCGTGCGCCGTCTGGCAGTGCGTCGCAAGGAGGTGGTACGCACCTTCGACTTGCAGGCGCTTTACCACTGTGTGCAGATCGAGTTTCTCGACAGTGGCGTCGTCGTAGATCCCAGTTCGAAGATCGATGAGACCGCTCAGGGGCGTGTACGTCTCTCCTTCGGTGTGGACGGCTGGCTTGCCGATCCCGATGGTCTCAAAGTGCCGGGGCCGCATTACACTACCAATCTCTACGACGGGCTGCCCTATGGCGCGGTTCTGGCGCGCATAGGCGCTGGCGGCACCCGGTTCTTCATGGGACAGCATTACAGCAAGCCTGCCCCCGGCGCCGGGCGTCTCTACTTTGCCGTCAACGACAGCCCACACTGGCAAAACAACATCGGCAGTTTCCGCGTCAAACTCCGTGTCACCGACGCCTACGATCTTGGAGACCCTCAGTAAAGCCGAAGGATCGTGTCTGGCCGTACGTTTTAATGCCTCCGAAATCGCCTCTGCCAGCAAAGGGACAGAGGCGATTTTTGTTATTTTGCGAACTTGATTCCTGTTTAAGCCGTAGAATAAAGTCAGTGCGTAGGCTTCATGAGCCGGCAACGTATAGTACAGGATTAGTATGCAAACGGCTTCCAGACGAGCCGTCGAGAGGATTATTTTGTTTCCATTTTCATTCTTTCAGGCTGGAATTCGGCCTTGTCGCCTCCCCCATTTCGTCATGTTGAGAGCGTTGTTCGTGGGGATCTGTTTCTGCTGTGGTGGGCATATGACCTCTGCACAGAGCGTCTATGGTCCCGTGCAACCCCCTTTGGTCTCCGGGCCGGTTCCGGCGCTCCGGGTGACGCTGTCGAAGCCTCACTATCGGATTACCATCGACCCGAAAACAGGTGCGCCGCAGATGCCGAAAGATGTATTTGCCACCGCAATACCGCTGAACTGGCCCGCTGCAGTCCCATTGCCTGCGCAGTTTGAATGGCACGCCTATCTGCGCTGGGACTATAAGCCCTTTCCGACCTGTCATCGTATCGAGAAGCAGACGTTTACCCAAGCGAGTCCGCTCAAACTCGATCTGGACGGCGAGATCCGGGGCGGCATGCTGACGATCTATGTCAAAACCCTGTTGGATGGCAAAGAAGTGCTCGGCAGGGCGCAGGCGCAGGTGTTGGCGGACAATCCCTCCCGCAGTAGAGTGCTAAGTGCCTTTCCGCCCAACCGTACCGGGCTGATAGCCTCCAAAATCGGGATGGCGGAGAGCGGCCTGCACCAGTTCACAGAGGCGAAGGGCGTCGATTTTGGCGGCCACCCCTACGTCTCGCCGAGTAACGATGTCGGAATGATGCAGTTGAACGCTCCCTCGGGCGGCCTCTCCAGTCCCGACGAAGTGTGGGACTGGCGGGCAAACCTTCGCCGCGGATTGTCGATGCTTGAGGGTAAGCGACAGACGACCCTGGCATCCCGCTCCGCATCCGGCGCGCGCCGCGTCCACGAGTCGCCGTATACTTTCGAAGGCAGAGCTAATCTGGCGAACGTGAACGTGTGCCGTGTGCTGTGCGGTTTGAACTGGCTGCCCCTGCCGGAGGCGCCCGCGATCTCCGATGCACTCGGCTCCGGTCTCCTCTCGGGAGAACCCGATCCCGACCATCTGAACCTGACGCAACGCGAACGGGAAGCGATCCGACGCTACAACGGCGGCAGCGAATACGCTTGCGATCTGTGCATGGACGAGACTTGCCTGAATGTCCGCGTGGCAGGCTGGAAGCCGGATCCGATGCGCGGCGGCATCGATCCCAAACGCGGCGACCCTGCCTATGTCGATCATGTCCTATTGGCGCGGAGCGGCTTCACACTGCTCACTCCTGTTGGCCCCAAAAAGCCAGCACGTCATCGCCACACGCGCAAACATCAGGCCTAGGAGCCGACACTATTGAGCGAAGACTTTGCCTGCCTCGAAACGGAAGGCCGTAACCCGCATACCCTGGATCTCGACAGGCTCTCCACGACGGAACTTGTGCGGCGGATGCACGACGAAAGCCTGACCGCTTTTACGGCGGTCGAAGCGGTTCTGCCCCTCATAACGCAGGTCGTCGATATCCTGGCGGATCGACTGGCGCAGGGGGGAAGGCTTTTCTATGTCGGCGCGGGAACGAGCGGGCGGCTGGGAGTACTGGACGCCAGTGAGTGTCCACCCACCTTCGGAGTTTCGAAAGATCTGGTACAAGGGCTGATCGCAGGCGGCGATTTCGCGCTGCGCAATCCGATCGAAGGCGCAGAGGACAGCCCGGAATTCGGCGCCGCCGATCTGTTGGCGCGCAGCCTTACCGCACAGGATGTGGTCGTCGGAATCGCCGCGAGCGGCAGAACGCCCTATGTCATCGGCGCGTTGGATGCCGCACGTGCAGTGGGCGCGTTCACGGTCTCACTGGCCAATGTTTCGCGCTCCGCGCTCGCCCCCCATGCAGATCTCGCCATCGAGGCGGTCACCGGCCCGGAAGTCGTGACAGGCTCCACGCGCCTGAAAGCCGGTACGGCCCAGAAACTGATTCTCAATCTCCTGACGACCGCCGCGATGGTGCGCCTCGGCAAGGTATACTCGAACCTGATGGTAGACGTGCGCGCCAGCAATGTCAAACTGCGGGATCGCGCCGTGCGTATCTTAATGAGCGCTGCCAACGCGGATCGCCCTGCGGCGGAAGCTGCTCTGGAAGCCGCCGATGGCCAGGTGAAAACCGCCATCGTCATGATGCTGCGCGGAGTGTCGGCGGAAGAGGCTACAGAACTTCTGGATGCGGCCGGTGGCTGGGTGGGGAAAGTCGTGGGTTAGACGCAGAAAGGAAATGCGATGAACCTGGAGATCATCGGCAAGATCGCGGAACGGAAGATACAGGAAGGCATTGAAGAGGGCAAGTTCGACAACCTGCCGGGTATGGGCAAGCCGCTCGAACTGAACGATGGCGACTCTCTGCCGCTCGATGTGCGCATGGCGAACAAGATCCTGAAAAATGCCGGGGTGCTGCCGGAGTGGCTTCAGGTTCGGCATGAGATCACTGCTGAGCGTGAAGAGATGGCGCAGTATAGGGAGCGTATGGCCGTAGAAAATGCCAAACGACGCGTTCGATTGGAAGCACAAAAGCTGCCTGCCGACCATGCGGCGATGCGGCAGTTCGCAGAGTGGCATGTCCGTTGCCGCGACAACTATCTGCGGCGCATCAAACACTACAATACGTCTGTCCTCAAATTCAGCATTCTCGCTCCCTCCACCGCCGCGCCCTTCCGTTCGCTTAAAGTCGAGGTGGAGATGGATGCTTTCGACGCCCAGTTCCCGACCCTCTTGCAGCAGCCGAAAGTCTCCGCTCCGGAAGCGCCGAAGGAGAACGTGACGAAGAACCTGGCGCGTGCCCGTTATCAGGACGGGGCAGGGGGCGGTCCGCTGCGCGGCTGGACCCGTGCAGCACATCTGTTTGGGTTGGGTCGCAGCCGCGATGTCGAAGGCGAAGAGTTCGACGTGGAGGAGATTCGCCGCTCCTCCCGCAAAGACCGCCCTTGATCGCCGGCTCGTTCACAATAAAAGCGCGCGGAAGCCGATGGGGTATAATGGAGAACTATGAAATATATTCTCCTGGTTCCCGATGGCGCGGCGGACGAGCCGCTCGCCGATCTCGACGGCAAGACGCCGTTGGAAGTGGCGCGCACGCCCTTTCTCGATTCGCTGGCGCAGAACGGCCTGGTCGGCAGTGTGGAGGTGACCCCGCCGGACATGTATCCTGGCAGCGACGCCGCGAACATGGCCCTCCTCGGTTACGATCCGACACGCTTCTACACCGGGCGCGGCCCCATCGAAGCGGCGGCGATGCAGATTCCCCTCGACGACAAAGACGTCGCGTTCCGGTGCTCGCTTATCTCCACGGACGGCGTCACACTGCTTGACTACAGCGCGGGCCATATCTCCACGGAAGAGGCGCGTCCCCTGATCGAGTTGGCGAATAAGAAGCTCTGTCCCTCTTACCTCACCCTTTTCCCCGGCGTCTCCTATCGGCACATTCTGCGCTGGAAGGACGGCCCGACCGAAGTCCAAACCGCGCCGCCCCACGAGAACATGGGCAAGGCGCTGGCGGATATTCTGCCGGTCGGCGACAGCGACACGAAGCTCCGACGGTTCATCGAGGACTCGATGAACCTGCTGGACGACCTGCCGTTCAATCAGGCGCGGCGCGATGCGGGCAAACCGCCCGCGAATACGCTCTGGCCCTGGAGCCCTGGCCGCACGCCGCAGTTGACCTCGTTTTTCAAAATGCGCGGCATGACCGGCGCGGTGATCTCGGCGGTCGATGTCGTGCGCGGCTTGGGACGCCTGACCGGCCTGGAGATCATCGATGTGCCGGGCGCGACCGGTTACTTCGATACCAACTACAAAGGCAAGGCACAGTATGCGCTCGATACCCTGGAGCGCCACGATTTCGTCTGGGTCCATGTGGAAGCGCCGGACGAGGCGGGCCATGCGGGCAGCCTTGACGAGAAGATTCGCGCCATCGAGAACTTCGATAAGTACGTGGTCGGCGGGATCGTCGAGGGCATGAGGAAGCGCGACGATTTCCGCTTGCTCTGTGCGCCCGACCATAAAACGCCTGTCAGCACACGCGGCCATGCCGTCGGCCCGGTGCCGTTCCTGCTCTACGATTCCCGCAAAATGATCAAAGGCGGCGGGCATCTGCCCTACGACGAGCGTGGCGAGATGGAAGCCAAAACCCGTCTGCCCGAAGGCTACCGCCTGATCGACGACCTTTTTAACGGCTGAAAGGACCAGACGACCCTCATGACACCGAATCCTACCGCAGAGCTTTCCGAAGTGGCCGAAAATATTACCCGACTGGTGCCTTATGTCCCCGGTAAGCCCATCGAAGAGGTAGAGCGCGAACTCGGCATCACCGGGATCATCAAACTCGCCAGCAACGAGAATTCGCTCGGCCCCTCGCCGAAGGCGATCGAGGCCGTGCACCAACTCGCGGCGAAGATGCACCACTATCCCGATGCCAGCAACTTCCGTCTGCGCCATGCCGTCGCGACCGCGCTCGACATTGCTCCGGAGACGCTGGTCTTCGGCAACGGCTCCGACGACATAATCCATCTGCTCGGCGTGACCTTTCTGGAGCCCGGAGACGAGGTGATCCAGGGCGATCCCTCCTTCGTGCGCTACGAAGCGGCGGCGATCCTCAACAACGCGCCCTGCCATCTGGTCCCCCTCACGACCGATTGGGTCCACGATCTCGATGCGATGAAAGCCAAGGTCAACGGCCATACGCGACTCATCTTCATCACCAATCCCAACAACCCGACCGGCACCATCGTGACACGCGCTGCCCTCGACCGTTTCCTCGACGGTCTGCCGGACCGTGTGCTGGTCGTGCTGGACGAAGCCTACTACGAGTACGCCACCACCGACCCCGACTACCCTCAGGGCCTGGACTATGTGCGTCAGGGCCGCAGCGTGATCGTCCTGCGCACCTTCTCGAAAGCCTACGGGTTGGCAGGGCACCGGATCGGGTTCGGAGCCATGCGCCCCGATATCGCCGCCTGGCTGGAGCGGACCCGCGAACCGTTCAACGTCAACTATATGGCCCAGGCCGCCGCCGAAGCCGCCATCACCGATACGGAGCATGTCGCCCGCACCGTCGCGATGAACACCACAGGCAAGTGCGCCTTCTACGCTGCCTTCGAGGAGTTGGGTCTGCCCTACACGCCCACCCATGCCAACTTCGTCTGGGTCGATGTCCGCCGAGACTGCCGGGAGGTCTATACCGCCCTCCTCCACAAAGGCATCATCACCCGCACCGGTACGCCCTGGCACGTCCCGACCTACCTCCGTGTCACTATCGGCGCCGAGGCCGAAAATGCCAAATTCCTCACTGCCCTCCGCGAAATCCTGGGGTGAACACAGTGCTGTCGCTTCACCGGGCGACCTAACCCCCCCGGCCCCCCCTTCCCGACTTCGTTCACTTCGCTCACCGGGAAGGGGGGTGCCCTAACACAGAACCATCTTTTCCATCTCACTCTTTACAGTCCAATCCCCTCATTCGCTTAGGTGAGACATCATTTATGCAAATGAGTGAAACCGACATGAGCGAGGGTTCGTAGCGAACGTAATCTTGCATTCAATTTCGCCGACTTGTTGCGTTGGGCTACAAGGAAACACGCGCATGAAAAATCGTTCGCCATTACGTCACCGGCTATGCTGGTCTGCGGTTGCCACACTCGGCATTCTGTTCCTGCTGCCTGCCTCCCGCCATCTGCTGGGAATGCAGATAAATATGCAGGCGAATGCGTTTTCGTATACGACGGAGCGGGATCCCTCTGTGGAACGCGCCGTCGCCTCGCATCAGCCCAAAGACTATCCCCTCCAGCTTGCTCTTGCTTCCGATGTTCCCTCGGTATCCGATTCCGAAAGCGCAGCCAAGGCGATCCCTACAGCAGCATCGAAAGCGCGCACTGAGCGGCTGCGAGCGCTTACCCTGCGGTTTCCGAACAACCCTTCGGTCTACGCCAATCTGCTGCGCTATATGTCCTTTGCCGATGTGAAGATCTGGTATGGCGAAAAGGGGAAGGGCGCATCTGCTGTCAGTCCTGTTGCTATTTCACCGTCCCCGGAATCGCTGGCGATGTTCGCAGCGGCGGCGCAACAGGGGGCGCTGCTCGACCCCGACAACGCCTACTTCCCGATGATGCAGGCGATGAGCCTCTTTGCCGCCCACCGGGAAGGGGAGGCGGTGGACGCCCTGAAAGCGGCAAGCCGTTGTACCCGATGGAACGAGTACTTTACGGACGACCTCGCCGGTCGATTGCGCCTGCAACGCGCCTCTTATGGCGAACCGTTAGCGACGCAGCAGATGGACACCATGTATGCGTTGCTTTTTCCACAATATGCGCAGTTGCGTGCGATGGCCAGGGCCGCAGTGCACCTGGCCGCCGCAGAAGAGCTGGCTGGCAAAGCGGCAGAAGGTCTCGCGGTGCGCCATGCTTTGATGCGGTGCGGCGGGCTGATGCGTGCGCAGGGCGCCTCCTCCATCAGTTCTCTGGTCGGTATCGCGATCGCCAACATCGCGACTATGGACCCTGCAGGCGTCAAGACCCCGCCCCCGCCGGCCACCGGCAAAGGCGAGGAGACGCAGCAGAGTCGGGATCTACGCGCGGAAACACGCCGCAATCGCTATTACGCCTATTTAGAAAATCAGGGACAGACGCCGGAAGCCTCCTGGGCCAGAACGGAACTCACCGCTGGAATTCAGGCGAAGGCGATCCTGCTCGAAGGCAGTAAGAATCCGGTAAACAGTGGCCTGAGATTGGCGCAGTTCAATGGCGCCTGGCTTCTGAACCTCATTCTGCTCAGCAGCGCTGCGGTTGTGTTGATGTTGGGAGCAATGGCGCACTATGCGCGCCTGGGCGGGCCGTGGAAGGGACGAATGGCAAAACTGCTGCCCTTCTGTCAGGGCAGTAATGCCTTGGTCGCGATCGTCTGGATCGGCGTCTGGCAGTGGGCGGCCATCGAAAATGGGTTCCTTCCGCTCGTCGATATCCATAGTCTCTACGCGGATTCGTCCAGGGCGGGCAGCGCTGCGGACGAACTCGCTGTGGTTCAGGGCGTCGTTCTCGGCCTTAGCCTGCTGATCCCCCTGCTGTTGGTCAGCCTGATTGCATTCCTCTCACGGAGGCAGAGCGTTCCTCTGGCAACCGGGTTAGGACGTGGCCTGCGTGGCGTGGCGCTGCCGGTCGCCGCCGCGTTGCTCCTGGTCTACGGAGTTTCGCTCCTGCCGACCGCCTACTTTGAATCGATCCTCAAAAAGGACATTGCCCGCACGGTGTCCAACGAACCCCACTATGTCGCGGAACTGGCCCACAAGACGTGGCCCGGTGATCCGCAGCCCTGACAGTTACCTACTCTCAAGGGATTGAAGGATGCCGATATTCGGGAGGCATCCCAGGAGAAAACGTATGGAGAATCCTTCACCCTCTCGTCATCATCGGTTGGCCTGGCTTGCGCTGGCCACCTTCGGGACCCTGCTTCTAGTGCCTGTCACCCGCTATTTGGTGCGAAGCCAGTTGCAGATGGAATCGCTGAACTATTCGACCGAGACGAATCTGCCTGCTGAACGCGCCGCAGCTGCACGTCTGTCCAACGACTATCCGGTGCAACTCGCTCTGGCGACCGAGACGCCAACCACGTTTACCGCTCCAACCGACGCTGATCCCATGGCGCAGACGAAAGCACGCAACCGGCGTATCGCGGCGCTTGAGCAACGCTTTCCGAACAACCCCTCCGTCTACGCCAATCTGCTGCGCTATATGGCGCTGGGAGAGCTGCGCATTCTGCGCACGGACGGTGATTCTCCGGCAGCTTCAGGCTCCGCACAGAAGGTGAGCCCGTACCAGCCTTCCTCCGAAACGGTGGCGATGTTTGAGAACGCGGCGCAGCGCGGCGTTGAACTCGATCCCGACAACGCCTATTTCCGGATGATGCAGTCGATCGGCCTCTTTAACGCCCATCGTGACGCCGAGGGCTTGGAGGCGTTGAAAGCCGCCGGTCGCTGCTCGCATTGGGCCGAGTACTATCAGGACGAGGCCGACGGCCAGAATCGGCTTCAGGAGGCGACCTATGGCGAACGGGGCGCGATCCAGCGAGTCAACAATGCTGCCAATCTGCTCTTCCCGCAGTATGCATCGCTCCGGTCTGAGGCGCGGCTCGTACGGTTTCTGACAGCGAACGAAGAAATTGCCGGAAATACCGAAGAGGCGATCCGAGTGCGCCATGCTCTGATGCGCTGCGGCGGCCTGATGCGTGCGCAGGGAACCTCCTATATCACAACGTTGGTCGGCATCGCGATCACCAACATTGGGACAGCCACCCCTGGCGGCATCGAGAATCACGATAAATTGACCTCCAACCAGAACACGGGCGAGGAAGGGGAAAAACTGCGGGCAAAGCGCCTCGAAGTTTACTACGCCTATCTGGAAAACCTCGGACATCCGGAGGAAGCCGCCTGGGCCAAGACGGAGATCGCTGCCGGGGATCAGGCCCGTGTGATCGGAGCCGAGGGGATCGAACACTCCGTGTTCAGCAGTCGGAAGTTCGCACAGAGCGGATACACCTCGCTGGCCAATATCGCTCTGCTTTCCTGCACCCTTATTCTGCTGGTACTGGGAGCGGCAGCCTCTCTGGCAGGCGTGATACGCCCGAAGAGAGGTCTGATGGCATTGCGATCCGCATACGCTCTGCTGATCCTCGGCGGCATCGGCCTCTGGCAGTGGAACGTGGCACGTATCGGCATGGCGCCCTTTGTCGACCTCCAAAAAATATTCTGTTGTTTTACGGAGAGCGCCCCGGAGGGACAAAACGACGCGTTGGGCATCCAGGTCTTCACAATGGGGATGAGCCTGCTCATCCCGGCGCTGTTTGTCGGTCTGATCGCGGGGATCACGCTGTTCCAGCGGGTGCCTCTGGCGACCGGTCTGGGACGTGGGCTGCGCGGTGCCGCAGTTCCCATGGCCGCCGTTCTGTTTCTGCTCTACAGCGCCTCTCTGCTGCCGACGGTCCAGACCGAATCGATCATCAAGACCGAACTCGTGAATTCCACCCGCAACGAACCCCACTACTTCACGGAGTGCCTTCACAAAGTCTGGCCCGGCGACCCCCAACCCTGAGAGACTGCTACGGCAGATTCTTTACTGCCCGCTTTGTCCGCAACTGGCCTCCGCCTATTCCCCATAGGAGGATTCCGGTTGCGGGCGGAGAACTATCTTTCTGTGCGTGCGAAAGCACGGATATGCTGTCGTAACTTTCGCAGGATTGAGCCGTCTAACTGCCAACACAGACACGGAAAACACCCGCAGTACCGCCCCGCTCATTCGTGATCTTGTTCCTTTTCCGGAATTGCATCGTCGCAAATCCACCTGCTCGATTGGGTATCCCCCGCGCTGTCGGGGCTGTTCGCGTCTCTGCCTCGGCGTGGGGCACGCCGTTCGGTCGAAGGGAGAATCTGCACCATGAGTGAGTCGGGAAATCCCATTCAGCGAAAGCTGGCTGCCACGCGGCAATGGTGGCGCGCCACCCGCGTCCTGAGCGGTGTCGGCTGGACGGTCGTGGCCGTCGTCGTGCTGAGTCTGATCTGCTATCATGCCGACAGTCGCATGGTTCTTTCCGCAGGCGCTCGCGAGGCCTGGCGCGCTGGGATCGCTATCGCCGCAGGGATCCTGCTGTGCGTATGCGTCCTGCGCTCACTGATGCGGCCGCTTCCAGACGCCGTGGTGGCAGCGCATGTCGAACAGAAATATCCTGCTCTCCGCGAACGCCTCTTGACAGCCGTGGACCTCTCGCCCTCGCTCGCGGTTGCAGGCGGAGACGCGCCCTCCGGATTCTCCCGCAGCATGACCGTCGCCCTTCTGGAAGAGACTCAGAAAGCGGCGGCGCCCCTCAATTTCCGGCGTGCCGTCAATCTTGCTCCCCTGCGCCGAGCCGCGCTTGCGGCGGCGGCGATGTTGCTTCTAATGGCCGTGGAAGCGGGACTGGCGCCTGACGCGTTCGCCAACTGGCTGCACCGCATGCGGGACCCGCGTGCGGACGTCGCGCCGTGGGCCAACACGCGGGTCTATGTCAAGCCCGAAGCCGATCTGCTGCCTCGGGGCGCAGGTGTCGGAGTCGCCATTGTAACGCGCGGACTTTCCGCAGATAAAGCTGTGCTCCACTATCGCCCGGCCGGTGACAAAAATGCGCCATGGAAGACCGCCGATCTGAGCGGCGCCGTCGCCCTCCGCGCCGACGACGCCACCACACCCGCGCCTGCCCTCACCGCCGATCATGCTCCGACCGCGAAAGAAGAGATCCGAAAGTTTCACTACCAGTTCCCGAGCCTGCCGCAGAGCGTCGAGATGTACGCGACCGCCAACGACGGACGCTCCAATGAGCAGGGAGTTCACGTCGAGGATCGCCCCGCGTTCTCCAGCTTCAAGATGACTTTTCATTATCCCGCCTACACGCATAAGCCAGTTCAGATCATGACCGTCTCCGGCGGCGATGTCGCCGCCCTGACCGGAACCGAAATCGATGTCGTTGGCATTGCCAACAAGCCCCTTCACTCCGTGAACTTCACCCTGAACCGGTCTGGCCAGTCTGCCTGGCCCGTGACGGGAGAGAAAACGCGAGGACATCTTTCGGTTCGGAAAGATGCGACCTACGCGCTTGCTCTCACCGACCTGCACGGTTTCGCGGGCGACAAAGCCGCGCCCTACGCCATCAAAGCCCAGGCCGACCAAGCGCCCACCGTACAGATCTCCCGTCCCGCGGCCGATATGGACCTGGTTCCCAATGGCAGCCTGCCGCTGGTCGCCCACGCCGGGGACGACTACGGCATCGCCGGAATGAAGCTCGTCTACGATGCGCAGAAGGGCGAAGGCTTCGGCGGCAGCGCCATGAAGACCCTGGGGAGCGGTGCACTGTCTCTTCCCGGTCCCAACGGCACGCCTAACGCGGATGTCAATGAGCGCTGGCACCTCGGCAGTATCCAACCGAAAGTGGGAGAGACCATTCGCTACGAGGTGGACGCCACCGACAACTGTACTGTCGGCGGGCCGCACACCGCCCGTTCCAACTCCTACCGCATCCACATTGTCAGCGTCGTCGAGATGCAGCAGCGGCTGAAAGAAGCGCTGGACGAAGAGGCGCACGCCGTGGCCGATCTGCGCAACAATCAGATCGAGGCGCAGAAACAGTTGGATCAGGCGCGGCAGAAACAGGACAAGACCGCAATGGCCCAGGCGCAGGAAGCGGAGCGCGCGGTCGGAGAACAGGCGAAATCCCTGGCCGGACGCGTCGAGACCCTGAGCGCGCAATTGGAGAATAACAACTTCGCGACGAAATCCGAAATAGCGCGCCGCAACGATGCGAAACAGACCCTGCAGAGCCTGGCCAACCAGAAGATACCCGCCGCCGCCGACACCGTGAAAAAGGCGCAGGATGCGAAGAAGGGCGAGACCGCCTCAGCGCTCGCGCAGGCCGGGAAGCAGGAGAGCGACGTCAAGCATGAGATCGAGAAGGCGCAGGACCAACTTTCGCGCACTCCTACCCCCGATCAACTTGCCGCCGAAGCCAAACGGCTCGCCAAAGAGCAGCAGGACCGCGCCGATGTCGCCCGCGCACTGGCCGAAGACATCAAAGCCGCGCAGAAAGCGAATGCCCCTCTCCCTGCCGAAGACAAAGTCGGCCTGGAGACGGAAAAGAAGAACCAGGCCGAACTCAACGCAGACACACAGAAGCTTCAGAAGCAGTTGCAGGAAGCCTCCAAGGCCGCTGCCGAGCGGGGAGACCAGAAGCAGGCGGCGGCGCTGAAGCAGGCGGCAGACGCTCTGCAGCAGGGACAGGCCGAACAGCATCAGCAGGCGGCCTCGGCAGGTCTGAAGCAGAACGATCCGGCCAAAGCCGCTCCGCAGCAGGACAAAGCGGCGTCGGCGCTGGAAAAAGCGGCTGCGGCCGCTCAGAAAGCTACCGATGGGCAGAATGCGCAGCAGGCTACCGCCGAGCAACTGCATCAGGCCGCCAAACAGCTTCAGGCGCTCGCCAAGGAGCAGAAGGATGTTGCGGACAAAACCGGGCAAAATCCGGATGCACAACAGAGCCAGCAGCTCGCGCAGAAAGAGCAGGAGATCCAGAAACAGGCCGCCGACGCTCAGAAAAACCTGAACGGCGCGCAGAACGCCCAGCAGAATCTCCAGAAGGCGCAACAGAACCTGCAACAGTCCGGGCAGAAGCTGAGCCAGAACAGCCCACAATCGGCGCAGTCTCCCGCACAGCAGGCCGCGCAGCAGTTGCAGCAGGCCGCGCAGCAGGCGGAAAACGTCGCCCAGCAGATCGATCAGGCGCAGGCCGCCGCCGAGGTCGCCGACCGCGTGGAACATCTCGCTCAGGTGCAGAAAGCCCTGAAGGAGACGACGGCCCGCCTGGAAGCCGCCAAACAGCGCGGTCCGCTCGACAGCAACGCGAAAGGCGAACTGGGGCAGGTCGCGCAGCGCCAGCAGAACATCGAGCAGGAAGCCAAAAATCTGGCGGACAAACTGCCTTCCGCCGCGTTCAAACAGGCGCTGACGATGGCGGCCCGCCAGGCGCATCCCGCCACCAAGGCCCTCAATCCGGAGCATGGACTCGGAGATACAAGCCTGCCGACGCAGACGGCGCAGGCCCGTACCGCTCAGACACTGGAGACCATCGCTGCCGCGCTCAAACAGCAGGCGCAGGGCGCGCAGAAAGATCAGCAGCAACAACAAAGTCAGCAGGACGCGCAGCAGCAGGCGCAGAGCGCCCAACAGGCCCAGGAAGATGCGGCGCTTGGCAATCTGCTTCTGGCCAAGGGGCTCCAGCAGGGGATTCGCCAGAACACAGGCCAGTTGCAGCAGGATCGCGCCCGCAACCCGAATCAGCAACTGACGCCCGCGCAGCAGGCGGATGTGCAGCAACTGGCGCAGGATCAAAAAGCGACTCAGGAGATCACCCAGCAGGCGGCAGACGCTCTGGCGCAGGTGCCCGATGCGCAAAAAACCATTCAGCAGGCCACTCAACACCAGGAGCAGTCCGGCAGTCAGCTTCAGCAGCAGCAGACAGGTCAGCCCACGCAGGGCCACCAGGACGAAGCCCTGAAGGGCCTGGATCAGGCGGCGAAGCAGGTGCAGCAGGCGATGCAGCAGCAGCAGCAACAGCAGCAGGCGCAACAGCAGGCCCAACAGGGCGCTCCCCAACAGGGCCAGAAGAATCAGGGCGACTCGAAAAAGGCCTTTACCAAACTGGAAGGCGTTCAGAATGGACAGACCTCCAATGTGATGGGCAAATCGGGCAAATTCGGCAGCCTCGATCCTCGCACCCAGCGCACACTGCACGAAGGCCAGGGCGAGAAAGTCTCCGCCGAATACCAGGACGCCGTCAAACGCTACTTCAGCGCCCTCGGCGACAAGAAACGGTAGCGTAAACCATGATAAACTCGGATGGGAATAAGTTGGGTTATTCCAAATCAAAGGACGTTGTGTTGGGGTGGTCAAGGGGTTATCACCCCTCGCTACGCGGCTTCGCCGGACCGTCCTCCGGACGGAACGACACAAACGCGAGACTCATCTTGCTCACGGAGAGCAACGCATTTGTGCCCGCGAAGGAAATCCTTGGCGCGGAAGCCAAGGATTTGGGATCCCCGAAGGGCTTCCTTTCTCGGTGCGCAGCACCCCTAGCGAAGGAATTCATTCCATCGCGACGATTATCGGGGGGGGCGTTGGTACGT
>JAYUMV010000076.1:0-9367 GCA_043762265.1 Chthonomonadaceae bacterium | reverse complement strand
TGCTCAAGGACTCCTACCGCCGATTCCCGAATGATGACGAGTTCCGCGCTCAGCTTCTCGTCAAGGACGTGTACAATTTTCGCACCCGCAACTACCTGTTGGGCAAGCTGGAAAACATGGGCCGCAGGGAGACTGTCACGGTGGAGGAGTACACCATCGAGCACATCATGCCTCAGACGGAGAACCTTTCTTCGGAATGGAGACGCGATCTGGGGACGAACTGGAAGCATGTTCATGACACCTACCTTCACACGCTGGGGAACCTGACCCTCACGGCCTATAACTCCGAATACAGCGCCCGCCCCTTCGTGGAGAAGCGCGACCTGGTGAGCAAGGACGGCCACCCGTGCGGATTTGCGCACAGTCCGCTGCACCTGAATCAGGGACTCGGCACGCTCGCTCATTGGGACGAGGCGGCTATCAAAGCGCGTGCAATTCGGCTCGCGGACGTCGCCATCCAGTGCTGGTCGCAACCAAAACTGTCGGCAGGCACCGTGGCGATCTACGCTTCCCCTACGGTACCGTCGCCCGCGACGCCTGCACAGCACGACGAAGCGTTCTTTTGCGGCAGACAAGATTTGTATGAGGAGTTGCGACGGCGTGTACTCAACCTGGATGCTTCGGTAGAAGAGACGGTGTATCGAAACTACATTCAGTTCCATACGGAAAACCGGTTCCTGGCGGTCCGACCACAAAAGTCACGACTGCGCGTCACCTTGAACATGAAACTATCCGATATGGCGGACCCGAAGGGTCTATGTAAAGACGTGTCCGGGATGGGCTACTATGGCGGAGGCGACACGCTCCTTGCCCTTACAAATTCCGTGGATCTCAACGATGTGATGGCCGTCGTAAGGCAAGCCTATGTTCACTCTCTGAATAGTGTTACCTCGGACATAGAAGGTGGAACAGCGGATGGCACGGACGAAGCCGATGAGGATTCCGACCTGTCATGACGACTTTGAACGAATATACGGAAGACGCGCTCGTCGAACAGCCCGCCATTGCCCTCTTCGCTACGCTTGGCTGGGAGACGATCAACGCCTACCAGGAGACGCTGGGTACGGGCGGCACACTCGGGCGAGAGACACGCCAGGAGGTGGTGCTGCGGCCTCGACTGATGGCGGCGCTGTCGCGCCTCAACCCCGACCTGCCGAGGGAGGCCCTGGAACTGGCGGAAGAAGAGTTGGCGCGTGACCGCAGCGCGATGATCGCCGTCAACGCCAACCGTGAAGTGTATGGACTGCTGAAGGACGGCGTGAAGGTAGTCTATAACGATGCCAACGGCGAGCAGGCCAGCGCTACCGTGCGGGTCGTGGATTGGGCCGACCCCGCCCAAAACGATCTCCTCCTGGTTTCTCAACTCTGGATCACCGGCGACGTATACACCCGCCGTACCGATCTCATCGGTTTTGTAAATGGGCTCCCGCTCGTCTTCCTCGAACTCAAGGCCAGCCACAAGCAGCTCAAAGATGCCTACCACCATAACCTGCGGGACTACAAAGAGACCCTTCCTCAACTCTGGTGGTACAACGCGTTTATCATTCTCAGCAACGGCAGCGAGAGCAAGATCGGCTCGATGACCGCCGCCTGGGAACACTTCGCCGAATGGAAGAAGATCAACGCGGAGGGCGAAGAGGGCGTCGTCAGCCTGGACACGGTCATTCGCGGCACGTGTGCGCCCCAGCGACTGCTCGACATCGTGGAGAACTTCATCCTCTTCAGCGCCGAGAGCGGTGGGGTGGTCAAGTTGGTAGCGAAGAACCATCAGTATCTCGGTGTCAATAAAGCGGTGGATGCCGTGCGGCATGTGCAGCAGAACCAGGGTAAACTCGGGGTCTTCTGGCACACGCAGGGCTCGGGCAAGAGCTACAGCATGGTGTTCTTTGCCCAGAAGGTGCTGCGGCGGCTTCCTGGCAACTATACCTTTTTGGTCGTGACGGATCGGCAGGAGTTAGAGGGGCAGATCTACCAGACGTTTGCGCGTGCAGGCGCGGTGACGGAAGAGGGCGTACAGGCCGAAAGCGGAGACGATCTCCAGCGTCTGCTGCGCGAGGATCACCGCTACCTATTCACCCTGATCCAGAAGTTCCACACGGAGCCGGGCAACGCGTATCCCGCGCTCTCCCGGCGGCCCGACATCATCGTCATGACAGATGAGGCCCATCGCTCCCAGTACGACATCTTTGCCCAGAACATGCGCACCGCGCTCCCCAAGGCTGCTTTTATCGGCTTCACGGGCACACCGCTTATGGCGGGCGAGGAGAAGACAAGAGCCGTTTTCGGCGACTACGTCTCCGTCTACGACTTCCAGCAGAGCATTGCGGACGGCGCTACTGTCCCGTTGTACTACGAGAATCGCATCCCCGAACTCCAACTCACCAACGCCGACCTCAACGCAGACATGGAAGCGCTGCTCGACGACGCCGTGCTCGATGAGGCGCAAGAGCGCAAACTGGAGCGCGAGTTCCACCGCGAATATCACCTTCTCACCCGCGAAGACCGCCTGGACACTATCGCCGCCGACATCGTGACGCACTTCCTGGGGCGCGGATACGCGGGCAAAGCGATGATGATCGCTGTCGATAAGTTGACTGCGGCCCGGATGCACCAGAAGGTCAAAGCCGAGTGGGCAAGCCGTCTGGCCGCATTGCGGGTCAAGTTGACCACGGTCGCGGAGGGGAAGGGCACATTGCTGGAGGACGAGATCGCGTATATGGCGGAGACGGACATGGCGTTGGTGGTGTCCCAAAGCCAGAACGAGGTGGCGGACATGGCCGAGCATGGCATCGACATCCGGCCCCACCGCCTACGCATGCAGAAGGAAGACCTGGCGACGAAGTTCAAGACTGCGAAAGACCCGCTTCGCATCGTGTTCGTGTGCGCCATGTGGATCACGGGCTTCGATGTTCCCTCCTGCTCTACGATCTACCTCGACAAGCCGATGAAGAATCACACCCTCATGCAGACCATTGCGCGCGCGAATCGCGTGTACAGCGGCAAGCAGAGTGGCCTGATCGTGGACTATGTGGGCGTGTTCCGCAACCTTCAGAAGGCGCTTGCGATTTATGCGGGAGGCGAGGGAGGCGCAGACGGCTCCCCTGTCGAAGACAAGGCCCAACTCGTGGCGGATCTGAAGGCGTTTATAACGAAGGCGATCCATTTCTGCGCGGGCGTTGGCGTCAGCACCGTCAATATTCAACTGGCGCAAGGCTTCGAGCGCATCAAAAAACTGGACGATGCGGTGGAAGCGTTGATCGTGCCACAGGAGCGCAGGCGCGAATTCCTTTCGCTCGCGAGCGCCATAAACTCTACGTTCCGCGCTATCCTGCCTGACGCTGCCGCGAGTGAGTTCGGTCCCATCCGCACCCTTTTCTCGACGCTTGCGGACAAGATCACAGGCGCCAGCGACGAGGTGGACATCTCAGACGTGCTGGCGGAAGTAACCAGCCTGCTGGACGAGTCGGTGGCGGCGGAGGGCTACATCATTCGCGAGCGGCCCACAGGGTACAAATGGTACGATCTGAGCAAGATCGATTTCGAGAAGCTGAAGAAGAAATTTGCGCAAGGCCACAAACACACGGAGGCGCAAAAGCTCCAGGCGATCATCAAACGCCAACTCGCCGCGATGGTGGCGCTGAACAAGAGTCGCATGGACTTCCTGGAGACCTTTCAGCAGATGATCGATGAATATAACACGGGCAGCAGCAACGTGGAGACGCACTACCAGAAGCTGATTGAATTCACGGAGGGCCTCAGTGTGGAGGATTCCCGCGCCCTGGCCGAGCGGTTGTCCGAAGAAGAACTGGCCGTTTATGATCTCCTGATGAAACCACAGTTGACGCTGAAGGCTGAGGAGGTCAAGGACGTGAAGCGTGTAGCACAGGAGTTGCTCGACACGCTCAAGCGAGAGAAACTGGTATTGGACTGGCGCAAAAAGCCCCAAAGCCGCGCGGGAGTAAAACTGATGGTAGAGGAGATGCTGGATCGCCTACCCGAAGCCTACACGACAGAAATCTACAACGCGAAGTGCGAGCAGGTCTATCAGCACGTCTACGACAGCTACGCAGGCGACGGACGCAGTATCTACGCCGTTTCTGCATGAAGCGAGGCATCGATCAAGTTACCGGAAGTCATCACGAAATCATATTACACTTTTCGCGCGTTGACGGCGTGGTTGCCCGGATCTCGGTTGCCGTATACAGGAAGAGAAATCTCTCATAGCGGAATGTTGTTGGCGAATCGGCGATGACCGCGTGGCGACGGAAGCCGAACGACTGATATTCGAGAAGGAAGGTTAGATTGCGAGCAATCGTAAATGGGAAGCGCGGTCATTCCGTGCTGTGTGGCTTCTGCATTCTGATTCTGATGTCGATCGCATCACGCACGATTCTGGCGCAGGGGAATGGCGACCTCCGGGTTTCCGGGTTGCGATGTGAGGGACTGGCGACGCCCCTCGGAATCGAGTCGCCGCGCCCAAAACTGAGTTGGAGCCTGGAGGCACGTACGGCTGGGCTCCGAGGGCTGCGGCAGACCGCTTATCGCATTCTGGCGGCCACGACCCCGGAACGCCTGACCGAGCAGAACGCGGACCTGTGGGACAGCGCAAAAATAATTAGTGATACCAGCGTCTGGATTCCCTATGGGGGCCGTCCGCTGCTGCCCGCGAGTCGCTGCTGGTGGAAGGTCCAGGTCTGGGATCAGCAGGGCCGCAGTTTCGGCTGGAGTCGGCCCGCCCGGTGGGATACCGGTCTGTACCAGGAGGCGCAGTGGGGAGCGCAGTGGATCGGCGCCCCCATCGCACTGGAGGCGGAGGGGGCACCCTGCTTCCGCAAGACCTTCACGCTCAAGCCGGGATGGCGCACGGTGCGGGCGTTCGTGTGCGGGCTGGGCTACCACGAATTTTATGTGAACGGCAAAAAGGCGGACAATCGTGTTCTGGAGCCCGCGCAGACCGAGTACCCGAAACGGGTCGTCTACTCTGCTTACGATGTCACCGCACTGGTCCGGGCAGGAGACAACGCACTTGGCGTGATGCTGGGCAACGGCTGGTACAATCAGGATCGGGTCTGGGGCGGCATGGCCTACGGGCATCCCGTGCTGCGTCTGCGCTTTGAGGCCGAATACCCCGACGGCTCGCGTCAGGCAGTGCTCAGCGACACGAGTTGGCAGGTGGCGGCAGGACCGATCACCTCCAATAACATCTATGCCGGAGAGACCTACGATGCGCGCCGCCTCCTGGACTGGAACGGGGCAACGCTCGCCGGAAAGCCCTGGAGCGCTGCCCGCTCGGTGCGGGGACCGACCGGCACGCTGATCTGCCCTGCCTTCCCTCCGATCCGCGCCGTCGGGACGCTTCCGTCCGCCGCACCGCACCAGTTAGCTCCCGGCGTTTTCCTGTACGATATGCGCCAGAACTTTGCGGGCTGGGCGCGGCTGCGGGTGCGCGCTCCCGCCGGAACCGCGATCAAAATGCGCTTTGCCGAGACGGTCGATCCCAAAACAGGCCTGCTGGATACCGCGAGCACAGGAGTGTTCGCGACACAGGTCGAGCAGATCGACACCTATATCTGCCGGGGCGACGGGCTGGAGACCTGGGAGCCACGCTTTACCTACCACGGCTATCGGTATGTCGAGGTCACTGGAGTTCCGGCTGGCAGCCCGCCGCCCACGCTCGAAGGGATCGTCGTGCATACCGATGTGGAGTTGGCGGGCGGCTTCATCTGCTCCGATCCGATGCTCAATCGAATCCATAAGGCGGCGGTCTGGACGCTGGTGAGCAATCTGCACGGGTTTCCTACCGACTGCCCCGCTCGCGAGCGGTGCGGATGGCTCGGCGACTCCCACACTGCCGCCGAGATGGCCGCGATGAATTTCGATATGTCCGGGTTCTGGAGCAAATATCTCGACGACATCACAACCGGTTGGGTCAGCGATCTCCCGCCTTATGTCGTGCCCGGCAAACGCATCGCAGGCGCCTCCGGGCCTCTCGACTGGGGCGTTGCGGTGGTGATGCTGCCCTGGTTCCGCTGGCTCTACTATGGCGATCGGGCCGAACTCGAACGCAGCTATCCGGCGACGAGCCGTTTTGTGCGGACGGCAGGCAAAGGCGCTGTAGAAGGAATCGCGTCCAACGGACTTGGCGACTGGTGTCCACCGGGCAGCGTAGAGCCGACCGCAACCCCCGTCCCGCTGACGACGACGGCCTGGCTCGCCGAAGCGGCGCGACGGACTTCGCAGACGGCGGCTCTGCTGAACCGACCGGAGGATGCACGCGAATTCGCGCAGATGGCGGAGCGCTCCGCCGCCGCCCTCCGCGCCAAATACTACGATGCTGCCGCCCACACTTTCGGGAGTCAGACGGCCGATGCGATGGCGCTCGCGTTCCGACTCTGCCCGGAGTCCGACCGTCAGGCAGTCTGCGACAGCCTGGCGCGAGACGTGGTAAAGCACGGCAAACACCACACTTCCGGGATCTTCGGCAGTCGATGGCTGTTCGACGCCCTGGCCGCAGGCGGCCACGCCGACCTCGCGTTCGATGTGCTGCAACAGACCGACTATCCCTCCATCGGTTATCTCTTCCGCCTCGGCGCAACGACCTTCTGGGAGTGCTGGGGTGAGCCAGAACTGGACAAGAAGTGGGGCGCACGCTCCCTGAACCATCCCATGCAGGCAGGATACGACGCCTGGTTCTTTCAGGGGCCGGGAGGCATCGCCTGTGATCCGGATGGCCCTGGCTTCCACAAGATCCTCCTTCGCCCAACCCTGATCCCCGGCCTGAAGTTCGTGCGTACTTACCACGACTCTCCGAATGGACGTATCCGCTCGGAATGGACCAGAAATGGCGACACCGTTCAGTTCCATATCGTCCTACCGCCCAACACGACCGCGCAACTCTTCCTTCCCCTACCGCCTCGCGGAAGCGGCAAGATCTCCGAAAGCGCCCGACCTGTAGAGCAAGCGCCCGGTATCCACCGCCTCCCGAACACAGGCGGACAAGCGGTCTTGCTAGTCGGATCAGGAGACTATGTCTTTGCCGTGCCATCCAGGTAAAATGGCTTAGGGGCGCTTTTGAACAGAGGGGAGAGACAAAACCGTCGAGGCCTTCCCAGGTGGTTGTGATGCAGAACTTTGAAGTCATGAAGGCGGTTCTCACGCGTCACCCCAATATCAATCTCAAGTCTTCAGAAGGTAAAACTGCCTTGATGTTCTGCGCCATGCAGCACAAAACAGATACTACATTCATGAAGTCTCTGCTGGATGCGAAGGCCAATACACGAATCAAAGACCATCTGGGTCAAACCGCGCTCTTCTATACCGTCCAATACGAACACCCCGAGTTGACGAAGTTGCTGCTCGATAAAGGAGCCGACATCAACGCCAGGAACGTTCAGGGAAAGACCGCACTTCAACTTGCGAGAGAATAAGGATGGTCCAGACGTTATTGCCTTGCTTCAGAAGGCCGGAGCTAAGGAATAATCCTTTTCTTTCCTCCCTCTGCTTTTCAATCCATGCGTTACATAACAGGGCAAACGCATCTATAACTGTAAATAGCATTCTGGTAGCACGCCGGGCTAAAGCCCTACGCTAGAGGCACTCCGTGCCCAAGGCCCGCTAAAGCGGGCACTCTTCTCGCTGGCAGTAAACCGAATTGCGATGAGGACCGTCTTACTTCGTCCGGAGGACGATCCGGCGAAGCCGCGTAGCGAGGGGTGATACCCCCTTGACGACTCCAAGGCGGATCTTCCTACCCCGTTCCTGAGCTGCAGAGTCGAGCGCAGATCATAGTTGATATTTGTTGAGAGATTTAGATGCGTTCACCCTGCGTTAAATAACGAGAACGCGGCAGGACTTTCTGTAATGATGGTAAACTTACGGTATATAAGGAATATGCAGCGGTTGGAAGTAAACGCGGGGGGAGCGGAGACGCGATGCGAGCAATAGGTATTAAACGGACGGTGGGGATAGGGTTGGTCTGTGCAGCGATGGGGGCGCGGGCGCAGAGTCCGGACTTCAATCGGGAGGTACGGCCGATTCTGTCGCAGCACTGTTTCAAGTGTCATGGGCCGGATGAGGGGCAGCGAAAGGCGGGAGTGCGTTTGGACCGGCGGGACGGTGCGACCCGCGATCTCACCGTGAACAAGGCGGGCGAGAGCCTGTTTGTGAAGCGCATCGTCTCGCATGGCGGCGATATGATGCCGCCGGTCTATGCCAACAAACCGCTCTCCGAAAAAGAGATCGCGATCCTGAAGCGGTGGGTGGCGACAGGCGCGGTTTACAAGCCGCACTGGGCCTTTGTGCCGCCGAAGCAGACTCCCCTGCCGAAAGTGCAGAATGCTGCCTGGTGCCGCAACCCTATCGACAACTTCATCCTTGCGAAGCTGGAGAAGCAGGGCCTTATGCCTGCGCCGGAAGCGGATCGCCTCACGCTGGTACGCCGGGTCTCTCTCGACCTGGTCGGCTTGCCGCCGACGCCCGAAGAGGCCGACGCTTTCCTCAACGACAAAGCCCCCAATGCTTATGAGCGACTGGTGGATCGCCTGTTGGCCTCGCCGCACTATGGGGAGCGCTGGGCGCGACGCTGGCTCGATCTGGCCCGCTATGCCGACACCAACGGCTACGAAAAGGATCGTTTCCGCTCCGTCTGGCCCTATCGCGACTGGGTCATCAACGCCCTGAACAAGGATCTGCCCTTCGATCAGTTCACCATCGATCAGCTTGCAGGCGATCTGCTGCCCAGTCCTACGGTCGAGGAACGGGTCGCAACCGGCTTTCACCGCAACACGATGCTGAACGAAGAGGGCGGCATCGATCCGCTGGAATACCGTTACTACGCCACCGTGGACCGGGTGGCGACGACTGGCACCGCCTGGCTCGGCCTCACGGTGGGCTGCGCACAGTGCCACACCCACAAGTTCGACCCGATCACGCAGCGCGAATACTATAAGATGATGGCGTTCCTCGACAATGCAGACGAACTGACCATCGACGTGCCGCGCACCGACCTGACCGCGAAACGCAAAGAGATCGAGGCGCAGGTCGCGGATCGCACTTCCCATCTGGCCGAACATTTCCCGGTGCCGGGCAGTCTGCGCTGGACCGCCGCGCCGCTGCCTGCGGTCAAGGCCTCCTCCGGGGCACACGCGACGGTTCTGCCCGACAACTCCGTGAAACTCTCCGGGATAGATCTGGAATCCGATACTTACACCGTCACTCTCGAAAGCCCGATGACGGAGGTTGGAGCCGTGCGACTGGAGACCCTGACCGATCCCTCTCTCGGCAACAACGGTCCCGGACGCACACCGCACGGCAACTTCGTCCTCACCGAATTCACTGCCATGGTAGCCCCACGCGATGGCTCTGCGAA
>JAYUMV010000075.1:0-3845 GCA_043762265.1 Chthonomonadaceae bacterium | reverse complement strand
AACCGTGACGCCCAGGCCCAATAGCAGTCCAAAAACCAGGAGGCCCGCCAGCGTTATCACGGTTTTAGACTTGCTGCCTGTCGGCTGAGCATAGATGGTTCCGATTCCGTGCAACGTAGAAGTCGCCGCAACTCGGTCCAGGCTGGTTTTAAGACGCGCCTGTTCTCGGCGCTTCAGCAGATCCTCATACTCTGTCTTGAGTACGTTAAAATCTCGCATTCGGTCGTTCAGTTGGGCTTCGGCGGCGGGAAGGCGGGCGATACGCGCTTCATACTCCGTAATGCGTTGTCGCAAATGCTGCATCTGCGCTTGTTCTGTATTCCCACTGATGACCGCTTCATTCAGTTGGCTTTGAAGTTCCCGATATTCGGGATTGGCCTGCACGATCGTTTCCGTGACGTTGTTGGTATGGCCCGGATTGGTCTTGATCTCCGCATCGATATCAAGTTTGAGACGTTGGATCTGGGTGTCGAGGGCCTGAACACGGGCGCTCGTCGCTAGCCAGCCCTCGGCGAGCAGGGTGTTACGCTTCGTCTCCAGTTGGTTCTTTTGTATTTGGAGAGGGCTGTCCGTGATATGCTGTTCCAGGATGCTGGTCGGTTTGATTTCCGCGATCCGCTTATGAAAAAATTCGCGCTTGAGGTCGTTGTTGTGCGCAGAGACCTCCAGGTCGTTGAGTTGAATTTTCATAGAACTCAACTGATCCATGGCGGCGCTTTGCGCTTCGGCAGACTGTCCTGCATTGATCCGTTTGAAATCGGTGACCGCGTTCTCGGCTACACGCAGTCGGCCCGCATACTTTTCCAGTTCGCCATCCAGAAACTTCACGACTGCGACCGATTGCGCCTGTTTATCCTGGCCGGTACGTTCGATATACTCCGCCTCCAGCGATTTCACGATCTGCTCGCACTCGGCGGAGTTATCCCAGACCAGATTGATCGCAAAGACGGTGTCGCTGACGGGAGTGAGGGAAAGGCCTTTGCGCAAAAGAGCCAATCTCGGATCTCTACTTCTGGGATCCACACTGATCGGATGCGCAAGATGAGCCTGCTGCAAGGCGATGTCCACAAAGCCGCCAGCGCTGTCATCACTCATCCAATCGTTAAAGCGGTTGACGTTTTGCTGCGCGATGGTGACCCAGCTTCCGTTGATTTTCGTATCTCCCAGCGCTGCGGAGACATCTTCGAGTACCACCTGAATCGACGCGGTGCTTGTATAGCTAGCTTTGCGTGTCATCAGGTATGCGCCCGGGAGCACTGTGACGATCACCGTACAGGCCAGGAACAGGAGCCGGTATCGAAAAAAGGCTTCCAGAATACGATATAGGATGGGAGTATTACGGTACATGGGCTACCTCGGACGGTCGGAATGCAGAAAACGCTTACGCTTGACTTCACGGCAGGGCAGGTGCAGATTATCTCCGTCCCAAAATCCCTAGATAGGGCAGGGCATAGAGGAAACTGGAAAAGTTAAAGCCACCTTTATGAGTACGAGCAGGCACGAAGAGAATATCACCGGGCCGCAGAGCAATATCCTTGGACAGATCTCCTTTCCTCAGGACATCTTCCAGGTTGACCGGGTTCGTATCGGGTTTTCCGTTTTTGGAAGGATGAATCACGGAGACCTCTTTCAAGTTGGCATCGGTGGTCTGTCCGCCTGCCAGTGATAGAGCGGTCCAAACGCTGATCTCCTGGCTATCTGGATAGACCTGGAGGCCTGGATGCGCAACCGCGCCGTAAACGGAATAGGTCAGTTTGTTTGGCGGCAGGAAGAGCGTGTCACCTGCTTCCATCTTGACGTTTTCCGAGACCTTCCCTTCGGCAAGAAAACTGTTCAGATTGACCGCGCTCGTCTGGCCATTATGGGTGAGCGTGGCTTTCGAGAGCGCCGCTTTGGAGGTAGGGCCGCCCGCAGCGCTGAGCAGGGTGACGATCGAGCCATCTTTCGGCAGCGGAAACGTCCCCGGTCGCACCACCTCGCCTAAAATTTGGATCTGGGGCGTAACGGTCACGGTTTCGCGGACGACCAGAATATCGTTGGGAGCGAGGAGCAGGTTCGCTTTGACATCGGTTGCGGTGAGAATTTTCGAGAGATCCACGGGAATGATTTCGGTGCCGCTACGGATGATGCTGGCGGAAAAGTCTGACGGATGCTCGGTAGGGAGACCGCCAGCCTCGATAATCAGATCCAGAACACGCCAACCTTCGTGCAGAACATGCTTACCCGTGGCACGCACCGCTCCCAGAATACTGACCTGACTGACCTGACGGGTCGGCTGCTCGTGCAGGGTACGTATCGTGACCATTACCTGCGGGGAAACGATCTCTTTGCTCAATGCACTGGTAATGCGCGCGCTGATTTCGTGCAGCGTGAGGCCAGCCGCTTTAAATTCCCCGATATAGGGAAAAGAGATCGTGCCATCCGGCAGGACCGCTGCGGTTTTGGAGAGATCGGCATGGTCCTGTACCGCAATATCGAGTACGTCCTGTGCCGCAATACGGTAGGTCGGAGTGTCTTCGGGAGGCGCAGAGAAAGCGTTTAGGGCACCTGCCGTCGAAGTCCTGGCAGGAGACGTTTCGTCGGCATGAAGTATGTGCGCAGTGGTGAAAACCAGGAGGAGGCAGAGTAAGAGGGGACGCATAGGAGATCTCTTTCTGTGGCAATGCGCCTACTAATAAGCGCCGCGCCCACCGATCACAGCCGGCACGAGACGAACGAGGATATTGAGGTCGGTCCAGAGCGAGCGACAAGCGATATACTGAAGATCCAACTCGATCCAGCGCTCAAAGGTCAGTTCAGAGCGTCCGCAGATCTCGCGCAGACAGACCAGACCCGGCTGCACGGTCAACCGCTCGAGCTGATGGGTTTCATATTGTGCGACTTCCGCAGGGAGATGGGGGCGGGGACCCACAAGGCTCATCTCGCCGCGCAGCACACTGAACAGTTGGGGGAGTTCATCCAGAGAGTATTTGCGTAGAATGCGGCCTACCCGGGTGATACGAGGATCGCGTCGCATTTTGAAGATGGGACCTGCCGCCTCGTTCTCCGCCATGAGCTGGGCCTGGAGGGCAGGCGCGTTCTGCACCATACTGCGGAATTTATAGAATCGAAACGGCTTATTGTTTCGGCCGACCCGCATTTGAGAAAAAAGGATCGGGCCTGGATTATCGAGCAGGATCGCCAGAGCGATCAGGACGAACAGAGGCGCCATGAGAAGCAGAAAGAGCCCGGCAACCACCACATCCAGGCCTCGTTTTAACATAAGATAGAACTGCATGAATCATTTCCTTTACGTCTACACACCGGCCGTTTGATAGGCTGCCAGGAGGATCTCGCTTCGGATCCTTGTTCCTCGCGCTTCATTGGCGATCAGGAGATCTTTGCCACCGGCCATGAGAACCATTGCTTCCAGTTTATCCACATCCATCAGATGAGAGACACTGGCGCTTAACTGTTTCACCATCATAGTATGGCGCAAACACTCTTGCAGAAGTTGTTTGGAATCGGATGTCGGTAAAAAATTTGTTGCATCGGCTTGAGGACGGGCCTCGGCGGCGCTTCGATGCACGTCGCTCGCTGTTTCCTCCCCTGAGCGATAGAGGGCTTGGAAGAGCAAGCACCAGGCCAGATTAACACGTATATCCATATTGTCCGGTTGTTGGCATAGCACGAAGCGATACGCCTGTTCGGCGTTCTTTAGATCATGTAGGTTGAGCGCACTGAATTTTATGCTCACGAAGATTACTCCAGGATAGGCCACAAATTTGTAGATTGGAACCGAACGGTACTAGGCGTCTCATCCGCTATTCCTCTATTAATTGCCGCCAGGAGTAACAATGTGCAAG
>JAYUMV010000074.1:0-11370 GCA_043762265.1 Chthonomonadaceae bacterium | reverse complement strand
CTTCCCTGGTGTTGAAGCGTATGGGAGAGGCCTACTCTCGTCTGGGCGCCTGTGATCTGCACATTGCCATCTCCTCGGCGCTGATTCCCCTCGATGCCGTGCCCGATTCGACGGCTCTCTCGACGACGAATGTCAATCCGACTCCTTTTCATGTAGATGAATCGACGTTGCGCCCGCAGACTCAACTGCATCTGGCCTTTCGACAGTCGAATCGTCTGTTGATGGATACCGTTCAACCGGATCCTGTTACGGGCAAGAATTACGATCTGCGCTGGGTCTGCGATGGTCAATACTTCTGGTCCTATACCGGCAGCAAGAATATCTATACGCGCGAGAAAGCGCCGAGCAACATTCACGATTTCTCCCGGTTGGAGTACCTCAACAGCGGCACGCTCGAACTGATCCTTCTTATCGGTCCCAATCCCTTTGCCGATCTGCAGCAAAGCGTGGATTCGGCGCATATGGCAGACGACGCTCTGGTGCGCGGTATCCCGACCGAGGTCGTCCGCCTTCAGTTCGAAACGCCTCTGGAAAAGTCGGAGATACGCCTCTATATCGGGAAGGCCGACAGCCTGCTGTACCGGATGGAGATCGCGTCGATTCCTATCACGCCGTACGACGGTCCGATCAAAGTCGGCAGCAAACTCGATGGTCTTCTCGATGCGAGCAAGCCGAAACCTTCGCAGCAGGACTATGATCCCTCGAATCCCGGTATGCCGGACCCCTCGGCGCAACCGCCTCCAAAACCGCACAAGTCGTTCGGCTCCTTTACTCGCTTCGAGAACGACCTGGATCTGTCGCCATCTTTTGCGAACGATACCTTCACGTTCACCCCACCGAAGGGCAGTCTGATGCTCGGTGGCGTAGCGGGGCCCGTCAAACGTCTCACCATGAAACAGCGCATCGCGATGCTTGCCAAAAATGCCCGACAACAGCGGGACGAGATGCTCCGCAACGGCCAGAACTGAGACCTCCCCCCGGCCCCCTCCTTCTCAAGGAGGGGGAGCAAGCATTTAGACCCTCCTTCTCAAGGAGGGGGAGCAAGCATTTAGTCCCCTCCTTTTCAAGGAGGGAAGAAAGATCCAATTTATATGACAGCGAATAGTGTGATCTATGCGGGCACGGTTGGGCAGGGTGTTTGGCGCAGCCTGGACGAGGGAGAGACCTTTCAGCGTTTCTGCACGGGTATGTTTATGGAGGCGGAAGTGCGGGCGTTGGCCGTGCATCCGACCGATCCGGAATGCCTCTATGCGGGCACAGATGCAGGTCTCTATCGCACTATGAACGGGGGAGAGAGTTGGGAGCGGTTAGAGACGCCTTTCGATCCCGGCCAGGGGTGGCGGGCGGGCGTCGTGATTTGGTCTTTGCTGATCCATCCGCAGAATCCCGATCTCCTCTTTGTCGGCACCTGTCCTTCCGCATTCTATCGGTCGCAGGATGCGGGGGTGACGTGGGAGAAGCTTGCAGCGGCGCTGACGCCGGAGTGTGCGCCTATCGTCTATTCACGGGTGACCTGTCTGCTGGCCGATCCGGAGGAGCCCGAGACGATCTGGGCGGGCGTGGAAATCGACGGCGTATGGCGCAGTCGAGACATGGGGGAGAGCTGGGAGAGGTTGAGCACAGGACTAAGTTCGACCGATATACATGGTCTGGCGATTGTGCCCGGCACGCCTCGCACGGTGTTCGCCACGACCAACAACGACCTCAATCTCAGTCTTGACGACGGCGCAACGTGGACGCCGCAGCAGGTGAAGCAGATCTTTCCGCATGGTTACTGCCGCGGGATCGTCGCTAAAGCGGACGATCCTCGGACCCTATTTCTGGGCAACGGCAATGGTCCTCCCGGCACGACCGGCAGCCTACAGGTTTCCCGAGATGGCGGCGCTACCTGGCAGCAGGCCGCCCTCCCACAGATTCCCAACAGCACCCTCTGGACCTTCGCCGTCAACGCCGTCAGCCCCGATCTTGTCTTCACCGCTTCGATAAACGGTTATCTCTACCGCAGCCGAGACGGCGCAACGACCTGGCAGAAATGCGGCCACGAGTTCGGCGAAGTGCGGACGCTGGTTCTGGTAGTAAAGTAACCTCTACTCCACGAAGGCATCGGCAGGTTCTGCGACCTTGGCTAGTTTGTGCTTGGGCACGAGGAGCGCCAGCACAGCGCCGGTGAATACGGAGCAGGCCAGGAAGACCAGGCCGAGCTGGACGGTGTGCGTGTGATCTTTGATATAGCCGACCATGAAGGGGCCGAGGAAACCGCCGAGGTTGCCGACGGAGTTGATAAAGGCGATTCCTCCCGCTGCGGCGGTGCCTGCCAGGATGGAAGTGGGCAGCGACCAGAACGGTCCGAGGGTAGACCACATTCCGGCGGCGGCAATGGCGAGCGAGGCCAGTTTCATCCAGGGTTCCGGCAGATAGGCGCTCATCAGCAGGCCACAGGCTCCGATGATCGCCGGTCCGGTGATGTGCAGTCGGCGCTCCATGGTCTTGTCGGAGTGCCAGCCGTTGATCACCATGCAGACGCCGGATACCAGGAAGGGCACGGCGTTCAGCAGTCCGACCTGCAGTCCGCTCATTTTGCCGAATCCATTGATAATGGACGGCATCCAGAGGCTGATACCGTACATCCCCACGACCAAAGTGAAGTAGAGGCCGCTGAACAGCCAGACATAGGGGTTAGACAGCGCGTCGCGCAGAGAGGGATGTCCCTGCGAAATCTTGCCTTGTTCGACCTTATAGCGCGCGATGATCCAGGCCCGCTCGTCTGCAGACAGCCAGGAGGCTTGTGCAGGGCCGTCTGGCAGATAGAAGAGCACCGCGAAACCCAGCAGAACTGCAGGCAGACCTTCGAGTAGAAACAGCCATTGCCATCCGAACATTCCGCCCCAATGTTTGGAGACATCCAGGATCCACCCCGAAAGCGGTCCCCCGAAGATATAGCAGACTGCATTGGCCGTCATGAACAGAGCGACGATCTGGGCACGCTCTTTTGCGGTGAACCAGTAGGTCATGTAGAGGATGACGCCGGGGAAGAAGCCGGCCTCCGCCAGCCCCAGCAGAAACCGCATCCCGAAGAACGTCGGCACACTGTTCACGAACATCATCGCCATGGCGATGACGCCCCAGGTGAACATGATGCGCGCGATCCATTTGCGCGCGCCGAAGCGCTCCAGCAGGAGGTTGCTAGGCACCTCAAACAGGAAATAGCCTAGAAAAAAGATACCCGCCCCGGTGCCGAACGCTCCCTCACTGAACCAGGACATCTCTTTCATATTCAGCTTGGCGAAACCGACATTGCTGCGATCGAGGTAGGCGACGACATAGAGAAGGAACAGGAACGGAATCAACCGCCATGTCACCTTCCGCACCAGGGCTTTTTCCTGGACTGTTACTGCTTCCACGCTGCTCTCCTTTGTGCGCGTCGGAATTTCAGGCCGGACGCATCGTTCTCAGAGTAATACCGGTGACTTCGGGGGGACAGAACAGGCGATTGTGCCAGACGCTGCAGATGCCCCGCGTGACATAGACGCGATGGCTGCGTCCCTCCACCAATCCGGCGCGGAACTTCTCCCCATACATGCTCGGGACGACCAGGGCGACACCGCCGGGCAGACAGACTCCGCCGCCATGCGTATGCCCGGAAAGCTGCAGATCCACACGGACCTTGACGTTCATCTCTTCGGCGAGATCCGGGTTGTGGGAAAGCAGGATGCGGGGTATCTCCTGCGGGATCCTTGCCAGGGCGCGGTCCGGCATGACGACGCCCTCCCAGAGGTCGTCCACGCCGCCGATCGCCAGCGCCTGCCCGTTCCGCTCGACCATAAAGGCTTGATTGTCGATGAGACGGATCGGGGTGCCGTCGGCGATTGCGCGGCGGACGCCTTTGGCATTCGCCAGATGGTCGTGATTGCCGAGCGTTCCGACGACGCCATCGTTCGCCTTCGCGGCATCGAATAGTCCGCTCAGACTTGGGATACTGCTGACTCGTTTGTCGACGAAATCGCCTGGAAGTGTCATCAGATCGGGATGGAAAGAGTTTGCCATCGCGACGGCCTGCCGGATCATCTCTGCGGAACTCCAGTAAGGATAGTGAAAGTCCGAAAGCAGGGCGATGCGATAGCCGTCGAACGCCTCCGGTAGGCCCTTAATCGGCACTTCCAGCGTCTGTAGGGTCAGATGATGGGGTTCCAGAGCAAACGCGTCCGTGGCGGCGCCCAACGCCAGGGTGGCGACGGCGATTTTCAACAGGCCACGGCGCGAAACGCGCGGTTTCGGAGGTTCTGGACTGTTTTCAGGCTGGGTCATAGGGTCTTACCGTTGCCGCGAAGGAGCTATTTCGGGTTAAGGCAGGTCGCTCCTTGGCGAAGAGTAGTTGCTTTGGCATTCTGATAGGAAAGGTACGCCGCGAAGCCCCTCGATTCCTGCACACAAACGTTACGAGACGAGATCATCGCTCCTTTTACCACGCCGAATACCGGTTGGGCGGCGCTATCCAGCAGCATTGGGTATGGGAAGCTGCCAACGGTATGGGGGTCGAGCATGAGAGAATGTCGAACTTCGGCGGGAGAAGGAACCGAGGGTAGGAAAGGAGAAACGTGGGGTAAGAGACTGCACGGAAGGAGATTGATTATGACCGAACTTAATGCGGTGCATGCTGACCCTGTGCCCCTGGATGCCTGGGAGGACGATTTGAAGCGGCGTTATCCGGAGCCGCAAACGGGAGGGGCGTTGGCGGAGATGAACACCACCGCTTTCCGCAACTACGAGGCGGAGGCGCGGAGCACGGTGAAGGAGTTCTATCGGATCAATCACCGCTGCCAGACGTTCGCGTTTGTGCAGGAGAAGAAGCGGCAGTACGGTGCGTTGACGCAGCGGCGGATGAGCGTGTGGGAGGCGATGGAGTTTCTCAATACGCTCGTGGACGACAGCGATCCAGATACCGATTTTACGCAGATCGAGCACCTGATGCAGACCTCGGAAGCGATCCGCAAGGACGGGCATCCGCGCTGGTTTATCCTTACCGGTCTGATGCACGATCTGGGCAAAGCGCTCTGTCTCTATGGAGAGCCGCAGTGGGCGGTTGTCGGGGATACGTTTCCGGTCGGGTGCGCCTTCTCCGACAAGATCGTCTACCCGGAATTCTTCACAGACAATCCCGACAGCCACAATCCGGCCTATCAGTCTCCGACCGGTATCTATACACAGGGGTGCGGGCTCGACAATGTCGATCTTTCGTGGGGGCACGACGAGTATCTGTATCAGGTGGTCAAGAACTATTTGCCGGACGAGGCGCTCTACATGATCCGCTACCACTCGTTCTATCCGGGGCATAAGGAGGGCGCTTACGCCGACCTGATGAACGACCGGGATCGAGAGATGTTCGCCTGGGTACGCGCCTTCAACCCTTACGATCTCTATTCGAAAGGGCTGGAGCGTCCGGATGTGGCCGCGTTGCGCCCCTACTACGAAGACCTGATCGCCGAGTTCTTTCCGCCCACCTTACGCTGGTAGATCTGTGCTCACAACTGTTCGTCGGGGTTTGGGTGAGCGATGATGAGGGTTTCCCCCTCGATCTTCACGTATTCGGCGAGAGTGCGGTGGACGGGCGCGCGGCTGCCGCGTTTGGCGTACTCCGGGTGTGGCGTCAAAAACAGATCGCAACTGTTCTCTTTGGGGCCGGTCAGCGGCACATAGAAGACGGTGTCGCCTTTACGCCAGGCCATGCCCTGAATGTCGGCGTCCTCGCCGAGCGTGTACTTCGTTTTCAGCTTCATGGAAGCCATACTTACCTTTTCTCCTTATGTTGTGTGGAAACACACTAGTATAGCAGAGAAGCGTAAAGTTGCGGGCTTTTCTATGGCTTCGAAAGGAAACATCAGCAGCGCATCGACCTGGTATCGGGGCATGTTTTACCTCTCAAAACCGGCTCAAACTGGAACTTAAAATGTGCCCCTGCTTTCGCAGAGAAGGCAGGGGCACGGTCTACATATTTATGAATCCGCTTTGGGCTTGAGGATGGTTTCGATCTCTGCCAGTTCGTCGGGCGAGAGTTTGACGCCGGACGCTTTTGCGTTTTCGTGCACCTGTTCGGGGCGAGTGGCTCCGATGATTGGGGAGGCCATGGCGGGCTGGTGCAGCAGCCAGACCAGAGCGAGTTGGGAGAGCGTGAGATCCCGCGCGGAGGCGAATGCGCCCAGAGCCTGCATCGTCGGCAGATGTTTGCGCAGGTTCTCCTCGATGCCCTTGTTGCCTTCGCCCCGACTGCCCGCCGGAACGGATCCGCCGAGGTACTTTTCGGAGAGCATGCCCTGCGCCAGAGGCGAGTAGGGAATCAGGCCGAGGCCCTCTTTGACGCAACGGGGAATGTCGCGGTCTTCAATGCCCCGGCCCAGCATATTGTAGTAGGGCTGCGAGGAGATGAACTTGCTCAGATGGTAAGTCTCGGAGATGCGGGCCGCCTCGCCGATCAGTTCGCTGCCGAAGTTCGAACAGCCGATGTAGCGGACCTTGCCCTGCGTGACGAGGTCGTTCAGGGCGTTCAGGGTCTCCAATAAGGGTGTTTCGGGATCCGGCCAGTGGACCTGATAGAGGTCGATGTAGTCGGTTTGAAGTCGCCGCAGGCTGTCGTGGCAGGCATCGAAGATATGCTTGCGACTCAGTCCTTCGCCGTTGACGCCTTTCCACATCCGGCCCCGGCATTTGGTGGCAATGGTAAGGGTGCGGCGGTCTTTGCCCTGCATCCAGCGTCCCATCACTTCTTCCGCTTTACCGCCCGCATAGACATCGGCGGTATCGAAGAAGTCGATCCCTTCTTCGACAGCGGCGTCGATGACCGCAAAGGTCTGCGGGTCGTCGATACGTTCTCCAAAGTTGATCCACGCTCCCAGACAGATTTCGGACACTTTAAGCCCGGAGGCGCCCAGTCGTCGGTATTTCATGCAGTGTGGTCCTTTCAAAACCTGGTCTCAGGCCAGTGTTCTGTACCATTCGCCACAGTACGTCGCAATCCTTCCTGGACACGCCCCTCAGAGGTTCAGAGGGGCTATTGTTGTAATAACCTTGATATTTGTGTTATCATGGCGATATACTGAGTATGGATAGGACGCTTCTTCGTTCGCTTCTGTACTGAGGATATGCCCATGAATAATCTTGCTGAACCGCCGGAACGTGTATTCCGCTTGCCGCGCTCAGAATGGGGATTGCGCGATGAAAATGGCCTCGACTGGCTCTCTGTTCCCGACACTGCGGCTGTCGCCGCCCACCATTCCGCTCGAAAGCCCGGCGCTGCCTTCCAAGCGGTGTCGGGATTGCCACATGCTTCAGCCGCTCGCCGCGTTCGCGTACCATCGCAAACCGGCTGACCGCTGTTCGCCTTACTGCCGTGCTTGCGCTTCGGCGCGTGTACGGCGTTGGCGTGCGGCGAATCCTTTGGCGCAGGAGAAGATCCAGCGTCGATATCTGTTGCGGCGTAAACTCCGTTCGATCGCCCCCTACTGCCCTTGAGGCTCCCCGGTTTGTGGAGTCGCGTCAGCCTCGGCGCGGCTCGTTGCTCTTACCCCCTCGTTCGGTACGGCCTTCGGGTCGTGCCTGACGAGGGGCGTTTGCTTTTCGGGCTTTCTGCCTTTCCTGCTCAGGGTTCGAGGAAGGCGATGGCCTGGGGGACTTCGGAGCGGGAGATTTCCAGGATGCAGGGGAGGGGGGCGAAGAGGGAATGGGCGCGGAGGCGACGGAGACCTTCGCCGATGGTGCCTGTGCCGGGGACGGCATGGCGGTCGCGGTGGCTGCCGCAGGCTTCGCGGGCGTCGTTGAGGTGCAGGGCGACCAGGTAGGAGGAGAGGCCGGCGGCTTCGATCTCGTCGGCGAGGCGTTCGGGAGCGTTGGGAGCGGCGAGGTCGAAGCCTGCAACGTGGAGATGGCAGGTGTCGAGAATCAGGCCGAGTTTGGCTGGATCGGTGCCGAGTGCGCCAACGACATAGCCCAGATCGGCGATCGTCTGGCAGAGTTCGGCGCCTTCGCAACTGTTTTCGAGCAGGACGCGCGCTCCGACAGGAAGTTTTTCGAGGATCTGGTTGAGTTTGTAGATGAGGGCGTCCAGGGCAGCCTCCGTGCTGGGATGGCCCTTCTGATAGCCGCCATGAAAACAGACTCCTGCCAGGCCGAGGGTTGCGGCGAGCGTGGCATCGGCGACGAGGGCGCTGGCGGAGCTATTGCGGATGCGGGGATCGGGGGAGGCAGGATTGGTCAGAAGGGAGGCGTGGGCGATCCCCCAGAGGGAATTGGGAGCGGCAGCACAGGCAGCACGGTACCTTTCCTGGTCGGCGGCGTCCGGGACACCTTCTTTGGAGAGGCGGAGGGGGTCGCGCAAGGTCGTCTGGAATGTGATGTAGCCGGAACTCGCCAGGAGAGCAGGGATCTCGGCCAGGGGGGGATCGATGTGGGGTCCAATCAGGGTCATTTGAACTTCCTTGTGCGGTAGGATGGGTAGGAGAAATTTAGACGTACGTCGGTGTGTTTCCTGCTCGGGCGCAAAAGAGTGCGTGTTTTAGGGGTCGCTTAAACACCGGTCATCCCGAATTTTGAGATCGAAGCGATAAATGCATCCGCAGGGTGGATGCATTGGGTGGGGAGGCGCTGTGCAGCGGATCGGTTCGTCGGTTCAGAACCGATCCGCTTTTTGAGAACGGTCAGACGGGGGAATGGCTTCAGGCCATCTTACCGAGAGGGGCGGTTACGGGCGTTTCGAGGGGCTGCGTGTGCGCTGCAAATATGCCCGCAAAGGCCTGGCGCACTGCGTAGAAGACCGTCAGCCAGAGCGCCGTTACTATCAGCGCCATAGGCAGGCCTTGCGGAGCCATCAGGGCATGATACATCAGAATGTTCACGATGATCGGCCCCAGCAACACCAGCCCCACAGGAACGAACCGATTTGCGAGGAGCAGTGCGCCCCCGATTATCTGGAGTAGGAATACCGGCACCATATAGTGGGAGGCTGAGAGAACGGTCATGTACTGCAATGCCAGGCCGGTAGGCATGGGCATCGGCAGGAAATGCAGGAAACCGTTGAGACCGAAGACCAGAAACATCAGTCCCAGCAGATTGCGTGTGATGAGTACCGCGATTTTCATAGCGTCTTTCTTTCTTGTACAGGCTTCAGACAGCGAGGGCGCGAATCTCTTGCAGGGCGGGTGCGAGGAGCGTTTCGCGCTCGATAGCGCCCGTCCTCAGTTGGCTGGTGCCCTCTACCTTCACAAAGGTCTGGTCGGTGATACCGATAAATCCCAGCATAGTGCGAAGATAAGGCTCGATGAAATCGTATGCAGCCATGGGCGTACCGGGCGTATAGACGCCGCCGCTCGCCACCATGATTGTGACTTTCTTGCCTTTTATCAGGCCCTCGGGGCCGTTTTCACCATAGGAGAAGGTGCGTCCGTTGCGGACGACCTGATCGATCCAGAGTTTCAAAACCGATGGGATGCTGAAGTTGTGCATCGCCACTCCGATGACGATCTCATCGGCACGCTCAATCTCGTCCAGGAGCTGATCTGACGGAGCAAGGACTGCGATTTGTTCCGGCTGACGTGTTGGAGGGGGAGTGAAGGCGGCGTAGATCCAGGCAGAATCGATAGGGCTGGGCGGCTCGGCGGTCAGGTCACGGGAGATGACATGGCCGTCTGGGTGAGCGGCTTTCCATGTTATACTGAAGGCATGGGTCAGTTCTCGGCTGACCGAGGTGGATAAGGGACTGGAATCGATGTGCAGTAAAGTGGGCATGAGAATCTCCTTGGCGACTTTTGTCGCTTAAACAACGTATGTCGTTTATATATACAACGCATGTCGTTTTGAAGTTCCTTATTTGTGGGCTCAATTACAAAGTGGGGAAAGATTATGCCGATTTCCGACTGTGAGGTTCGCGATCCGCGCATCCGACGTACCCGGCAGCTTCTGCAGGGGGCGCTGCAAACGCTGATGCAGACAAAGAGCTTCGATGAGATCTCCGTGCAGGACATCACGGAAGTCGCGACGGTGAACCGCGCGACCTTCTATGACCATTACACGGATAAGTTTGCGCTGTTGGAGGCGATGGTAGCGGGGGGCTTTCATCGGCTGTTGCAGGAGCGTAATGTCGTCTTTGATGGGACCTGCAACGGCGCTGTGGGGGCGATTGTGCTGGCCGCATGCGACTATCTGACCCTGACTCATACGGGGGGGGGGGAGTGTGAACGTCAAAGCGCCTTCGAGCCGCTGATCGATGCGGCTATGGTGGGCGCGGTTCAGCGGATGCTGCTGCAGGGGATGCCCTCTGTCGCCGGTTCGTCGCTTCCGATCGAGGTGTTTGCCGCCGCCGCAAGTTGGGCGATCTGCGGCGCCGTGAAGCAGTGGTTCTCCAATCCCAGGCGTCTGCCGGCAGAAGAGATCGTCGCGCCAGTGCTCGGGCTGATTCTGCCGATGATAGAGCAGGCTGGGGCGCTTCGGCACGGAAGCAGCCCAAAGCCTGTTGGTTCCTAAGAAGCACCCTGCTGAGTTTGTACAGCGCTGTATGCCGTATTAGGGTTGTTACAGCGGGGTGTGCGATGCGTTATGAGTTAGCGGCAGAAATCTGCTGCCTGGCTCCGCGAATTAGTGATCCTCATGGGAGTGACGCGTCATTTCCGCGCACAGTGGCGCTTCGCAGCAGAGAAATGTCGCATTCCAGGTGAGTTCACCGCGACAATCCACGAGTCCTAATAGGACGAGCAGACTGTGAGTTAGAGCGAGAATCTGTTCCCCCATCGTATTCCAGAGTTTCATTTTGTGTGTCCTTCATTGCGTGTACGGTGTCATAGTGTGCAGTTCATGTGTCTGTGGTGAACGAGTCCACCATGTTCATTTCTCAGTATAGGCGCGCCCCGTCAAAGGAGCGTGAAGGCCTCGTGAGAAAATTGTGAGATGTCTGCAGAGCGGCTGTTACTAGAACCCTTGTCTGCGATGATGGAGATATTATAAGCCGGCGAGCATGCGGACCGCCGTAACCGGCATTACAATCACGCTATGAGATTGGGCACACTCGTGAAGCCGGGGTTGGATCGTCTGGCGGAACGTTGCTCCGGCAAAATGGGTAGTAGAATGGGATAGGGGCCGGCACCGTTTGGCACAGAGGCAGGAGACCGGCGGACAAAAGGTATTTTGTTGTGGTGCGGTGAAAGAGGAATGCAAGCTGTGCGGAGCGCGGGGGATGTGCAGGGAGGTTGGAGTCATGAAGAAGATTTTCAGGCAGTTGACGTATGCATCGTTCGTGTTGCCGGTGGCGATGCTGGCGGGCTGTGGGGGCGGTGCGCAGGACTATGGCGGTCTGACGCGGAGCCTGGGCGGCGACATCGGCAACAGCTATGG
>JAYUMV010000073.1:0-23472 GCA_043762265.1 Chthonomonadaceae bacterium | reverse complement strand
GGCAGGGTGAGGCCGGAGAGGTGAGGACTGGTCAACTCCACGTCGATATGGTACGGTTCGAGCGCACAGAGCGAGGGCTCGAAGATCAGCGCCGCCGCGAGCGGGTCGTGGAAGGTGATGTGCGGCGCATGCCGGAACCAGACTTCGGCCATGGCAACGACCGGTGAGAGCGGGCCTGCAGCGGCCTTGAACCGGGCGCGGCACTCGTCCTGAGGCATCCGGCACGGCTCGGTCACATCCAGACCGACTGCGACCAGACACGGCACCGGAGCGTCGAAGACCATCGCAGCGGCGTGGGGATCGCAGAGAATATTCCATTCGGCCAGTCCGCCATTTGCGGCGCGGGTATGGTAGCGGCCTCCCATCATGACCAACTGCTTGAGCATCGCAGGCAGTTCAGGGTCAAGGGCGAAAAGCAGCGCGATATTGGTCAGCGGGCCGATGGTCAGCAGGGTGATCTCCCCTGGCCGGGAACGGATCGTGTTGCGCAGAAAAGCGATGGCCGTGTTCGCCTGCGCAAAGAGCCGGTGCGGCATGGCGTCCGAAAGCGCTTCGGCCTGCGTCGCGCGCGGCTGATGCTGCGTGACAAGCAGCGGGTTCTCGACGCCGACATGAATCGGAACGTCCGGACGCCCTCCCGCCTGACACACGGCATCGGCGAGGCTGGCCCGACGCGCAGGCTCGCCGCTGACCGTGGTGATCCCCAACAGTTCGCACGCAGGCTGGCGCAGCAGATAGGCGAGGGCAACCGCATCATCGATATCCGAACCGATATCGGTATCCAAGAGAATAGGTACTTTTTCCATAGGAATGCTCCTTGCATCGCCTCAGGGCGCGATTTTTACGATGCGGTCGTTCCAGCTATCGGCGATGTAGAGTACGCCCCTGGTGTCTACATAGACGCCGTGGGGCTGGTTGAGTTGCGCTTGCAAGGGCGGACCATCGGTGCCTGCAGACCCGAGCGTGCCGGTGCCAGCGATGCGGACGATCCGGCCCTCGCGCGGCAGGTATTTGCGGATGACATGGTTGTCGGTGTCGGCGATAATGACGTTGTCGTTGCGGTCTACGCAGAGATGTTTGGGGCCGCGCAGAGTGGCCTGTAGGGCGGGCACGTCGTCTGCGGCAGGCCCAGCTTCGCCGGTTCCGACCACGGGTTGTTCAGGGTATCCGCCACATAGAGGTCTCCGGAGGGTAAGACGAGGAGGTTATGCGGGTTGTTGAGCAGCGCTTTCCGCGCATCCCCGTTGTCACCGCTATTCCCCTTCGTACCGTTCCCTGCCACTACGGTAAAAAACTTATGTCGGGAGTTTTCGGGCGTATGACGGCAGACCTGATTGCCGTTCAGGGTGACCATGTAGTAGTTCCCTCGGGCATCGAAGCCGATCCCGAAAGGACGATCAAAATGCACGTCGCCGACGTCCGGGTCCTGCTCCTGCCCGCCACGCATGGCTAGTACCTCCAGATGTTGGGCAGAGGCGCTCGGGAGAGCATAAAAACAAAGAGTTAACAGAGTAAACGCAGTTTTGAGGGTTCGAATCACGATGGCGTGTCTCCTATCAGAAAGATGTTCGCTGTCCGAGGCATATCTCCCTGCCCTGTTATCTGCTCTCTGTGCTGTTGTTTTGTGCATTGGACGGGAAGTTGGGAAGGGGAACGGTCGGTCGGTCGCGAAATGAAAGGCAAGAGGGTTGGAGGAGAGAGTGCGATGAAGATAACCGATGTCAAGGTGATCGTTACGTGTCCGGGGCGGAACTATGTGTTCGTGAAGGTGATGACCGATGTGCCGGGCCTCTATGGCGTAGGCGAAGGCACGCTCAACGGCAGCGAGCCGATTGTAGCGGAGGCCATTCGGCACATGAGTCATCTGCTCATTGGACGCGATCCGCAGAAGATCGAGGATACCTGGCAACTGCTCTACCGACAGAGTTACTGGCGCGGCGGGCCGGTCTTTATGGCGGCGATCGCCGCCATCGACTTCGCGCTCTGGGACATCAAGGGCAAGCAGGCCGGACTGCCGGTCTATCAACTGCTCGGCGGTAAGGCGAGAGACGGCGTGATGTGCTATAGTCATGCCAGCGGGCGCGATGTCGTCGAGTGCGAGGACAGTGCGCGCAAGTTGATTGAGCGTGGCTTTAAGGTGGTTCGGTGCCAGGTCGGCGTCTATGGAGGAGCAGGGGTCCTCGGTTCCAATCCGCCCCTTTCGCCCGGAACGCCGCCGGAGCAGATTTATGAGCCGACGCCTTATCTGCTCTCCGTTCCCAAAATCTTTGAACACATGCGGAGCAAACTCGGCATGGAGATCGAACTGTTCCACGACGCGCATGAGCAGTTGCAGCCCATCGAAGCGGCCCGACTGGCGAAATCGCTGGAGCCTTACCGTCTGTTCTTCCTCGAAGACCCGATGATGCCGGAACATCGCGAGAGCTGGCCTGTGCTACGCGCCGCTTCCACGACGCCGCTCGCCATCGGGGAGATCATTACCTCACGCTGGGACTGTCTGCCTCTCTTCGTCAACAAATGGATCGACTTCATTCGCATCAAACCGCTGCACGTTGGGGGGCTGACCGAGGCTCGCAAGATCATGGTGTTGGCGGAACCCTACAATGTGCGCAGCGCTTTTCATGGCGCAGGAGACATCGGGCCGATCGCGCAGGCGGCCAGCGTCGCGCTGCAGTCCGTCATCCCGAACTTCGGCGTGCAGGAGTGGACTCGCTACCCGGAAGCGGCCTACGACGTCGTCTCCGGCGTCTGTAAGATGGAGAACGGTTACGTCTACCCCAACGAATCGCCCGGTTTCGGCCTGGACATCGACGAAGAGAAGGCGGCGCAATATCCCTATCAGCGCGCCTACATGCCCCTCGTCCGCCGCGCCGATGGCTCAATGCACGTCTACTAAAAAGCGGAGTGAACTGATGGATACCTTTGTGCGCTTAAAAACATGGCTTGCCGCCGAGTTCAAAATCCGGGAAGAGATCATAACACCGGAATCTACGCTCGATGACCTCTACTGGGAAAAACAGGGCACCCCCCCGGATTCCATGGACATCGTAGAACTCGTGATGGCGTTTGAGGCGGACCTCAAACTCGAGCTTTCTGGAGCCGAACTCGAAGATGCATCCCCTTTTGTTTTAGATGGAGATACGACCGTCCAACAGATCATGGATCTCATCGACAAGCAGACGGCGGAACGAAGCGGATAGAAACGCTGTGAAGGAGAGAACGATGGCTTTGAAAGTCGGGCTGGTGGGGATGCGGGGCATTGGAACGGGCCATGCCAACGCCTACAAGGACGAGCCGCTGGGCGATCTGGTCGCGGTCTGCGATGTGGTCAAGGAGCGGGCGGATACGGCGGCGGAGAAGTTCGGCGTCAAGGCCTACTATAGCCTCGACGAGATGCTGCGCAACGAGCCCCTGGACATCGTCGATGTGACGACAGGTGGCTTCGAGAACGGCAGTTGGCACTACGAACCTGCCATGCAGGCGATGGAGGCGGGCAAGCACGTCCTCGTTGAGAAACCACTTTCGAGCGATGTCGGGCAGGCGCGAGAGATGGTGGCGAAGGCGAAGGAGAAGAAGATCATTCTCGGCTGCAACCTGAACCACTATTTCACGCCCCCCGCAGAGAAGGCCCGAGAGTATATCGAATCGGGTCAGGTAGGAGAACTGGTCTACTGCCTGCATAAGATGGGCTTTTCGGCGGGCGAAGAGGCCTACAGCCCTCCGACCTCATCGCGTTTCAAAGGCTTCCCGTACGGGCATCTCAAAGCCTTCCTCTCGCACCCTTTCAGCGTCATGCGGCACTTCTGCGGTGACATCACGCACGTTCAGGCATTCGTAAATCGTCCTGGTTTCCGGCGAAGGGTCGGAGACGTCATGCTCTCCACGGTCAGCGTCCATGTGCGTTTCGCCAACGACTGCGTCGGCTATCTGCTCAGCCAGCGTGGGGATGCGACCTACGGTCTGGGAGGATGGTGGAGCCTGGAAGTGGCCGGGACGCACGGCACGTTCTGCATCGAGAACTGCATCGAAAAAGTGACCTTCTGGCCCGCGCCCAGCCCTAATAGAGCGGGCGACCCGGCGAAAATGTCGGGCGGAGGATCGGGTGGCCCGGAAGTGACCAGTTCCGGCATCACCGATTTCGGACAGACCTTTCCGCGCCGTATCCACGCCTTTCTAGAAGACATTACCAACGGCGTCCCCCGTGAAGATGTTCGCGCCTCCGGTCGCGACGCCCTGGCCGCACTGGAGTATACCTGGGCCGTCATCGAATCCTACGAACAGGGCGGCGCCCTGGTCCGTCCGCACCCCCTGCCCCCGCTCTATGGCGATCCGATCAGCCTCCCGGACTGATCCCTCTTCACAGGAACGAAGTAAGCAGTCCGGCGTAAGGGAGTTTATGGAAACTGTCAACGAGATCGAGATTATGGGGGATCCGGAAAAGATCACTCCGCGCATTTATCAGCTTGCCGCCGATATTCAGGATTGGCCGACGCTGCTGCCACACTACCGTTATATGCACATCCGGGAGAAGTCGGAGCGTCATAAGCAGGCGGATTATGGGGCTTCGCGGGACGGTCTTCCGGTGAAATGGAGCGCACGTCAGGAGTTATTTCCGGAGACCAATAAGATCACCTTTGCCCATACGGCCGGGGTCACGAAGGGGATGTGGGTGGAGTGGAAGCTGGAGAAGCGACCGCAGAGTGTGTATGTGACCATCTACCATGAACTGCGCTATCCGGTCCCGGTGCTGGGACCGTTGTTCGCGAAGTATATCGTCGGGCGGCTGTTCGTCGAGAATATCGCGGGGAAGACTTTGCGCTGTATCAAGGCGAAAGTCGAATCGGAGTATCCACTGAAACGACAGTAGGGCACTCTCACATAACAGGCCGTTGACATCTATGTTCGGGCGGTGAGCCGCATCTTTATTCCTTGGGGTGGGCGGAGAGTCATGCTGGGCCAGGGGTGGAGTTCGGAGCCGGATTCGGGTTCCAGATGAAAGCGCTGAACGATAGTGGCCAGGAGCAGGATGGCTTCGACGAGGGCAAAGTTCTGACCGATGCAGATGCGGGGGCCGCCCCCAAAAGGGAAATAGGCGAAGCGCGGCAGGTCGGTCGTTTCGCCGTTGAGCCAGCGTTGCGGGCGAAAGTCGTCGGGGCAGGGGAAGTGCTGCGGCAGGCGCTGGACCGCCCATTGACTGGTCATGATGAATGCACCGGTCGGGATGTTAAAACCGCCGATTTCGCAGGGGCGCAGGGACTGTCGTCCGGTCATCCACACGGGAGGGTAGAGGCGCAGAGTCTCCTGCATGATCGCCCGTGTGTAAGGCAGGTGGGGGAGATCTGCATAGGCAGGGGCACGACCCTGAAGCGTCGATTCCAGTTCCTGGACGAGTTGGGATTCCACCTCAGGAGCCTGGGCGAGGAGCAGGAAGGCCCAAACCAGGGTCAGCGCGGAACTCTCGTGGCCTGCCGAGAGAAACGTTTTTACCTGACCGCGCAGGTCAAGACCCTGCATCCTCTCACCGCCAGCCTGGGCGGCGGCCCGTAATACCGAAAGCAGGTCCGCCTGTTTTGGATCTATCGGAAGCGTCTCCTGACGGTCGGCATGGTAGCGTATGAGCTTCTCTATCACCGAATCCAGTTGACGCGCAGCCCTCCTTTCCGCCGGACTCGCGGGGAGGGGAATCATACCGAAAAGGCTGCGCTTCGCCGTGAAACGGGCCATCAACGTGTCTACGGACGCACTCGCCTCTTCCGACCAGCCCGTTTCATCGACATCGAAAAGCGTGTAAGCTACGACCTGCAGCGCCAGATGCGCCATATCCTGCTGAAGTGCGCGCGACTGGCCGGGCTGCCAATCCACGAGTGCCCGCTCTGCAAGCGTGGCGATCAGTGCGCCGTAATGCTCCATGCGACCGGGCTGGAAAGCAGGTTGACAGGCGTGATGCTGGTGCCGCCACTCCGCGCCTTCGGCGGTGACGAGGCCCTCGCCCAGCACGCGTCGCACGGGAGCGGTATGAAGCCATGCCGCCTTGCGAAAACTTTTGTGGTCGGTAACGAGTACGCGCTCGATGTCTGCGGAGTCCAGCAGCAGAAAGGCAGGCTTGTACAGCATTCGCAGCGGCACCACAGAACCGTAGTGGCGGGCACAGTGCGTCAGGAAACCCAGGGCATCTTCCCGGAAGGCCGAGAGGTGGCCGAAGAGAGGATGCTGTGGGGGACTACTGGCAGGCTGGGACCGGATGGAACGTGGCATGTGGCGTCTCTAGCAGCTTAGACCCGACCGAAGAGCAGGCAGGCGTTGATGCCTCCGAAGCCGAAGGAGTTGGACAGCACGTAATTTATCTGCTGCGAGCGCCCTGTGGTTTCGGGGATATAGTCGAGGTCGCAGGCCGGATCCGGTGTCGTTAGGTTCAGGGTCGGAGGGAGCCAGTTGTCGCGGAGAGCCAGCAGACTGATCGCCGCCTCCCATGCGCCGGTCGCGCCCAGGGCATGCCCGTGTGCGCCCTTGGTGCCGCTAATCGGAATCTGGTAGGCACGGTCGCCAAAGACGGTCTTGATCGCCGTGGTCTCCGAACTATCGTTGAGCGAAGTGCTGGAGCCGTGCGCGTTGATATAATCGACTTGATCTGCCGTGATGCCAGCCTCGCGCAGGCAGTCGCGCATACAGCGTGCGGTCTGCGTGCCGTCCGGGCGGGGCTGCGTCATGTGGAAGGCGTCGTTGGTGCAGGCGTGACCCAGGATCTCCCCATAGATCTGCGCCCCACGCGCCTGCGCATGGCCCAACTCTTCCAAAACGAGCATCGTAGCGCCTTCCGCCATCACGAAGCCGTCGCGCTCCTGGTCGAACGGACGGGAAGCGCCTGTCGGATCGTCGTTCCGCTGACTCATCGCCCGAATAATGGCGAAGGCGCCGAAACAGAGCGGGGAGAGCGGCGCTTCCGATCCGCCTGCCAGCATCACGTCGGTGCGGCCTGCGCGGATCATATCGACCGCGTGTCCGATCGCGATGGGGGAGGAGGCGCACGAGTCGCCGTTGGCTGTCGCCGGGCCGTTGACGCCTAATTCGATGGCGACATTGCACGACCCGGCCCCGTTGAAGACGCTGAGCGCAAGCATGGGATTGACGCCGTGCGGACCTTGCGCCAGAAATTTGGGGTACTGTTCCTCCGCGAAGGAGATTCCTCCCAAAGCAGTACCAAGACAGACGCCGATCCGATTGCGGTCTTCCCGGTTTAAGTCGAGGCAGGCGTCGGAGACAGCCATCTTGGCGGCAGCGACCGCAAACTGGGAGAACTTGTCCAATCGTTTCAGCTTCTTGCCATCGAGATAGGGCACCGGATCGAAGTCTTTCACGGTGGCGGCGATATGGGTGACAAAGAGCGAGGTGTCGAAGGAGGTGATGGTATGAACTGCCGACTGTCCGGTTCGAAGACCCGCTCTCAAACCGTCCACCCCGACACCGATCGGCGTGATCGCTCCGATCCCGGTAACGACTACTCGCCGTCGCTCTTTGATGCTGTCGAATGCCTGCAATGTCGTCTCCGTCGGCTCTTTATGAAACAGAGTCGTTCGCCCTGAATGAGTTTCTGTAGTATATACAGGTGTACGCCGTCTGCGTGTCGAAAGTTCAATCCACGCGGCGCTGAGCGATGCATTGTGTTGCTGTCAACCCGCTCAACCCTGCGGGAAATTCCACCAAGCGCCTGCACAAAGGATAAGATTGAAAAGCCTGCTGGATTGGGATACTCCCGAGCGAATCGATGAGCCGGAACTGATCGACGACGATGCACAACCCTATGCCGATTTTCGCGCCAGCATGACCGATGTGCAGCGCGCCAATCGGTTTCTGGGCGGAACGCCTGTCGTGACCCGTCAGGCGAAGATCTGGCTGCGGGCTGCGAAGTCCGATCCGACGTTCGCAGCGCGCCCTGTCACCTTTCTCGATGTCGCGACCGGTTCCGGCGATCTGCCCAAAGCGATTGTCGCGCTGGGAAGACGGGAAGGCGTGCCTGTCCGCATCATCGGCCTCGATTTCAGCCCGCCCATCCTGCGTTTCGCTCGGGAAGAGGTCGGAGCTGAAAAGGATATTCGACTGGTGCGCGGGGATGCGTTTCGGCTGCCCTTCGCGGATGCGAGCGTGGACTATGTCCTCTGTTCGCTGGCCTTCCATCACTTCGGCTTCGAACAGAGCGTCCTCGCCCTTCGCGAGATGGAGCGCGTGGCGCGACATGGCTGGCTCGTCAACGACCTGCGCCGCGCCTGGTCGGCCTGGTTCCTGTTTCGCGCCGTCTCCACTCTGGCCGGCATGAACCGCCTGACCCGCCACGACGGCCCTGCCTCCGTTCTGCGCGCCTACTCCCTCCCGGAATACCGCGCCATGCCCCAGACCTTCGGCCTGCGAGAGAATCAAGACTTTCATGTGCGCCGCAGTCTCTTCTACCGCGTCGCTGTCATTCGCACCAGGGAAGCCACGTCGGTAGGCGCAAACATCAATCGTTAGCCTGGGGGCAACACACATAATATCCCTCGGCAAACATGGAAGTGATGGCTTGCCGAGGGACAGTGTATCGAACACATAGATTCCGTTGCTTGCGGAGGGGTTGGTCTGCTGCACTCACGAACGTTCTATCGGACAGCGAGACGGCGCTGAGACAACTTTCGGATATGAGCGGTGAGCGCCGTCGCCACACTGCTTAGGGGAAGCCAGAGCACAAACGGATTGATTGCAAACCAGAGCGCCGATTTCCAGCCCCCCGGTGAGATCGCATTCAACTGGAAGGCGATAATCAGCAGATACACCGGGAAAACGGAGATGGCCGCAACCAGATTGCTCACGGTCGGTCGCTGACGTGCCAGCAGACCAACAGCGGCGCCTGAGAGGAGAGGGATGCCGAACACGCCGAGCAGTGTCCATTGCGTTCTTAGGATATCGGGCATGGCAGGGGAGGATTTTAACAGCCCCCCTATTCCCAGGAGAACGATATAGGCCGTTGCCCAGACGCCGAGCGCCGGACGAATCGAGAGCCGGAAGGGCGCATTCGTCTTCTGTGCGAGCGTCTCTTCCCACTCTTGCTTCCACTGGCGAGCCACGATCTCGGGCCTACCGAACTGGGTTAGAATATGGGAAACAGTCTCCTCTTCGCTCTTCCCCAACTCGCAGTGGGCGGAGAGCGCCGCGACCAGGTGTCCATACATCTCCTGTCGCATCTCCTGCACGGCCGTTGCGGGAACTTCCCGGGGCACATTCGCGCAGATCGTGTCTAAGTAGGCATCCAGCTTCGCTTCTGCGGCCAGGTCAGCGGCTGATTTCTGGATGCGGTTGGAGTCGAAATCCGGGTTTTGTAGGTGTTGCGGCATCGCTGTCTCCTTGTTGTGTGCCGAGAATGACACTCGTTACGGCTCTCGCAAAGGCGTTCCACGTCTGGGTACGGCGGTTGAATTCGGCCAGACCATCCATGGTGATCGTATAGACCTTACGTGCGTGTTTCCCGTTTTCCTGGTTCCATACGCCGACGATAAAGCCGTTGCGTTCGAGCGCATGCAGCGTGGGATAGAGGGTTCCTTCTTTGAACTGAAGCGCATTGGCGCTCCGATGTTCGATTTCGCGGGCGATCGCGTAACCATGCCTTGGTCCATCCTTCAAGACGGCCAGGGCAAGTGTCTGAGTGTTTCCCTTCAGAAGTTCGTTGTCGTCTGCCATAGATACTCTCCTATCCGATGCATACGGCTATTATACATTGGATTCCTATGTATGTCAATACGTGAAACTCCGGTAGGGAAAGTCAGGAGATGCGCCTTCTTTCGCCCGGCGGATTTGCGCATGGCGACTACACAAAAACATTCTTGGTCTTAGGAGCGAAGTGATGAATTGGAAAGCAGGGTGGGCAGGAGTCGGGATCGCGTTGCTGGTAACCGGGCCGGTCTGCGGAAAGGCGCAGCCCGGGATGACATCGTCCCCAAGTGGATTGATGTGCGATCTGCTGGCGCATCCGGAGAAGGTGGAGCTAGTGAACTCCGCACCGCGTTTCTCCTGGATCGTGCCCGGAGGAGGGCGCGATGCGGTGCAGACCGCGTACCGTATGCGTCTGGCCGACAGCGTTACTGCGCTGTCGCAAGGCGCGAAGTGTCGCTGGAACAGCGGAAAAGTGAGTTCAGACCGCAGCACGGCAGTCGCATACGGAGGCCCTGTGTTGGAAGCGAACCACACCTACTTCTGGCAGGTACAGACCTGGGATAGACAGGGGCATATCAGCGGATGGTCGCTGCCACAACATTTTCGGATCGGATCCCTGCCGCAGGCTGTTCCCAACGCGCCGGTGCGGGAATGCTACACCACCGCACGCTACTCGGTCGAGCGGATGGAAGTCGCTCCCGTAGAGATGCAAGAGCTAGGACCAGGACACTACTTTTTGGATTTTGGACGGGACGCGTTTGCCGCACTACAAATGAATCTGAAGAGTGCTGAAGCAGGCAAAAAAATCGTTGTGCATCTTGGGGAAGCGTTGAGCGCTGGCCCTACCGTCAACCGTAAGCCCCTCGGATCGGTGCGGTATCGGAAGTCGGAGATCACTCTTCAGGCTGGAACTCAGCGCTATACCGTTCCATTGACCCCGAACGATGCGCGCCGAATGCCCGCCGACATCGGCCCGGTGATGCCGTTTCGCTATGTCGAGATCGAGAACTACCCCGGAAAATTGACCGAGGATGATGCGCGGCAGATCGCGGTACGCTACCCTTTCGATGAGACTGCCGCGCGCTTCTCCTCTTCCGACCCTACGCTCAACGCTGTCTGGGAGATGTGCCGCTACAGCATCGCGGCGACGACCTACGCAGGCGTCTACGTGGACGGCGACCGCGAACGCAAACCCTACGAGGCGGATGCCTATATCGATCAACTCGGCCACTATTCTGTCGATCGGGAGTTCACGCTGGCCCGCTACAGCCACGAGTATCTGATTCAGCATCCGACATGGCCCACCGAATGGACCCTGCACTCCGTGCTCATGGCCTGGACCGACTACCTCTACACGGGAGACGATCGCAGCCTCCAGGCCTTCTACCCCGACCTGCAAGCCAAAACCCTATCGGCGCTGGCGCGACCCGACGGCCTGATCTCCACCACGAATCCTGCCGTGTCGAAAGAGGTGATCGCCTCGATTCACGGCGAACCGCTGCGTGACATCGTGGACTGGCCGATAGGAGAGCGGGACGGCTATGAGATGCGCCCGGTCAACACCGTCGTCAATGCGTTCCACTATCGGGCGTTGGTCTTGATGAGTCAGATCGCGGGCGCACTGGAGAAACCGCAGGACGCTGTCTCCTACCGAGAGCAGGCGGCGAAAGTGCGGCAGGCCTTCAATACAGTTCTCTTCGATCCTCAGACGGGGGTCTATATCGATGGGGAAGGCAGCAAACATAGCTCCCTACATGCGAATATGTTCGCCCTGGCGTTCGATCTGGTCCCTGCCGAGCGGGTAGCAAAAGTTGCAGTATTTGTGCGCAGTCGGGGCATGGCCTGCAGCGTCTATGGAGCGCAGTTCTTGCTGGAAGCCCTCTATCGCAGCGGACAGGCGGACCACGCGTTGCGCCTGTTGACCGCGCACACCGACCGCAGTTGGAGCCACATGCTCGACATCGGCAGCACGATCACCCTGGAAGCGTGGGACACGCGTTTCAAACCCAATCAGGACTGGAATCACGCCTGGGGGGCCGCTCCGGCCAATGTCATCCCACGCCTCCTGATGGGCGTCGAACCGCTCGAACCCGGCTTTCGTCGCATGCGCATCCGTCCGCAACCCGGCGGATTGGAGCAGGCAGCGCTCACGCTTCCCACCGTTCGCGGCACTGTTCAGGTAAGCTTCAAGCTCACTCCAAAACAAGCGCATCTACAAATAGTGATTCCAGCCAACACAACGGCACAAGTCTGGGTGCCACGTCAGGGCACGAACACCGCTTTTGTTCTGGTAGACGGAGTAAAACGGAAAGGCCGTATCGAAGCGGACAGCATCGTGTTCGACTCCATCGGTTCCGGGGCGCACACCTTCGATCTTGTTCCTTAATGGCGTCTCCGTCGCACCGCTTCCACGACGCGCCGGGCGTTCTCTTCGATCGGCATTAGACCGTCCAGCGTCAGTTGGCAGCGCTCCTCGACACGCCTATTGATCGCCCCATAGACCTCGCGCATCCCTTCAAACAGGTAGGTGTTCAGATAAGCTCCTATCCACCGCATGCGCTTTTCAGGGCTCCCCTCCCAGCGCTCCACGGCATCCAACAGGCGGCGGGCCAGGGCGATCTCCATCGGCAAATCGATACAGACGCTGAAATCCACCAGATCCGCCATATCGTTCCTGCCCGCGCCGAACGGCTCTTCGATGACGAGAAAAGAGGCGGGCTCCACGCGACGCCCCGTTGGGGTAACAACCGCCTCTCCCCCACGCAGCCTGCGCACGTCCTCGCCAAATTGTGGCAGAGTAAAGGCGGTAAGCTGCGCCCCCTCCGCGATCCAGCGCAAGCCGTCTTCCGGCTGCTGCATCGCTTCGCCATAGTCGTCGAAGTAGAAGCCGGAGGCATCCCCCAACTGCTGCGCGACTGCGCGCACCGTCGAGGATTTCCCCGCCCCGGAAACGCCGCTAACCGTAATCACGAATGCAGGTAAAGTAAGAGCCATCGGGAGGGTTCCTTGTAAACAACCGTCCTCCAGAATACTTTCCTGGAGGACGGTTGAGGGTGGTAAAGGTCTCATTACGAAACCGGAATTAACTGATCAGTTCGCGTAGGCGGCGGGTGCGGCTGCGCTTGCGGAGTTTGGTCAGGGCCGAAGACTCGATCTGGCGAACGCGCTCGCGCGTCACTTCCAGTTCGCGTCCGACCTCTTCCAGCGTCTTGGGCTCGTCGCCGTTGAGGCCGTAGCGAAGCAGGATGACATCGCGCTCACGCGGCGTCAGGTCTTCCAGCGCCAGCATGATCTCGTCGCGCAGGGCGCCACGGGTCGCTTCCACGACCGGGTTCTGCGCGTCGGTCGCCGGGATCAGGTCGGCGAGGCGGCTTTCGCCCTCTTCCCCGATCGGAGTTTCCAGTGAAAGGGGCTCGATGGCGCCGCGCAGCAGTTCCGTCAGCTTCTCCTCGGTCATGCTCAGCTCGCTGGCCAGTTCCGAGCGGGTCGGCATGCGGCCCAGCTTCTCGCGCAGGGTGCCTCGGGTCTTATTGATGCGGCCCAGCGTGTCGGTGACATGGACAGGCAGACGGATCAGGCGGGCCTGATCTGCAATCGCCCGGCTGATCGCTCGGCGGATCCACCAGATAGCGTAGGTACTGAAGCGATAGCCTTTGCGATAGTTGAATCGCTCGACCGCGCGGATCAGTCCGATGGTGCCTTCCTGCATCAGGTCTTCGATCGGCATGCCGTGACCCAGGTAGCGGCGGGCTACGGAAGCGACCAGCCGCAGGTTCGCGAGGATGAGCGTGTTCTTCGCCTCTTCCGCCTCGAACTTGCTGCGTGGCGTCTCCATCCGACGCGCCAGGGTGATCTCCTGGTCATGCGTCAGCAGGGCGACCTTTCCGGCGCGGCGCAGCCAGGCTTGCGTGCTCTCTTCGAGCTCGGCAACAGGCTCCAGCTCGTCGGGAGTCGGTTCTCGCTCGTCGGCGGAATCTCGTTTGGGGGGCGCTTTGGCGACTACCGAAACTCCCGCCTCCTCGATCTCCTCCATAAAAGCTTCAATCGTCTCGACATCGAGCGACTCATTGTTGTTACTCAAGGCCTCTGCGAGTTCGCGGTCGGTCAGGAAGCCCTGCTTCCGGCCCCGCTCTCGCAGGCTTTCCAGCGTCTTGTTCATCGTCTGTACGGGCATTGCGCCCTCCCTTCTCACTTCTGGACAGAGACCGTCGTTCGCGCTCTGTGTCTCCCGCGTCTGCACCTTTATCGGCGCGACGTGCGGGATTGAATAAAACAGACCCCGTTATCACGGGGTCACACAGTATTTCTCTCTTGCCAACGGCTGTTAACCCGTCCCTCGCAGAGAAAGATGTTGTCGAACGACAAACGTCTGTGGACTTCCTCTCTTAACAAGAATACCAAACTCTGCAGGCCGGATATCAAAGACGCTCTTTTTGAATCGCTTCCCTCTTAAGAGACCGGAACCGAAACCGAAAAGTTGCACGCACGGCGCGTGCGCTTGCCTGAGATGCGGAAAGGTCTGCTGCCGCCTATTTTTAGAGCGCTCGGCTGTCCTGTGGAAGTGCAGGGCGGGCCTGAATAAGGCGCTATTGGAGATCGAACCAGTCGTCCGGCGGCGACTGACCGAGATAGAAACCGCTCGTGCGGAACCACTTTGTATGTCCATCTACCAGTTCGACGACGACACCCTGCGCATGGCGCGGATCGGGCCGTCCCCAGAAGTTCGCTCCGGCGCTGCCCGGTGGCTGGGAAGGCGGCAGCAGGTAGGTGCTGAGATGATCCGCCGTCTGATAGCCGTTCACGCCCCGGCAGTCCGCCAGCAACACCGTCCGTGTGGTATCGGTGATTGCGGCAAGCGTCACGCCCGGCGCGTTGTTCAACGAGTAGATATTGAAAACATTGATGCCCGTGTTCAGATAGTAACTGTTGAAGCCGTAATGGCAGACCAGATTGCCCAGACTGTCCCGTATCGGCAGGTTGGCGCTTGGGCAAACCCAGACCTGTTTATTCTTTACGTAAGGATCCGCTAGATGGTGCCAGTTCAAAAAACCCGTTGGGGTTGCGGTCGCGGCAAGCGGCATCGTCTCGTCGTAGTCCTGCGTGTACATGATCACGGCGAGACCCATTTGCCGGGCATTCGAGAGACAGGCAGTCTGCCGTGCCTTCTCGCGCGCCTGTGCAAACACGGGAAAAAGAATAGCGGCCAGAATAGCGATAATGGCGATCACGACGAGCATTTCGATCAGGGTAAACCCCGCTCGACGGCTTTTAGAGCACCGGACCCCAATAACACGTACAACCCGCGTTGACTCCGGCAGGAGGTCGATAGTGCACCCCCTTTCAGGACAGCCTCTCATTGTATCATAACTTTGCCGGTTTCGCATCGCTTCCCAGGCGGAAAATAAGAATTTTTCTCACCTTTTGGACGGTTGATCGGAGCAAAGGGTTCAGGAACGCGCAATCTGGCTCGTGTGAGCGGTCTGCGGATCTGCAAAATCGTCATAGGAGACGCGCCCAGGTCATCAGATTGATATTGTGGGTCTCATAGCCTTCGCTGATGGGCGAGAATCCCTGCACGAAGTTTCCAAAGAGTTGCCGAGGAATCAAGGTGAGGGGTTCTGGCACATTGGCCTGCGCGAACTGGATGGCCCGCTCCTCTTCGGTCGCCTCGCGGATCAGTTTCGCGATCTGCATTTTGCCCTGAACCGCTTCGGGCGGCATGACGTTGCTCAATCCAGCGATAGAGTTCCAGGCTTTGCCATCGTCTCGGGCGATGCGCTCCCAGTCCAGCGTCGGTAGTGCAGCCGTCGCCTTCTTACCGTCCGCAGGGGAGGGGGGCGGAAGATGGACGAGAGGCGCCTCCTCCGCCTTCTGGATCTGTAAGGGATTGCGCAGCGCCGAGTCGTCGTTGACCGGCAGATAGCCCGCTTTGCGCAGGTTCCGCAACAATGTCTCCGGGTCTTCCGTGTTCAGGATCGCGACGGTATCGCTGAGCGCTCGCACAAACTGCTCCTTCAGTTCGCGCCGCGCCTGCAACTCCTTCAGAAGGATAGGCGAATCGACCTGAAGATAGGTGTGGGCCTTCCCGACCCGGATATGTCCATGCTTTCCGCCGACCTCATTGATGAGATACTCCACGTTCTGAGGAATACCGGTACGGGTATGCGCCTGCAGGAAGGCGAGGATATTGCGCGCGGTCGCGCCGCGATCCAGCAGGCGGCGTATCGATTCGCGGGTGAGATGCACGGTGTTGCCGGTTCCGCCTTTGGTCGGAACGTCGGTGAGGGTGAGCAAGTTGTAGAGGATCGCAGGCGCCAGATAGGGCGGCACGAAAATCTCGGCATTTGCCTGCAATATAAATTTGTCTTCACGGGGCGTTTCCGACAGCGGAGCAAGGTTGGGAACTTCCAGCAGTCGCGCTCCCACTGGCGTGAGGCGGAACCCTGTAAAGACCGGGGCCGAGTTTTTCGTTGTCGCCTCGCCCCTGGCGCTCGCCTTCCCGCTTTTGCCGTCGGAAAGGCCGACTGTCTCCGCTGCCACGCCCGAATCCGTCCCCGCCAACTCCACCATTCCTAGCCAGGCGAGGCACTCTCCGACGAGCAGACGCGTGAAGACGAGCGGGGAGGCTACCAGATGGCCCTGATGGCCCGTCTCGATCAGTAAGAGAGGCGAGCCGAACGAGAGAGCGTCCGTGAAGGAGATGATCTCCATCCACTCGCTCGCCCCGCTGGACGCTACCATCCGCAGAGATGCCTGCCGAATCCCCGCCATCAGCTCTTTCGAGCGGTAGGCGTTGCTTTTCTGCAAGGGGTCGGTGAACATTTCGCCCCACAGAACTCCGTTGCGCCAGGCGTCGAACAGCGTCTGCTGCTGCGCGTGTGTCTCCAGGTGCAGCCAGCGATCGCCTTGCTCCGTGAGGGCATAGTTCTGTTTCTCACCGTAGGGCGCTATCAACCCCGCTTCACGGCAGAGCGCGTAGACAAAGGAGGCATAGCGATCGTCCTGCAACGAGAAGGTGCGGGCGGCATTCTTCAAACTGGTCTTGTGAATGTAACCGGTGTTGGTGCGTGAGGCCTCCTGAGTGCCCAGAAAGCCGAGCAGAGAGACGATGTCGCGGATGAGGGTGGTGTGGTGCTTCGTCTGTGTGGGAGGAGGCAAAAGGGGTTTCGGCGCGGGAGCCGCTTCGGTCCAGAAACCGGAGCTGCCGGTATTCGTCATCACGCGCACCAGGTCGCCCGGAATCACCAGGATCAGATTGTAGCCATAGTTGGGGGAGAGGACGAAGAGCATACCGCGCGCAAGCAGGGTATCGACCGCATTGCGCTCCCGTCCCTGTTTCCAGCGGTTCTGCCAATCGTACCGGAAGAACTCATCGGTTTTGCCTCCTAGAACCTCGGCGGCGACCTCGGAAGGCAGGGCGTCTCCACCCACCTGAATAATATACTCCAGCACCCGGCGTTCGTCGGTGGTCAACGGGGGCTGCAGAGCGGACAGGCGTTCGCGGTCCATCAGGGCAATGAGAACGGCCTCCAGATTGTGCGTCTTGGTGCTCGCACGCAGGCCGAGGTTTTCGGTGATACGTTTGAGGGAGGGCGCGTCGTACAGGTTCAGCAGGCGTTCGAGGGTATAGCGATCCGAGAGCGACTGGGGAATCTGATGACGCGCGGCGTCCGGGATGAACACGTTTGTGCCAATTCGAAACGCGAGACCCAGGCGTGTCAATCCGTCCATGACGCGAATCAGCGCGGGTTCTAACTCTTTGCCGCCGACCGCATTCACGACGCGGCTCCAGGTCAGCGCCGGTCCAGACTCCTGAGAGACCATGATCTGCAAGAGGCGCAACTCGCGTGCATTGCACTGAAGCGCCGCCGCATTGATCGATTGTGGGCGTGTCAATTCAGCCGTCAACAACTGCACCAACTGACGTTTGTCGGGCGCTATCGCGAGACGCTTCATCTCGATGCCTCGAGTCGTCACCAGGTCTCGCAGACGTTCCGTCGGCTGTGCATAGAGAGCTTCCGCCAGCGTTGCCATGCTTTCTCGATCCTCCGCTTCGGTATTGTCTCAGTTCCCGCCTTCGTGGGGGGCTGAACGAACTATTTTAGCATATAGTAGGCATGAGATGGGAGATCGTCTCTACCAGCGCAGTAGGTGCGCATCGAAGACAGGCCCTTCGATGCAGGCCAGCGCATCGCGGGAGCCTCCGGCAGCAGAAGGGGCATGCAGCGACACGACACAGCCCTGGCACAGGCCGATACCGCACGGCATGGAGGTCTCTATGGAGAGCTGACAGGGCACCTTGCGCGCCAGCGCGATATCGCCGACCGCGCGCAGCATAGGCATCGGGCCACAGGAGTAGAGGTGGGCAGGAGTCGAATCCGTGTCGAGCAGACGCGTCAGCAGTTCGGTGGCGAGGCCGCGTGCGCCATGCGAACCGTCGTTTGTCACGGCTTGCAGCACAAGGTTCAGGTTCCCGAACTCCGTCATCGCGACGAGGAGGTCGCGGGTGCGCGCTGCATTGATGACGACGATCTGCGCCGGATCGATACCTGCCGTCCGGCTGAGTTCGTGCGCCAGAAAATAGAGTGGTGGCGCGCCGATACCGCCTGCAATGAGAATATGCCGCTCTCTCTCTCCGGCTCTCCAGCGGTAAGGTCGGCCCAGCGGCCCGAGCAGTGACACTTTGTCTCCGGCTCGCTTCTGCGCCAGCCCGCTGGTGAACGACCCGCGCGCCAGATAGAGCACACTGCAGGTTCCCGCCTCGCGATCGACACGGTACAGACTGAAAGGGCGTCTCAACAGAGGCGCGTAACTGTCTCCAAATAGCAGCTCTAGAAACTGGCCCGGCTGCGCCACACGAGCTATGTCGGGAGCCTCGAAAACGATTTCGAACTCCTGCCCGATCACCCGCTCATGGGAGAGCACTTTCGCCTCCACATCGAAGCGCGGCCCGATTGTCGAAACGGCATTTTCCATAGGGATCAGTGTACCCCACAGCCCGCAACCTGACAACTTCCTGGAAGGCTACCCCTTAAAGGAGCGGCCTGAAGGGAAAGTAAAGGCCCATGAATGGGCCTGGGAGCGCCGAAAGGAAAGCGGAACCCTTCTGCTATTTTCCTCGATGGAGATGCAGGACGGTTGCGGCGTTGGGAGGGGTGGCAAAGGTTACGATCAGGCGATGCCATCCGGCTATGTCGGCGCTCAACACGGTCTGGCTTTTGGCATGAAGCTTAGGGTTATCGACTTGCCAGGAGGCAATGCCTTTCTCCGCGAGGAGGGTATACGTGGCAGGCTGCAGATAGACGAGGACGGAGGCCGTCTTATTGTCTGCAGAGAGGCCCACAAAATGTAGTGTCTGGTCCACCGTTTCCGCTAGCGACTGTACGGTACCGCGTAGGAAATCCGGTGCATGGACAAAATCCCCGTTCTGTTTGGGCAGGGTACAGGCGCGGATATCTTGCAGTTGGCGGCTTCCATAAAGCGAATCGAGATAGAGCAATAGGCCGATAAAGTAGTCCATCCCGTCGGCATCGGTCTTCGCCAGTTGGCGGGCAGCCGGGGCTTCACGGGCGGCGTAGCGTAACAGAGGCGTGACCTGGAGGGAGATATAGGTGTCGAGTTGATCGGCGGTGATAAATGGCAGATCCTCGGCATGGAGGCGATCCGCGTGCAGGTCGGCCCAGAGCCATTTCAGGAAGAGACGTTCTCCCAGAACACCGTTCGAGTCGTCCTCCGGAGCCGTAAAGCCGACGGCGCTGGGCACAAGCGCAAAATGGCCGTATTCGTGCGCGACTTCCCGGCCCCATTCGATGGGGCGGCGGTTGGCGAGGAGATCGTAGATGTAGATCTGGTCTTTGAACTGCTCTCCAGCGGTATCCGGCGAGAGCCCCCGCTCCACACGTCGGGTCAGCCAGACGGATACCGTACGGTAGCGCCCAGGATGATCGACGCGCAAGTGGGACTGCATCTCGCCTTGCAGGAGCAGCAGGAGCTTTGCCACCCGTTTTGCGGTCGGCAGGGCCTCGGCGTCCGGCACATGCACTTCGAAGCGGCGTGAATAGCTGGTGAGACTGGCGCTGCCTGCGAGGGGGCGCGCGGTGTAGGCGCTACAGGTGGCACGATAAGGTTGTTGATAGCGGGAGTCGAAGATGGAATCGTGGGCGCGCACGGTCAGAAGCAGGCCAGGGAAAGCGCCGCTCAGTGTCTCTTTCTCCGCATCGATGCCCTTGATCTGGCCGGATTCCAACTCGGCAGGAGGCAGGTCGTCATCGGCTCCGGAGCGCAGAGAAGGCAACAGCAAGAGTAGGCACAGCGCGAAAAAAATCGACCGCAAAGTCAAGCGGATACGATGCCGCATGGTACTGCATTCCTCACAACAGCAGAGTCCGCGCTCGAAGTCAGCAAGAGCGTGGTTTGTATCTATACGTAGGCAGAAGGAAGTTAAATTCCAAGTCTCCTGGTTGGAAGCAGGAGAAGCGGGTTTTTGCACCGAATTCAGGCGTCATGAACAGACAAGAAGGCACGCTGGCTGGGGAACCGCTGACGATTCCGGTGTATATCGGCACCATGGGCTGGAGTTACGCCGACTGGAACGGCCCTTTCTATCCCCCCGCCGGGCCCGGCAAACAGGCGATCACGCTCTACGCGCGCGCCTTCAATGCGGTCGAGATCGATTCGACCTTTTACGGCACGCCCCGCGAAACGACGGTGCGCCAATGGGCAGACGCGACGCCTGATGGTTTTCTCTTCTGCCCGAAAACGCCGCGCATGATCACTCACGATGCCGGATTGCGGGATGTCGGCGCGCCGCTGGAAAACTTCGTGGCAACGATGGCGCTGCTGCGCGAGAAGCGCGGTCCGACCTTGATCCAGATGCCGCCGAGTTTTACGCGCGACCAACTGCCCCTTCTGCAAGCTTTTTTGCCTCGGCTGGCCCAACTCTCGGATAAAACGGCGCGTTTTGCGATGGAGTTCCGGCATCGTTCGCTGATTGGAGCGGATGTTGCGGACATGCTCGCGGATTATAGGGTCGCCCTGGTCGCTGCCGACATCGTCGGGCTGCCAAAACGTCTGGAGCTGACTACGAACTTCGCCTATATCCGTCTGATCGGCAAGCACGGCGCTTTCGATCAGCACCGGGAGCTCCAGGCTGACCGCTCCGCAGAGATCGCGCGCTGGGTTGCCGCGCTTCGCGCCAACCAGACCCATATCGAGGCCGCCTATATCCTCTGCAACGATGACTACGAGGGCCATGCCCCGGCGACCGTCAACAAAGTACGGCAACACCTGGGACTGGCCCCCATTGCAAAACCGCCGGAAACGCAGGGCAGTCTGTTTTAACGCCTTCACTGCATTTGATCCTGTAAAGCCTGGACAACGAAATGCTTTTAGACAGGATTTACAGGATTTACAGGAGGGGAATTCTCGGCTAGCGAGCGGGAGTGGAATGGGTTGCTTCCCAGGTGTTCATGCGGGCGATCTCTTCTTTGAGGAACTTGGTGTCGGTGAAGGGTTCGACTCCGTAGCGGTACCACCAGACGCGGCCTTGTTTGTCGAGGAGCAGGGTGGCATGCAGCTCCTTGTTCTCGAAGTCGTCGAAGGCTTTGCAGCGTTTGGCGGCATCGTGCTTGACGTCGGAGAAGAGGCGGAGAGGATATTTGGGATTGGCGGTGAGAAATGCCTGATTGGCCTGAGGGGTATCCGAACTGACGGCCATGATCTCGGTATTGAGGGCTGTAAAATCGGCCTTTTCTTTGCCGAGGGCGTTCAGTTGCAGCGTACACGCCGGGCATGCGCCGCCCAGGTAGAAGACGAGCAGCACATTTTTGCCCTTGAAGGCCGCCAGGCGGGTCGGCTTGCCATCGGGGCCGGTCAGCACAACGTCGGGCGCGGGAAACGGCTGCCACTCGCCGGGGCCGATGCGCTGCATTTCGGCGGAGGGAGAAAAGGGAGTGGGGAAGAGCGTCCGCACGCTGCAGGCAGGATCGGATTGTAGGTTGAGCGCCTTGACGCGCGCGAGAGCGGGCAGATCGCTGTCGGCGTGCTGCCAGACCGTGGCGAGTTGGGCGTACTCCTCCAGCGCTTCCGGTTGTCGGCCTTCTGCCACCAGCGCCTCCGTCAGCATGGCGATGGCGAAACCGTTCTCCGGTTCCCGCTTGATGCCGGTTTTCAAGACCGTTTCGGCCTCTGTCGGCTGCTTGGTGGTCAGATAGGCCCAGGCGAGCGATTCGTAGACGGGGCGCGGATAGTTGATCGGGTCTCCGTGCTGAAAACTCTTGTTCTCCAGATCCAGCGCCTGCTTCAGCAGTGTGATTCCCTCGGCTGCTTTGCCATCCTGCACGGCGAGCCGACCGCGCATCTCCAGGCGGGCGGCGTTTTGCAGATCGCTGCTCAGATCCAGCTTGGCCAGTTCGGCTCCGATACGCCGCGCGTTGACGAGGTCGTTCTTACCCAGCGCGGCCAGCCCTTGCGCGTAGCCGAGCCAGAGGCGATCTGTGGCCGAATCGGTCCAGCCATGATTTTTGTCATTGAGAATGTCGTCCCAGCGTTCGCCGCGCACGCGGGCGCGCATCAGATTGGAACGCCCGCGCTGGAAGGAGTAGTTCGGATTGTACTGCGGATCGCGGGGGGTGTCGCGCATCTCGATGGCCAACTGAACGCCGTCGTGAATTCTGCCGGTATATCCGATGGCTCCGCACAGAAAGTCCTGGTTATGCAGGAAGTCCCAGGTCTCGAACGGCATCTCGCCCACTTCGGCGCAGTAGCGCCGTTCTGCACGGGTGGCCGCTTCGAGTGAAGCGGTCGCCTTTACGAACATGCCGAGGCGGGCGTAGATATGGCCCGGCATGTGGAGGGCGTGGCCGACGGCGGGCGCGGCTTTCGCATAGGCGATGCAGCTATCCAGCGCCTCTTCGGCGTTGTCTCCGTCCCACATGTGGATACGATAGTGGTGCGCGGCAGGATGCAGGGGGTTTTTGGCGAGTACTTGCCGTAGTAAGGCGTCGATGGCGACACGGAACGAGGAGCCGCCCGCCTGCTCGTCGTGCAGTACCCAGGCCAGCATCGCCTTCGCCTCGACATCGTCGGGGTAGGCGTGCACCAGCGCTTCGAGGGCATGAATGTTGGCAGTGGTGTTGGCTTTGGCATCGCCGCTCTGGAAGGTGATCGCGAGTGCGTCGATGTAGCGGCGTTCGCGGTCGGTGATTTTGCTCTCCCGATCCTGCGCGAACTTGAGGAACTCCTTGCCACGTGTGCTGTCGGCCATCGCCATGCCCCAGTAGGCCATGGCGCAGTCCGGATCGAGTTTTGCGGCGGTACGGAAGGCGCGTTCGGACTCGAACCAGGAGAAGGAGTAGAGGTAGTTGATGCCCTGATCGAAAAACTTCTGGGCTTCCGGGCTGGAGGTCGTGACGGGAAAGTGGACATTGCCGATGCCTTTCCTCAATTTAGACTGTTGGCGCGGCCCCTGATCGAATGCGCCTCCGAGCATGGAGTGGCTGCGATCCGGCGTCTCCGGTCCCGGCTTCGGCACCGTGTGCGACAGGGCGTTCTTGCCCGGATCGTAGCGCGTCTGTGCCCACCCCGAATGCCCGATCGCACACAGCGCCAGCGTCGTCACAACGACGCCCAGACGATGATGAAAACGCCCCATCTCTCTTCTCCTCAGCGCTGTCCCGGTATCCCGGCCTTCAAGGCGCATTTGCGTAACCGTTCCCTTGTTGCCTTCTACATTTCGCTCCACGTCTGCAAAATCCTGCAATCCTGCGGGAACGCCGGTGTGCTTCGCACGGAAACGAA
>JAYUMV010000072.1:0-8840 GCA_043762265.1 Chthonomonadaceae bacterium | reverse complement strand
TCCCGTCAAACCAGGGCTTATCATCGGGCATGAACCGGTAGGCGTGATCTCCGAACTGGGTCCCGGCGTCATCGGCTATGCGATCGGTGATCGTGTGCTGGTCGGAGCCATCACGCCCTGCGGCCAGTGCCGAGGCTGTCTCTCCGGGCATCTCTCGCAGTGCGGGCACGGAGACGGCTATGAGGCCATCGGAGGGTGGCGCTTCGGCAATACCATCAACGGCTCTCAGGCCGAATATCTGCTGGTGCCCTATGCGCAGGCAAATCTGACCAAGATCCCCGAGGGCGTCAGCGATGAGCAGGTGGTTCTGCTGGCGGATATCGCCTCGACGGGCTTCAGCGGCGCGGAGTCGGGCGGCGTCAAGATCGGGGATGCAGTCGTGGTCTTTGCCCAGGGGCCGATCGGCCTGTGCGCGACGGCAGGGGCCAAACTGATGGGCGCGGCGCTGGTGATCGGGGTCGATGGCGACGACACCCGCCTGGCAATGGCGAAGCGCATGGGCGCGGATGTGGCGCTCGATTTCCGCGCCCAGGATGTAGTCGCCGAAGTGAAGCGCCTGACCGGGGGCGGGGCGGATGTGGCTATCGAGGCGTTGGGAACGCAGCAGACGTTCGAGAGCGCCCTGCGCTGTCTGCGGCCCGGCGGCACGCTCTCAAGTCTGGGAGTCTACTCGGGCACACTGCAAGTTCCCGGCGATGCCTTCTCCGCCGGACTGGGCGATAATCGCATCGTGACGACGCTCTGCCCTGGCGGTAAAGAGCGCATGCGGCGGCTGATCGAAGTCGTTCGCGCGGGCCGTATCGATCTGACGCCGATGCTGACCCACTCCTTCTCCCTGGACAAGATCGGCGAAGCCTACGACCTGTTCGGCAGTCGCCGCGACGGAGTTCTCAAAGTCGCGATCCGTCCCTAATGCTCGGCAGCATCTCGGACGGCGTTATGCACCACGCGCACTGCCCCGTTCTCGTCGTCCGGTGAAGCGCGTGGCCTCTGTTTCTGCCATCGCATTCTCCACAATCCGTCGTTTCTAGGATGGCTTCTGGTCTGCACCGGATCAGAATGAGGCATTATGACCAATACCGCACTCGAAACTCCGCCTGTGCCCGAGGTCGAGCAGGGCAACAAGCCTCAGAATCGTCATGAGACGCCCTCTGATCCGGCCTGGTATTCGCTGCCTGGCCTCGTTCGGCGCAAGACCACGATCATCACGGCGCTAGCGGTCGTGGCTATCCTGGCGCATCTGCTGCTGCGTTACGGCCTACACACCTCTGTGGCGATCTACCGCACTCCCTTGCTGGCCATCCTCCTGCTTGGCGGACTGCCGCTTCTCTATGAATTGCTTCAAAAGCTCTTGAAACGCGAGTTCGGTTCCGATCTGCTGGGCGGGATCTCGATCATCACCTCACTTCTGCTAGGCGAATACCTGGCCGGGGCGATCATCGTTCTGATGCTCTCCGGCGGGGAGGCGCTGGAGAGTTATGCGCTGCGCAGCGCCTCCTCCGTGCTGGCAGCCCTCGCGAAGCGGATGCCTTCTGTCGCTCACCGCAGACAGGGAACGGAGATCGCAGACGTGGCGTTGGAGGAGGTCGCTGTGGGCGATACGCTCGTCCTCTATCCGCACGACACCTGCCCGGTCGATGGCGAGGTGATCGAAGGTCATGGCGTCATGGACGAATCCTACCTGACGGGCGAGCCTTTTCAGATCACCAAGACGGTCGGATCGACCGTCCTCTCGGGAGCGATCAATGGGGAGTCGGCGTTGGCGCTCCGCACGACCCAACGCGCAGCCGACTCGCGCTACGCGAAGATCATGAGCGTCATGCGTGAATCCGAGGCCCGCCGCCCGCATTTGCGGCGACTGGGCGATCAACTGGGGGCGATCTACACGCCCGTGGCCCTGACCGTCGCGCTGCTGGCCTGGGGCCTCAGTGGGGAATCGATTCGCTTCCTGGCGGTGCTGGTGATCGCCACCCCCTGCCCGCTTCTCATCGCGATCCCCGTCGCCATCATGGGCTCGATCTCCCTGTGCGCCCGACAGGCGATCATCGTGAAGAGCCCTGTCGCGCTAGAACAGATTTCGGAGTGCCGCACCGCCATCTTCGATAAGACCGGAACCCTCACCTATGGCGAGCCGAAACTCACCGAACAATTGATTGCCCCCGGCATCGTACGAGAGCAGATGCTGGCTTTCGTGGCGAGCCTGGAGCGCTACTCGAAACATCCCCTGGCCCGCGCCATTCTGGCCGCAGCGACGGCAGATTCGATCACGCTTGCGGAGGCCACCGAAGTGAGCGAGTCGCCTGGTCAGGGCCTGCACGGCGACGTCTCCGGCCACCATGTGCAGATCACCAGCCGCAGCAAACTCATTGCGCAACAGGTCGCGAACGCTGATCAGATGCCCACCGCCGCCGCTGGACTGGAATGCGTCGTCGCGATCGACGGGCGCTATGCAGGCGTCTTGCGCTTTCGGGATGCCCCGCGTGCGGAGAGCCGCTCCTTTGTGAGCCACCTTGCCCCGAAGCATCACCTGACACGCATCATGCTCGTCTCGGGAGATCGGGATTCAGAGGTGCGTTATCTCGCCGGAGAGGTCGGCATCACCGAGATCTTCGCTCAGGAGAGCCCGGAAGAAAAACTTGCCATCGTCCGCAAGGAGACGGCTGCGGCCAAAACGGTCTATGTGGGGGACGGCATCAACGATGCTCCCGCCATGATGGCTGCCACCGTCGGCATCGCGGTCGGTCAGAACAGCGACGTGACGGCAGAAGCGGCCGATGTCGTCATCCTCGACAACTCCCTCACAAAGGTGGATGAGTTCCTGCATATCAGCCGTCGCATGCGCGTGATCGCGCTGCAGAGCGCCGTAGGCGGCATGACGTTGAGCGTCCTCGGGATGCTCTTCGCAGCCACCGGCCACTTAAGCCCGGTAAACGGCGCCGTTGCCCAGGAGATCATCGACGTCCTCGCTGTGCTGAACGCTCTGCGTGCCGCCTTTCCCCCCAGACAGATACACGATCTCTGACTCCACCTGGATTTGGTATCGATCCCAATGCAGACGAAATCCATGTCCGTGCTCTACAATCCGTCGTTTCGCGGATATGCTATTGACCCAGATGGGATACCATTCCCTATCAGATCCTCCTCGAATGCGGCAATCCTGAAGAGATCGGGACCGAACCGGTTGGAGACAGAAAGAACCAAAGATTATGCAAACAGTACCTTTGAGCCACAAACACACCCACACGATGGGGAGAGTTTTTCAGCATCCCGCTTCGCATAACCTGGAATGGCGCGATGTTATCGCGCTGATGGAGCATCTGGGAACCGTGCAGGTGCAGGAGAACGGCCACCTGGCGTTCGCGGTGAACGGTGTTACAGAAGTCTTCCGCCGTAACCGGGAGAAGGATGTCTCTGAAATTCAGGAGGTTCTGGATCTCCGCCATTTTCTGGAGCGCGCTGGGGTCGAGGAGAACGGTACGATTACGACAGCGGAACCGGTGACTCCGCTTGCCCTGCATCTGCTGGTCGTCATCAACCAAAAGGAGACTCTTGTCTTCCAAACGGAAACCCGGGATTCCGTGCCGGAGCGTCTGCATCCCTACGATCCGACGGGAGCGCTGAATCGCCTTATCCACACCGAAGGCGTGGACAAAGCGTCCCGCGCACCCGAAAATCTAACCTACTACCAGGCGATCGCGGAGACGCTTATCGGAGCCGAAGAGGTTCTCCTGATGGGGAATGGCACCGGCGCCAGCAGCGCGATGACACATCTGAAGGATTTTCTCGCCACACACCATCCTGAAATCGCCGGCAAAATCGTCGGAGCTTTGACGGTGGATGTGGAAGCGTTGACCAAGGAGGAGTGTTTGCAACAGGGACGCGCCTTCTTCCTGAGTCGCAACGGCATCGACGTCAGCAGAGCCTAACCCGATGTCAGGCTTCATAGTTCTCTGTGACGTATGAAAAAGGACCTTCTCATGTTCCGCAAAATTCTGCTCTGTTCGGACGGATCGCAAGGTGCGCTGACGGCAGCGAGAATGGGCGCACAGATCGCGCAAAGATTTCATTCCGCCGTCCTACTGGTTCATGCCTACGATCCCAATATCGCCGTCTATCCCGCTGTCGGAGGCGGCGGGTGGGAGTATGCCTCCGGTAAGGGGCTCCTTGACAAGGAGGCCGAAGCGATGCAGCGCAGCATGATGGAGCATACCGGCAGAATTTTGCGGGAAGCGAACCTGAAATACGAGACCTTGCTCGAATGCGGTCATCCCGTGGATGCGATCACGCGTGTCGCCAAACAGCATGATGTGGACCTGGTGGTGATGGGCGGCCGCGGGGCGAGCGATGTGCCGGCGTTTCTTCTGGGCAGTGTCTCCGAGGGCGTTCTGCATCGCGCCCACTGTCCTGTTCTGATCGTGCGAGGGGACTCGGCAGCGCCATGGCAGCGGGTTCTGTTGGCCTCGGATGGATCGGACGATGCGGGCCACGCTACGGCCACTGCCATCGGAATCGCACAAAAGTTCGCTGCTTCCCTGCGTGTCCTCAATGTCCTCGAAGGCTCTTCGCTCTCCATGAACCTGACGCCATATCCGAGTGCCGATAGCGAAACCCCTTATGCCCGTGCGGAGAGTTTGCTGGCAGAGATCTCGGCAGATGTCGGCGGGCAAGCCAGGGAAGCAGGAGTTGTTTGCTCGTTTCATCAGGAGACAGGCAGCCTGGCGGAGAGCATCATCGCCTTTGCCGAGCGCCAGGAAACCGGCCTGATCGTCCTCGGCTGCCGGGGGCGGAACGCTTTGACTTCCCTGCTGCTGGGCAGCGTCTCCAATTGCGTTGCGCACTATGCCCACTGCTCTGTGTTGGTAATACGTTGATAGGAAGATGTCACTAGACAGAGGAGACAAGCGCATGTCTGTGATCGATGAAACCGTGGTCGTTCCTGCAAAACACTCGCCTCGTTCCGAAACGAGGATCGGAAATTCGTTCCGAACGAATGAGGGATCGTCTGGTCGGAACTGGTTCCCTCTCTATCAGGAGCGGCTGACGAGTGCGGCTTGTGCGGTCGGTCGAATCGGTTCGGGACAGCGCGTTTTCGTGGGCAGCAACTGTGCCGAACCCCAGACGCTTGTGGACGCGCTGCCGATCCATGCCAGCAATCTGACCCATACGGAGATCGTCCATATCATGACGATGGGCCATGCGCCCTACTCTGAAGCGCGTTTTGCGAAGCAGTTTCACCACAACGCGTTCTTTATCGGAGCCAATGTGCGTGAGGCGGTCAACGCCTGCCGCGCCGACTACACGCCGATCTTCCTCTCCGAAATACCGGCGCTGTTCCGCAGCGGAACGTTTCCCATTGATGTCGCAATGATCCTGGTCTCGCCTCCGGATACGCACGGTTATTGCAGTCTGGGCATCTCCATCGATGTCGTAAAAGCGGCGGTCGAGACCGCCGGTCTGGTGATCGCCGAAGTCAATCCCCAAATGCCGCGCACCCTGGGCGATAGCTTTCTACATGTGAGTCAGATCGACGCATTCGTGGAGAGCGACTGTCCGTTGCTGGAACTGTCGTTGCACCCGCAGACAGAGGCGACGCGTACCATCGGGCGGCACATCGCCGAACTGATCGAGGACGGCTCCACGTTGCAAATGGGGATCGGTGCGATCCCCGACGCGGTGCTGGCCTGTCTCACCGACAAACGTGATCTGGGCGTTCATACGGAGATGTTCAGTGACGGCCTGATGCCTCTTGTCGAGGCAGGGATCCGTGAACGGACGTCGCAAAACGCTCTATTCCGGCAAGATCGTCTCCTCGTTCTGCATGGGGACTCGCGCGCTGTACGACTTCGTCGACAACAATCCCTCGATCGAGTTCCATCCGACGGAGGTCGTCAACGATCCGTTTGTGATCGCGCAGAACGAGAAGATGGTTGCCATCAATGCCGCAATCGAAGTGGATCTCACCGGGCAGGTCTGCGCCGATTCCATCGGGGAGCGGTTCTACAGCGGAATAGGCGGGCAGGTCGACTTTTTACGCGGAGCCGGAAAATGGGTAGAATGTCTTCTTCTATGGCTTCCTTTAGTTCTCTGGCGCAGCGGTCGATGATGTCTTGATGTATTGACAGTTCCCACATGCCCATAAAACCAGTCCCTGCATAGGGTGAAGGAAACACATTGAGGATTAGAACCTCCGAACAAAAATGGCCTGCGATGGAAGCGCCTATGCGCACGGCGTCCAGCGAGAAGTCGGAGCCATCGGAACAAACAAGGATTTTGGAAAACATGGGCTTCTTTCCGGCAGGCACTCCGCCTGTGATATGCCCGCATTAGAATAGCGGGCCGCCGCGAACCGCGAGTATCGAACTTTCGAGTCAGCCTTGCGTCGCATCGCTAACGTCCAGTGTCTACATGGACGCTCTTCAGAAGAACCTCTTCGCCAGGGCGCCGCGGCGTGTGCGCCAGGTCTACCTCCGCCTCCCCCAATCGGAACAGGATCTGTGGAATGAGACCGTGTATCAGGGGAAGCATTGCCAGCGCAGACCTGGTCTCCGGCACCTGCAACACGTGCGTGATGGGCTCCACGCGCAGTCCTAGCGACACAGACGTCAGGAAGATCCGCTCGAAAACTTGACCCACCCTCAGTTGCGTTGGACGGTCGTCTGTTTCAGAAGCCAGTATTCCGAGCACAGGCGCACCTTTGAGAATCTGGAACTCGTCTTTGATCCGATTGCTGGTGTGCCGCAGATGACTTGCCGCGAGTTGGGAAAGCTTCGTCAAGAGCCAGTCCGTATCGAATACACCCTGTTTGATGCAGTAGGCGATCATCTCCCTGTAAGCAGGATCGGCGAACTTGACAGCGTCCGCCTGGAGGGTAAGCGCATCGACGTGCCGCAGGAGTTCGCGATCGGTAGTTGTATGGAGTACGATCCCCTTTTCGGTACAGCCCCCTGTCAATTGATGAATCATGTGGGGTGGAACGGGTTCGGCAGAAAAGATATGGTGATCTGTGCTTCGATGCAGGATCGCATCAAAGAGCGGGTCTTGTCGAGGAGAAAAGCCCACCTCGCCAGCCGTCAACCGGACAGTCGCGGCCAGCATAGAATGGACCAGACTGGGAAAGTAATCCACCTTGCACTGGTATCCGAAATGATAGGCGGCGACCAACATGTTCTCCAGCGCACACCCGACGCTTAGGTGGAGGTCGCGCTGGTCTTTGTCCCCAGACTGAACCCAGCGGGTCGTGTCTATAAAGACCTGGATCGTATCCTCCTTGACGGAGAAGATCCAGGGCTGCGTGTTGTAGACAGAAGGCGCCAGAATAGCGTATTGAAGCAGGAACTTCAGCCTCTCGGCGGGTTCTCCTTGCCAGGGAAAGTCCTCTGGGCTGATCTGCCACGGATCTGTATTAATCATAAGACCCCTCCGTTTCTCCTGCTCGATTTGAGCGATTCCTGCCGTACATTTCGTATGTCAGCGTACGATTAGCACAGGACAGGTCGCGTGATGCGTCACCTTATCGGAGACGCTGCCCAGGGTCAGTCGGTCAAATCCGCCCTGTCCATGACTGCCCATCACGATGAGGTCAGCGCTTTTGCGTTCCGCCACGCTGAGAATTATCTCTACCGGGTTTCCCATCTCTTGCAGCGGTCGGAAAGGCACTCCGGCTTCCATGAAAACGGCGCCGGTCCGCTCCTCAGCATCCTGCTGAACCTTCGAGGCATACTGCACGAAGTCTGTCAAAGGGATTCCAATCTCCCAGACTCCTAAAGAGGGCATTCTGCCGATACTGTCGTCGAAAACATTGAGTAGAATCACCTCTGAGCCAAATTGGCAGGCGATGCGCGCCGCCGTACGCGCAGCATGCAGCGCCGCATCCGAACCATCGGAACAGACAAGGATCGTTTTGAACATCATTTTCCTCCGAACACACTTCCTCAGAACTCAAGGGTATGCATACGCCTATAGTAGCGCAGGAGACAGGTTCGCACATCCGCGAAATGACGGATTGTGAGCCTAGCGCTCACCTAACGATCCGCTTGATACGCTGGAATCCCCAGCGTAAATGTCTGCTTTTCTATTGCCACAATCGGCCATTTCGCGGATCTCTCCTTTTGCTCAGAGGACTATAATAGAGTCAAGTCAAGGCAAGTCAAGGAGAAGACAATCATGCTGACAAGCGCAATCACAAAGATCCCCCTGAAAGAGCCATTGGAAGGCGAGTTATTCCTCGCTGGAGAACGTGTCCCTCGAGGCATCTACCGGCAGATTGAAACGAAGCGCGAAATCGTTCTCGATAGAGAAGACACCCTGCCCGCCAGTCTGGACGGCCGTGTCGCCTGCTATGAACTGGTCCCCCGCCGCTGGAACCATCGCTAGAGACAGTCTCCTACGCGAAACGTGTTCCTGGTTTCGCGAACCTCTTTATACCCTTTCGAATTGGAGAACCTCATGCAAGTCGGGCACTGTGATGTCATTGGCTGTGCGGAAATTGCAGCCTGGAAGCGTACAGATCGAGCGAATAACTCTCTGGAAGATTTTCTGTGCAATGCCTGCTGGCATAGACTGTGCGCATTACAACCGGAACAGGCTGCCCGCTACGCCGTTTGCAGTGCAAAGTTCACCTTTTCCCATGCTTGTCCTTACTGTCGTGGAGCCGAAGGAAATCTACAAGGAAAAGTGATACCCAACTCCCGTTGCACGAGTGGTTCCCTCAATCTCGTCAGCGAGAACGGTTCCATCTCAATCAATACCTTCGCCAAATCGGCTGGCGAATCCATGAATGAGAATAGGGCTTTCGGATCGAAGTTGTAAGTGCCAACTAAACAACTCTCGAAAGCCGAAAA
>JAYUMV010000071.1:0-4097 GCA_043762265.1 Chthonomonadaceae bacterium | reverse complement strand
ATGAAAGACCCCTCCGTGGAGAATCCCACGCTGGACGACATCTACAAGATCGGAACCGTGGTGGCGATCCGCATGATGGGCCAGGTGCCGGAAGGCATCAAGCTGATCGTGCAGGGCCTGAAACGCTTCGAAGTCATCGAGGCTGTCGAGACCACGCCTTACCTCAAAGTAAAAGTGCGACTGATCGAAGAGCCTGAGATCCTCGAAGAGGAGAAGATGGAGATCGAGGCGCTGCGGCGCAACATCGGGCAGCTTTTCACCAAAATCGTGGGAATGTCCCCGGATCTGCCGGACGAGATGGGCAGCATGCCCAACAACGTTCAGGACCCGCATATTCTGACCGACCTTATCGCTGCGCAGATGCCCCGCTTCACCTTCCAGGAGCGCCAGGAGATCCTGGAGACGGTCGCGCTCAAACCGCGCATGACCCACCTGATGGAGCTGCTGGGCCGCGAGTTGCAGTTGCTGGAACTCGGCAGCCGACTGCAGTCCGAAGTGGCGCAGGAGATGGGCAAAACCCAGCGTGAGTACTACCTGCGGGAGCATATGCGCCAGATCCAGAAAGAGCTGGGCGAAGGCGACGATCGCGCTCAGGAAGTGGACGAACTGCGCGAGAAGATCGCCAAATCCGGAATGCCGGACGAGGCGCGCAAAGAGGCGGAGCGTGAGCTCGACCGCCTGACGCGCATGAATCCTGCCGCGCCGGAGTACAACGTCACCCGAACCTATCTCGACTGGATGGTCGCGATGCCCTGGCAGTCCAGCACCGAAGACAACCTGGATATCAAGGCGGTCAAAGAGGTTCTGGATACCGACCACTACGGCCTCGAAAAAGTGAAAGACCGTATTCTGGAGTACCTGGCCGTGCGCAAGTATCGCACCGACGGCAACGCCCGCCAGCCGATCCTCTGCTTCTCTGGACCTCCCGGAGTCGGGAAGACCTCGCTGGGCCGGTCGATCGCCCGAGCGCTGGGCCGCAAGTTCGTACGCATCTCTCTGGGCGGCGTGCGGGACGAGGCCGAGATTCGCGGCCACCGTCGAACTTACATCGGCGCTCTGCCTGGTCAGATCGCGCAGGGCATCAAGCGGGCGGAGACTAACAACCCGGTCTTTATGATGGATGAGATCGACAAGATCACCTCCGATTTCCGGGGCGATCCTTCCTCGGCTCTGCTGGAAGTGCTGGATCCCGAACAGAACACGGCGTTCCGCGATCACTATCTGGACGTGCCGTTCGATCTTTCGAAGGTGCTGTTCGTGACTACCGCGAATGTGCTCGACACCATCCTGCCGCCCCTGCGCGACCGTATGGAGATCATCGAGATCGCCGGATACACGGAAGAGGAGAAGGTCGCCATCGCGGAGCGGCATCTAATTCCGAAGCAGTTGGAAGAGCACGGTATCGTCGGGAAACTCACGTTCCAGCCACAGGCAGTGCAGTTCCTGGTACGGGGTTATACGCGCGAGGCGGGCGTCCGTAATCTAGAGCGTGAAGTCGCGGCGGTTTGCCGCAAAGCGACCCGCGCCTTTGCAGAAGGTCAGTACGAGTCCCTGGAGATCACGGTGGTGCAGGTGCAGGAGTTCCTCGGCTCGCCGCGCTTCGAGCGCGAAGAGGCGATGGAGCGTGTCGATCGGCCCGGCGTTGCGACCGGCCTGGTCTGGACGCCGATGGGGGGAGACATCATCTTCATCGAGACGGCCTCCACGCCCAGCCCGCTGAATCGACCTTCGACACTGACGATCACCGGACAGTTGGGCGATGTCATGAAGGAGTCGGCGCAGGCCGCGCTCTCCTATGTCCGCTCTCACGCCCGTGAGATCGGCGCACCGCTGGACTTCTATGAGAAGAACGACGTGCACATTCATGTCCCTGCGGGAGCGATTCCAAAGGACGGCCCATCCGCCGGTATCACCATGACGACGGCTCTGGCCTCGCTCTTCAGCGGGCGCCGTGTGAAGCCGCTGCTGGCGATGACCGGGGAAGTGACGCTCTCCGGGCGGGTACTGCCGGTCGGCGGGGTGAAAGAGAAAGTGCTCGGCGCCCGACGTGCAGGGATCACGACGATCGTGTTGTGTGAAAAGAACCGCAAAGACATCATGGAAGATCTGCCGGACGAGGTGCGCGAAAACATGCGTTTCGAGTTCGTCACCGATGTCAGTCAGGTGCTGGAACTCGCTCTGGAGCCCTCGACGGAGTCTCAGGCCAAAGGGCCGGACCAGGCGAACGACACCGGAGGCGGTCAGAATGCGGTAAAATCCGGCGCAAAGAAACCGCGTCAGACGCCTAAGACCCAGCAGTTGCCCGGCGTCGTTCCGAACCCATCCGCGATTCATTAAAGAGGATTGCTGCTTTCTGCGGCCCTCTATCGGCTCTTCTACGGGAGAGCCGATTTTTTTGTGCGTGAAATTTATAGATCCTTTCCGGATTTCAAACGTCTTTTGTAGTAACAGAACGCAAGACGCAAAATTGCCTGTTCTGCTCTCATCCGGCAGGATTGGGGAGGCGGGCAAAGTTTCCTTCGTGGGAGCATAAGTCGGGGCGAAATCCCATGAGTTCCTGTATTTGGGAACACTGGTAGACGAATGCGCGTCTACAAAATAAAATAACCCGCCCGAATGGGCAAAATAGGTTGACAAGTATGCGCCTTATTTGTTATACTGCTTTATAGACAGGCGTCTTGAAGCGAGCGGCAGTGCAGAAGGCTCCTCTGCCCGCCCCAGAGGAAGGGAACCCGAAAATGAGCTTACCGATGCGGTGGGAAGACCCGGAATTAAACCAACTTACCCGCGTTCCGACTTTAACCCTGAAGCCGATGCGTAAGGCGCGTCTGTCACCCCGCCAACGACTGCGGGCTTTCTGCGGAGTGACGGCATTCTCGGCGCTGTGCGGTCTAGCGACAGTCGGGGCCTTCAGCATTGTCAATGCTCTGCGTCCCGCCCCGGCACTGCAACTGAGGACTACCCCGGAGACAGGGGCGAAAGCGACGCTCGCTTCTGCTTCGATCGAGCGTAAACTCGGCTTCGTGACCGTCTCCGGGACGGTTCTGAGCCGCAATAGCCAGGCGCTTCCGCGTGTCGAAGCCGTCGTCGAACTGCTGGATGCCCAAAATAGGACCGTACAGGTCGAGAGCGGAATGGTCGCCTTCGATCCCCTGCCTTCGGGCCAGGCGGCCCCCTTCCAGGTCGAAGTCACCGACGTGCCCCAGGCGGTCGCCTACCGTGTCCGCTTTCGCCAACTGGACGGCCTCTGCCTGAACTGAGTCGCCAAAATCAGAATATCGAGTCTGTAAGGCGCGAGATCGTTGCGATCTCGCGCCTTATTTTTGTAAGAGTGAGGGCGAATAGTGAGGTTTCTTTGGTTCTCGACACAAGAAAGCAGGAAAATCTTATCCCTTTGCGGAATCGCATCGAAACAAGCAGGCGAAAGCGGATCGTTATCCGCCGGTTCGGATCGGGAAGCCGCACGGCTTGCCAAGTAGTATTTCGCTGCTCTGTTTCTTTTATCGCGAGGGATCTAATGCAGGGGGTGGCAGTGCAACGAGTATCTATTTTTGTGGACGGCGCGAATATGTATTACGCCCAGAAGAAACTTGGATGGTACATCGATTTTCGGAAAGTGCTCTCCTTCTTTGGACAGGCGGCTGGCGCTATCATCAGCGAAGCGTACTACTATACCGGGGCAGATACCCAGACCAAAAACCGGGACAGCGCGTTCCATGAGTATCTGATGTATTCCGGGTATACCGTGCGCACCAAAGCTATCAAACAGATGGTGGACGACACTACCGGAGAGATGGTCGAAAAGGCGAATCTGGATATCGAACTTGTAATCGATATGTTCAATACCGTTGCGCTTTACGATACTTGTATCCTGATGAGTGGAGACAGTGATTTCGAACGCGCCCTGGAACTGGTTCGTACCAAGGGCAAGCGTATCGCCGTCGTCGCGCATCCCGATATGACCGCGCGCGAACTGCGCAACGTCGCCGGACGCAACTTCTTTGACTTGCGGGATTTGGAAAAATCGGTAGCGCGTACCGACCGCCTCCCCGACGCTACGGTCTCCGGAGCGATCCTGAGCGAGATGGAAGAAGCGA
>JAYUMV010000070.1:0-5050 GCA_043762265.1 Chthonomonadaceae bacterium | reverse complement strand
TGAGTCGCGCGCTGGCGTCAACAGCGTGAACCTTACTCCGCAACAGCAGGCACGCCTGAATCCCCTGCCCTCCGTACTGCCCGACACCCTGGTGCAGATCGCGTCTCTCCATCCACACGATCCGTTCGAGTTTAGGACCAAACCTGTCATGCGTACCCCGGATGGAACCCTCCAGGTGGAGATACACAATGCACGCGCCTGCAATGTCTATTTCTATCTGTTGCAGGAGGGCAAGAACCAGGCCCTCCTGCTCCAGAACGGGGAGCGCCACCTTTCCGCTACCCCCCAACGCAACGTCTTCACCAGCATCAGTTTGCGCCTCGACGCTGTGAGCGCAGCGCCGGTCAAACTGCTGCTGCTGGCGTCCGCCAAACCTCTGGTCGGCTTGCCGTCAGGGTTTCCCCTGCCCAATGCCCCCAAACGATCCGCCCCCGATGTCTCCATCGACCGGCGCTTCGCGTTGCTGCACGACTATCGCGATCAGATCGTGACCACCATGCAGGCAAATCGGGTGCTCCTGGACGGGAAAAGCCTCCAGCAGGACGACCTCATCGTTCGTTTCCTACGGTACAAACCAAGTACGACGGGAACCCCTGCCCCGGTCGCCCCGCCTCTCCGCACAAAATTAGGACGAAATGGTTCGGACGGGAACGGAACCAGGACGCCTTACACCGCGTCAATACCTATAGAATCGTTTCGATCAAAGGACGCGCCATGAATATGCCGGGTACGATGCCCCCCCCCACCGAGCCACAGGACCATCTGGCCACCCTGCTGCAACTCGGCCAACTCCTGAATTCCAGTCTGGACCTACACCATGTACTGGAGACGGCGATCGACCAGGTGATCGCCTTCGTGGGTGCAGAGCGTGGATTCATCCTGCTGGTAGACATCGAAACCTCCAAATTTGTCGGCGAAGCCGTCCGCAATATCGACAGAGAGGCGCTTGAAGCGACTCTCGCGGACCGCGATCAGACGAATCGCGCTGAGATCAGCCGAACCATCGTCCAGAACGTGCTCACCCATCGGCAGGCCGTCGTCTCCGTCAACGCCATGGACGACCCACGATTCGCCTCCGCCGTGAGCGTACAGTTCTCCAATCTGCGCTCCGTACTGTGTGTTCCCCTGGTGGCGCAGGGCCGCCTGCTCGGTATCATCTATCTGGACAATCGAATCCGGACCGCCCTCTTTTCCGAACATCATCTCTCCATGCTGCTGGCCTTTGCGAACCAGGCCGCCGTCGCCATCGAGAACGCTCGCCTGTACGACAATCTCCGCCGCTCCCTCGAGGACCGCCTGCAGTTGCAGGATGCGCTGCACCGCCAGGAGACTCAGCGCCTCGCCGTCGAAGAGGCAAGCCGCCTCAAATCGGACTTCATTGGTTTCGTCGCGCACGAACTGCGGAACCCGCTCACCACCATTCGCGGTTATGTCCAGACTCTGATGCAGGACACGAACGGCACCCTGGGCGACGAAGTACGGGATGAGTTTTATGAGGCTATCGAAGCGGATTCCGACCGTCTGCTCGATATGATCAACGAACTCCTGGATGTCTCGCGCCTGGAGGCAGGTCGCCCGCTGTCGGTCGCCTATTCGGAGTTCGAACTCCAGCCACTCCTCGAAAAACTGGTGCGCCGCCACCGTTTCTATAAGTTCTTCACCCGCAATCACCAAATCGAAACCGAGATTGCGCCGGATCTCCCGACTACGATCGAGGCGGATGAGGACAAGCTAAATCAGGTTTTTTCCAACCTGCTCAGCAACGCCATCAAATACTCTCCGAACGGGGGCCTGATCGTGCTCTCCGCCTACCGTGACGGCGAAGAACACGTCAAGATCCAGGTGAAGGACGCGGGACTGGGAATGACCGAGGAACAGGCAGCACGCCTCTTCCGACAGTATGAGCGTGTCGAGCGTGACGACATCCGCAATATTCCCGGCACCGGTCTTGGTCTCTACCTCGTAAAACATCTGGTCGAGCTCCACGGGGGCGACATCTCCTGTGAAAGCGCCCCCGGAACGGGAAGCGCCTTCACTGTGCGCCTTCCACTCCAAAAAACAGCCGCCGTCATTCTCTGAGGCCCGGGAAGCAGGCAGGTTTTTCCAGGCCAGTGTCGAAATAGAGGGCGGAGCGTAGACACGCTCCGCCCTCTTATGCGTTGGAAGGGAACCGCTGTGTCGGACACTACCGTAGAGACCACTGCTTCTGTAGAAAAGCCCGTTTCGCCCCCTTCTGCGCCCCGCGATGTGCTGCCTGCGCCGATTCGCAAGCTGGTCACGCGTATCTCCGGTTGGGCATTCTATCTTGCCACCACTCTAATCGTGGAGGCCTTTCTATTCTTCGAATGCACCCTTGATGTCCGTGTTTACGGGTTGGAGAAGCTGCGTGAGGTAAAGCGCGCCGGACGCAACCCTCTGCTCGTGATCTGGCACGGTCAGGGTCTCCTGCCCATGGCAGCGTTTCGCAACGAGCAACTCTGTCTCTATGCATCGCATGCGCGCGATCCCAACTACAAGAAATATCTTCTCTTGATTCGCTGGTGGACCTTGCGATTCATCGAACGCATGGGCTACCGCGTGCTGGATGCCTCCCAGTTCAAAAGCGAATCACGGGGAGTCATGCAGTTTGTCGATCTTCTCAGGAGCGGTACCAGTTCGGTCATCGCCGCCGACGGACCACAAGGCCCTATCTACCGTGCAAAGCCTGGTCCAACCTTCCTGGCAAAGAAAGCCGACGTCGTGCTCGTGCCGCTCGGCGTGGTGATCTCCGGCGGTTTCGAGATGGATCAGTGGGACCGTTTCGAGATACCCTGGCCCTTTGCACGCGGAGTCATCGTCATTGGAGATCCTATCGTCGTGCCCGCCAACGCGAAAAACGCCGAACTGGAAACCGCCCGCCTCCTGCTCGAAACCCGTATGAACGCCCTTACCGAAGAAGCCCGTACGCGCATCGGCTTCCCCATCGCCGTACGCTCGGCGCAAAAACCGGAAGGACCGAACGATTCCGCCATGTGAACTGAATCGATTTTAGTCCTTCGTCCCTGCCCATTCTCACACAAGAAACGGCAGGGATTTCTCTTCTTTCAGCCGTGTTAAAAAATTAACGATTCCCCTTTGACAAATCGCCTCAACTATGTTAAATTATTAACACATCATTCGAGGAGAGCGCCATCATGGTTCTTACCGATCCTTTAAGCCGTCGTGAGCGGCAGATCATGGACATTCTCTATCAGCATCGATCTGCCACCGCCAATGAGGTGCTGGCGGCGTTGCCCGACCCTCCTAGCTCCTCTGCGATCCGAACGCTGCTGCGGATCCTAGAAGAGAAGGGACATATCCACCATACGCAGGAGGGTCTGCGCTACGTCTACTTCCCGGCACATGCTCCACAGCACGTTGCTCAGCATGCCCTTTCGCATCTGGTCAAGACGTTTTTCGGCGGAAGTGTCGAGAAGGTCGTTGCAGCGCTGGTGTCCCCGTCGGACGGTCGTCTGACGGAAGAGGAGTTGGACCGCTTGACGGCCCTGATCGCGCAAGCCCGCGCCGAGGAGAAATGACCCATGTCATCATCAGAAACGGGGCTCTGGTTTCTGGAACAAACCCTGTTCCGGGGAGCAGTCTGGCTATTACTGCTGCTGCTCGTGATGCCTCTCCTGAAGCGGCTCTCTGCCGCACGGCGCGCTCTCGCTTGGCAGATGGCCTTTGTGGGGCTCCTGCTTCTGCCGCTGTTCTTGCTCTGGACGCCCCCCTTAACGCTCTTACGGCCAGCCCTATCACGTGCAGTCGCAGTCAGAGCGCCAGTCGCCCCATCGCAGCCATTACAGAAGTTGAAGGAATCCCCGGCTGCGCCGACCGGGAAACCTGAACCTTTGCGTTCAGCTTCCACACAAGGGTTGCAATCGCGGATGGCGTCCCCAACCAGGACAGTGGCTTCTTCTCCGGCAAGCAAGGCACATCCTGAATTCCCAGGGGGGAAATTGCCCATGCTGCTTCTCCTCTGCTGGGGAACGGGAGTGGCCGGGTTCTTCTTCCGACTCGGAAATGGCCTCCTTCATCTCCGCCGTTCGGGCCGGTTCCACGTCACAGCGCCTGCGGAACTCCTGGCGCTTGGAAACGTCGATTCGGGCCGCCTCAAGGTACGACATCCCGTCCAAATACGCTTGGCCACTCTGGAGAGCGGTCTCCAAGCTCCCATCACCTGGGGAATCTCACGACCGGTCGTACTGCTCCCCGCAGGCTACGCCCATGAGACGCAGGGAAAATGTCGCGCAGCCCTTGTCCACGAACTGGCGCATATTGCGCGGCGAGACTGGATCTGGCTGCTGTTCGCTCAGAGCCTCTGCGCTCTCTACTGGTGCGTGCCGTTCGTATGGATCGCGGCACGCCGTCTCAGCCTCGAAACCGAGTCCGCCTGCGACGACTGTGTCCTGTCCGCAGGTATCTCCGCACCGGACTATGCGGATCAAATTCTGGAGGTGGTTCGTAACATGCAAACGGAAAAGACACGTCTCCCCTGCACAGCTATGCCGATGGCCCGCCGTCCATTGGCGGAGGCCCGTATACGAGCGATTCTCGATGCGACTCGACATCGGCAGACAAACACTCGAGCGGGGCTTCTGCTGGCTGCTCTCCTGCCCGCCTTCTGCATACCGATCCTGTCTCTGCGCGTCGTCTTGGCGCAGGGTATCGATGCCCCTCGTCCTGTCATGGGCTCAGGCGGTTCGCAGATGGAGGCTCCCTCCAGCGCCGAATTGACCTCTCTCCCGATGGTGTCCGTTCCCCTGGCAATCCACAAGCCCCTCTCGCAGCCTTCGCTGCCCTCCTCGCGCCTGTCAAACCAGGAAGGGGTCACTACAAATCTGAGCCTCAAAGTGCTTTCGGCCCAACCGATGATTCCGCACCCGGCGACGACCGCCTCTCCCGACGCTGCAAAGCCTGCGATCGCGTGGGGGCCGGTCGTGAACGGCCTTCAGGCGGGGATGCGACTGGTCAGTTCACAGGAGACCTATGCGCCCGGCGAGCGGATATGGCAAGAGACTTATCTCCGCAA
>JAYUMV010000069.1:0-14855 GCA_043762265.1 Chthonomonadaceae bacterium | reverse complement strand
GGTGTCGGGCTGTTTGCAGGCGAAGAGAAAGTGGGTGGAGGGGCGAGTTCGCCATCGTGGAGGCCGAGGCGGGTGGTGCGGCAGACGTCGGTGTAGTGGCAGTGCTGGCAGTGGTCGCCGGGGGTGGCTTCGATGCGGGCGTTGCGAATGCCGCGAGCGGCGTTGCGGGCGGCAGCAGCGGCGGTCTCGACGACCTCGGCGTACTGTTGGCGATTGAGAGGCGTGACGCTCTTGCCGTTATCGTGGGGCAGAACGGGTGAGAAGGCGCGCAAATTGACATGCTCCGTGCGGAAGAGGCGTGCCCTGCCCGACTGCGGGGCGGCATCGTAGCAGGCGGCGGCGGCGTGATAGCCGAACAACTGCTCCAGAGCGAGCAGGCCGAGCGGCAACTGCAGGCTGGCTCCGCGCTGGATATCGGCGAGGTCGGGAGCGGCTTCGAGGCGATAGGTCAGGGAGAGCGCGCGCTGCCCGGTCGAATCGAGATCGACCCGGTCGAGCGCGCCGCTGATACGGACGAAGGTGCCATCTCTATCGGTAAGCTGCAAGGGCTCCGGCGTGGAGGCCGCATCTTCGCCTGCCGTCGGGCTGCCGAAGGTCAGATGATTGTGGGCAGCGTTCATGCAGAAGAGCGGGCCGAAGCGGTCTTCGCGGTCGAGATGCGCGTCGAGCGCATCGCCGATCAGCCGCTGCATCAGGCGCAGGCGATGAGGGCCTGTGTCGAGCCGGGCCTTTTCGAGGGTCTGCGTCAGGATTTGTTGGAGCTGCTCCCGGCGGTCGGCAGGATCAACCTCCGCTGCCGGGCGACGGCGGTGGTAGCGGCGTAACACATGACGCAGCAGATTCTCCTGTACTCGAGCATTGGCTCCATCTTCCTCTGGACGCAGGCGCAGATGGTAACGGAAGAAATACTGCAAGGGACAGCGGCGATAGGCCTCTAACTCCACGATGGAAAAGATCCTATCTCCGCCTGCGAACCGGCTCCGCAACTCCGGATCGACCAGGCGCGGCAAAAACGGCAGATGGCGCGACGCCAGCACCGCCTCGGCGGCGCTCATGCCCTCCTGCAGCAGGCGGGCGGCACGGAGACGGCGGTCGGTCAGGCGCGGCAGAGTGTCGGCGCCGGGATCGAACAGTTCGGCGCAGGCAGTGCGCAGCGCATCTGCCGGAGTGACCGCCTCTTCAAAACGGGGTGCGACATCGGCCAGAGTGCGCGAGACGACGTGCGGCAGCAGGCTGCCGGTCGGTTGAAACACGGCCTTCACTTCATCCAGAAAGAAAGAGGGGAGGGTGTCGGCCTCGTCGGCCGAGCGCGGATAAGAGAGGATGAGGTGTTCGGCAGGCGCAGTCACGGCGAGGTAAAAGAGAAACCGCTCGTCGTCCGCCCGGTTTTTATGGGGTTCGAGATCGACTTCTCCCGTGCGACGCAGGGCGGCGCGTTCGTCGTCGCGAAAGAACGGGTCTTCCGTAATGCGGCGTGGGAAAACGCGCTCGGTCATCCCCATCACAGCTGCGACTTTCAGGGGACGTTCGCGGGCATCGTAGGGTTCGGCGACCCGGACTCTATCGCCTTCGGCATGCGCCAGCGCAGAGGCCGAACTCCAGGCCGCGAGCAGCGCCTCGTGAAAGGCGGGAAAAGTGAGGGTGTGGCGTCCGGCGAAGGCGGACATCTGCGCGAGAGCGGCCAGAACTTCCCAGGCCTCCTTCAGCGCCGCCCGGTCTCGCTGAGCGCGGGTCGGCTCTCCCGCCTCGATCCGTGCCTCCAGGCCGAACTCCGTGACGATCTCCCGCAACCGCTCGATAAACTCCTGTGGATCCGCCTCCCCCGCCGTCAGCAGAGCGTCGAAGTAGGCGATCTGCTCCAGCGTCGCCCCGACCTCGCCTTCCGCGCTCACGGCCAGTTCCAGCCACTGCTCGCGCCCCTGACGTACGCCAGTAGCGCGAGACTGACGGCGCAGAGCATCGGCTGCAAGCGGAGTCGGCGCGGTATAACTCGATTTCAGGAACGCCAGCAGATCGTCGCGCTGCCAGCCGCGCCGAACGACCGCCAGCAGATGCAGGATCGTCTTGAGCAGGGGGTTGTCGCTGAGTCGCTCCGGGCCGTCCACGCCCAGAGGAATCGCGTATCGCTCGAAAACCGCCGCCAGAATAGGCGCATAATCGCCCATACCGCGCAGAATTACCGCGAAATCGTCCCAGACATAGCCGCTGTTTCCGGCATGGAGACGGCGGAACTCCCGCGCCACCATTTCCGCCTCGACGTAGGGGTTGGGCGCATCGAACAGCAAGACCGGTGGAGACGGCGAGGCAGAAAGCGGTGTGGCAGGCGGATCGGAGGCGAAAAGATGCCGTTCCAGATGCAGCAGCGGGGAGGAATCGCCACTGCGAGGGGACAATACACTCTCCTGTGTGGAGAACTCCGTACGCAGGGTGGCGACCGTGCGTTCCGGCGCGGCGAACAGCAGAGAGCGGTCGGGTTCGAAAGGCAGCGTCACCGCGACCGAGATCTCCGGAGAACCCGCTTCCAGCCCGCGCCCGGCCAGGGCAGCGAGCAGTTGCCGCTGCGCCCGGTTGAATCGAAAGAAGCCGTCCACGATCACCGTGTCGAGTTCCCGAAAGAGAGGTCGGGCCGTGTCGGCGGCGCATTCGGCGGCCAGGCGGAGACAGTCCGCTTCATCGCGCAGGCGATTCTGCGCCAGAAAATTTTCGTAGGCTTGGAACAGGCGCACAAGCTCCTCTGTTTTCGCCAGGAAAGAGGGATCGTTGTGCTGTGAGGCAGCGGCGTTCGCGGCCTGTTCCAGCATATCCGGCGTAAGGCAGGCCAATTTCCACTCCCGCAGGCGTTCGACCAGCGCGGGAATGAAGCCCGGTGCGGAATGCATGCGGCCCAGGAAATCGTCGGGTCGGATATGATTTTGGAACAGTTCGACCAGCGCCAAACGTTGTAAGAGTCGTCGGATGACACGATAGCCATCCTCACGACGCGCGCTCAACAGCGCCGCCGTGAGGCCGTGGAAATGCGTGATCGAGCCACGCACCTCCGCCTCTGTATCCTCGCAGCCGTTGGCGATCCGACGGGCACAAGTGACCGCCTGTTCGGAGGAAGAGACGATCAGCAGAACACGGCCAGGATGGGCTCGGAACCTTTCGATGGCCCAGAGCGTCTTACCTGAACCGGCGGGACCAAGCGCCAGAGCCAACGGGGGTTGCGGCATGTGCATTCTGAGAATGTGTGCTCCCTTATTTGGGAAAGATGGCGCATTATAGCACAAGGATGCCAGAAACAACACAGTCGAAATATGTCTACTGCAATATACTGTGAGGATTTGCGCTCATACCCACGTATCAAGAGGATACCGAAGTCGTTTTCCAGGAGGCTCGGCGGTTCCGTTTCGCCTCTCAAAAGAAATAAGAACTGCCCAATGTTATTTTCCGACACACTCAGACGTTTTGGAGACTTCGATGCGTCAATATCCTTGAGGTTGACATCGGCTATGGCGCGGGTGTGGATCCATTCACATCCGATGTATGAGGTCGCTATGTTGACACTTCGGGCTAGATTTACTATAATGCCCGGTAGAAAAGGCTTCTCCGCACCTCTTCTGAAGTTCCATTCATTTTCCCGGAAGTTTTCCCTACGCGCAATGCCTCTTATTCCCGGCAATGCCCATGTGCTCTTATTTTTTCATAAGCTCGCTTCCCGGATGGACTTCCTGCGGCGCGGAGACGGAGGAATGGTAAATGTTCTGTAAATGGTGTGGTATGGAGAGTGCGGCTACCGATCTTTGCAGTTGGTGTCACCGCCCGCTTTCCGCCACGGCAACGGATGCGCCCGCGCCCGCTGTCGAAACTCCGGTGAAGCGCGATCCGCCTGCGCCTCTGGTCGAAGCAGAGGAGGAGGAAGAGTCGCCGCTTGAAGCAGGCCTTGCATCCGGAATAGCGGCAGACCGTACGGTGCGTCGTCCGACAACGCCGGGCCATCGTCCTGCGTGGGCGCCGGTTCCTCGTGCGGGGGCGACGGCCACGTCTGCTTCTCCGCCCACCCAACCCGCGCCTCCGTCCCACCCGTCGGCGACAACGGAGCCGCAGGCTCCGTTCCGTCCATCGGCAAAAGCGGAAACTACCGCGGGCGAGACTGCCACGGGTCGGCCCATAATCGGCGTACGCCGTCAGGGCGGCGTCACTGCTCCCGGAACCGATTCCGGCGCTCCTACCTCCGCTCCCATCGGGGTGCGACGGCCCAACAGCGTAAACGCGAATCCGACGTCTGGAGCGCCCGCGCACGCCCCGGCTCCAAGCTTCCCTCGCCCAGCGCCGGGGACGCCTCGGCCAGTTCCGGGTTCCAACAATCGTTCGGTCGTTCCGGCGCCAGCGGCGCCCCGGACTCCGGCCTCCAATGGGGCCGCTCCTACCGTCTCACGGGATCCGTTCGTACGTCCTCCGGCCCCCACAGGAAACACCGCTGCCGGGGCGACATCTCCGACCTCCGTGCCGGTAAACACAACCGCTACGACCCTGCTACGCCCCAAACCACTTCCTCTTATAACGGAGGAAGAAGAGAGCGGGGGCCTGGCAGACGGAATCGCCGCGGGAAAGCGCCCGGTAGATCGCACGGCAGGAGTTCCGGCTCTGGGCACCTTTACACCGGCGAACTCGAAATACTATGCCGGTCAGGTCTTAGACCCCCTCTCCGGCACCCATTACGACAGCGTAACGGGACAGGCCACCTCGGTCAATGCGCCGCCTAAGCTCGACAACATCGTTCTTCAGTGGGACGATCCGATCAGTACTCCTCGGCAAATCGGGCGCTTTGCGCTGGCTTTCACCGGGCTCCTGATCGGCATGGCCGGGCTGACCCATATGCTGCCCGACTACGCTGCCATCCCTCTGGTCATTGTGATGTTCGCCGCCGGGGTCCTGTTGCCTGTCATGAAAGCCGTTCCCTTTCAGAGCGACGATTCCGACGACCTGGTCTGGCTCGTCCTGTTGACGCTGCTCTTCGGCCCCAGCATCGGGCTGCTGATCTACAGTATCAAAGCGTTTCTGTTGAAGGACATGAACATCGCTGTCTTGGGCCTACTGGCAGTCGGGTTTCTAGGCTATGTCGTCTTTCAACTGTCCGTCCCGCTGATGCCGTTGACCCCCGATGTGAATGAAGGCTTTTTCAACCTGGCAAAATTGGCCCCACCCTGGAGTCAGGTCAGCCGCTATGGCTATCCGGCGATGCTCTACAACTGGGCTGGGCTGGTCGCCATGGCAGGCTGGTTCTTGGCCAATGTGTTTCGCAAACTGGACGAATAACGCATGCTCACGATCCGAATGCCGTTGGATCGTGAGCATAGGTTTTCGTCCCTTCTGAAACGACGCAGAAACGATAGGAACAATCTTGCACTTTTTTTGTCCCATGACATACGCAGCAGGAGATTCGGATTTGATTGTCGAATATCTGCAAAACGCACACTTTACGTTTAACTCTACATTGGGCTGACTGCGGTGCGCGTTTAGGAGATTGGAAAGGGAATTCTGAAGCGTGTCAAAACGCTCAATGATCTATTCACAACCTTCGAAAAACATATCAAGCGTTTTTGTCTTGATGCAAGACCTTACTTTGTGTGGTATCCCTTCAGGCAGTTTCCCGCACAGAAACCCTTGGTCACTTTTTCGGGTGACCGCTTCCGGTACCACGTAAGGCAACGAGATATTCTTCCCGAGCTTCGGTCTTAAGTTCCGATGACATCCCGCTATCGAGAGCAGGTCACGCTGTCTCCTCTCCCGGCGGCCGTCTCGCTCAGGGGAATATCCTCACCACTCAGAATCGGTCCAAAGCGGCTTTTCCGTCTCCCGTCAGGCAGAGCAAAGCTTTGAGATCGGTCCGAATCGATGGAGATTTTTCATGGTCAAACAAAAAGGTTTCACACTGATCGAGCTGCTCGTAGTCATCGCCATCATCGCGATTTTGGCAGCCATTCTGTTCCCTGTCTTCGCGCAGGCTCGCGAGAAGGCCCGTGGCATCTCCTGCCTCTCTAACATGAAGCAGCTTGGCACGGGTATGTACATGTATGTGCAGGACTACGATGAGACGTACCTGCTCAACAACCAGAGCATCCCTTACCCGGTGACGGAGACAGACGGCACGACCGGCGACCGGCACGGAGCGTGGGCAAAACTCCTTCAGCCCTATCTGAAAAACGTTCAGATCTTCCAGTGCCCCTCCGGCACGGACAAAGACGTTCGCTACCTCGTCGATAAGGCGGGTGACAAGCACACCTCCCCCGGCGCTCTGGCGGTTCCGTGGCAGGGCGCTCTGGGCGCGAACGAGAACATCGTCAAGGCTGGCGGCGACCCGAATGATTCCAACCAGGTCACGGCGACCAAAATGTCGCAGATCGGGAAACCCGCCGACCTCTGGATCGTCGCAGACTGCTCCTATATCATCACGCCGGATGCCCGACGTGTCATCAACCCCAACCCGACAGGCGCGCCCTGGGACTCGGACGACCACGTCCCGAATCCCAAATTCGCTCGTCATAGCGGCAGCGGCTCCAATCTCGTCTATGGCGACAGTCATGCCAAGTTCCGCAACCAGGGTTCGATGTCGTGGGACGGTTCCCGCGCCAGTTCGCCGGGCAACTGGCAGGACAAACTGATTATGGAACCGGCCGACGATCGCCTGCAGTAGGCAGATCCGCTCTCACTTCGGAGAAAAGACGGCACGGGCGGCTTGAAACCTTTTCAGGCTGCCCGTGTCCGTTCTCTTCCCGGCTTCTTTCTCCCTAAGCGAAACCTCGTGAAATTTAAGCTTCGGTTCTTCTCTCTCATACTGCTTGTCGGCATACTGCTGGCAGGCTGCCATCGCCGCCCGGAAAATGTCTCCGGCGTGCAGTTCGTCGATGTCGCCGCGCAGGCGGGAGTAGCCCGCGTCTACTCTGCGGGAGGCAAACCCAACATCCCCCTTACAATTCTTCAGACGATCGGACATGGCGGCGCTTTTCTGGACTACAACCAGGACGGTAATCTCGACATCCTCCTCGTCGATACCAACCTGACTCTCTATGAGGGCGATGGCCATGGACATTTCACCGATGTCACCCGAGCGGTGGGCCTGGACCGATTCCACGGTCATTTTCTGGGCTGCACGGTAGCCGACTACGATAACGACGGTTTTCCAGACATCTACATCAGCGGCTACCGCGAGGGTCTGCTGCTCCATAACGAGGCGGGAAGCCCTGGCACTACACGCTCTGCGACTGTCCCTTCTTCCGCTCGGCGTATCTTCCGTGATGTCACGGTGGCGGCCGGACTAAAACCTCAGCCCTGGGGAACCTCCTGTGGCTTTGTCGATCTCGACGGTGATGGTCTGCTCGACCTGGTCATCGCCAACTATGTGGATTTCGGGCCGGATCCCCACCTCTATCTCCAGCGTTGTGAGCCGCTGGCCTGCCCTCCTCAGGACTACAATCCGGAACGTCCCACCTACTACCATAATTTGGGGCATGGTAAATTTCGGGAGGAGACCCGATCGAGCGGCCTCACTGCCTCCGCCGGCAAATGCCTGGGGGTCGCCTTTGCGGACTATGATCAGGACGGCAAACAGGATATTCTCTTTGCCAATGACGAAGTCGCAGGCGATCTTTTTCATAACAACGGGAACAACGGCCTGCAGAACGTCGGCGTCGAGGCCGGAATCGCGTTCGGTTCGGAAGGCCATCCGCATGGCGGCATGGGGGCCGATTGGGGCGATTATGACGGAGACGGCAAGCTGGATGCCGTGGTCACGACCTATACGAATCAGCCGAAATCGTTGTATCACAATGAAGGCAAGGGGCTCTTCAAGGATGTCTCCGAGCAAAGTGGGGTCGGCAGCATTACAAAACCGTGGGTCGCATTCGGAGTGAAATGGCTGGACTATGACAACGACGGATGGCTCGATCTGATGATTGCCAACGGCAATGTGGATAACAATATCGCCGTGATGTTTCCGGACGTGCGCTATCGGCAGCCGACCCAGCTTCTGCGGAATACTGGCGGCGACTCTGGGGGCAAAGATGTCAAATTCGTCGATGTCAGTCGGCTGGTGGGTAAGTCGCTGCAGAAACCTATCGTCGGGCGCGGGCTGGCCACCGGAGACTTCGACAACGATGGCCGAATCGATGTCCTGCTGATCGAGGATGAGGGACCTGTGCTCTTGCTGCACAACCAGGGCGGCAAAGTCGGCCACTGGATCGGCCTCTCCCTGATCGGCCAAGGGCGTTCCAACCGCGATGCTCTGGGGGCGCGTGTCACCGTGGAGGCAGGAGGGCGCCGACTGGTGCGCGAAGTGCAGACATCCGGCTCGTATCTCTCCTCCTCGGACCGACGTCTGCTGATCGGAATAGGCGCCGCATCCCGTGTCGATAAAATTGCCATCCGATGGCCGGACGGACGCGAGGAGAATATATCCGGGCTCGCCATCGACCACTATCATACGGTCCAGGAAAGCTCAGCGTCCCGCCCCTGAATTGCCCACTACGACTACTCAAAAAGTGGTAAACTAGGTGTACGAGAAGGTAATTTCTTCTCTCAAGAAAACCTGGCATAACCTTCCGAGCGTTCATTCGTCTCATCTAACGGAAGGCAAAGTGCAGTAGACGCAGAGTACGGTAGACAGGATGCATCCCCCCGCATCATCCATTCAGAAAGGTACGACACCATGAAAACGATGCAGAGGACAACAGTACCCGTAATAGGGCTGTGCGCCCTGGCGCTGTGCGGGGGACAGGCATTCGGGCAGATCCAGCGTCCGCGACCGCAGAACGGGGGCTTTGGCGGGCGTACGCCTTTCCGCACGGTTTTCACCACGGCCTGGACGATGACCCTCAAAGACCTCGATACGGTAAAGCTGATCGAAGTCGGACAGGCTACCGACAACAAGCGTATCAATCTGCTGATGCTCGTTGCCGGGAAGGATGTCAGCGATTACAAACGCCGCCTGTTGGTCACCCACTGGGCCGGAAACGAATTTAAGGTCGATGAGGAGAAGGAGTTTCCCGGTGCGGCGGTCGACTCACTGCTGATCGGTAGATTTCGGCAGGATGCCGTGCAGGCCTCGCTGCCTGTGACGCCCGCGCCGACCACCCCCCCGGACGGCAAGCCCGCCAAATCTTCTCCGAAGCGCAAACCCGCGCTTGCGCCGACCTCCCAGCAAGTCATCACGACCGAAGGAGTCTATACCTGGCGGAGCGGCCATCTCGACCGCCTCTTTACCGCGCCGCCCAGTACCCGACTCGCTATGATCATGAATGCCGCTCCCGATGTGTTGGTCGGAGGACAGGGTAATACGGCGCAGGCCTATGTCATGGGCGATACGCAGTCGGATCCTTATCCCGGCAATCCGCCCACCGGCGGAGACGGTTACGTGCGTTTCGGGGTCGGAACGCAGGACTACGAGGGCGCAGAAGATCTGAAGATGGCCCTGGGTGTGCGCTACGTGCAGTCCTATTGGAACGACCGTATCCACTGGATGATCGGAATCATTCGTCCTCAGAACAGCCAGAACGGCTCTATTAACGGGACGAGTGGCAACCGCACCGGCGATCGCCTGGTAGTACTGACTCCGAAAACCGGCAAGAACGATCAGGATTTCTGGGCGACGAAGCCTGCGGACATGGAAGAGTCCTGGCGCAGTGAGCCGTTTCCAGGCCGCATTCTGGACGTGCGCATAGGAGATCCCAGAAACGACGGCAAAGAGAGTATTCTCGTTCTGACCTCGGAAAATAACGACAAAGAGCGTCACCTCTACTGCCTCCGCCCCCAACAGGTCGTCGCAGGCCAATAGAACGGGTGAAAGATGAAGAGAGAAGGAGCGCACGGCGGCACGATGAGCGATTTGAAACAGGAAAAGCGAACAGGAAGCCTGGCGGTAGGGATTGCGGGAGGATCGGCATCGGGGAAGACTACCTTTACGGCGGCCTTGCTACGGGAGTTGACCGAAGGCGCAAAGCCGTTGCGGGTCGAGGCGTTCAGCTTAGACAAGTATTTCTACCGGGGCGCGCCGGGAGGGCCGCTGTTCGTCTCCCCTTCGACAGGCGAGACGCTGCCGGACAACAATCATCCCAACTCTGCCGACAATGCTCGCCTCGTCGCCGATTTGGACATTCGCCGATCCGCTGCCGATGCGCCGGACGTCCTGCTCCTGGAAGGGCTGATGCTGCTGCATATCCCCGAAATCCGGGAGCGGCTTGACCTGCGGGTCTTTCTCGAACTCGATGCGGATGTGCGCGCCCTGCGCCGCCTCCTGCGCGACATGAACGGCGGGCGCGGCAGCACCGAACCGCACTGGATCGCGACCTACTACCGGGAGTGCGCGCGCGTCGGCCATACGACCTATGTCGAGCCGAGCCGAGCCCACGCCGACCTCATCCTACGCGGCGACTCCGACTTCGCCCGTACCGCCCCCCTCCTTGCCGCCGTCGTCCGTGACCGTTTTGCCTGTCGCTAAGCGGACGGCCAGGTGAGGGAATGGTTGCCATCGATGCAGGACACGACACCCCCTCTTTCGGCAGCGGAGCCTCCGGCTTCCGTCTCTCTTGCTGAGTTGGCGCTGCTCTTTCTCCGCCTCGGTCTGACGGCCTTTGGTGGCCCTGCCGCGCATATCGCGCTGATGCAGGCCGAGATCGTGGAGCGGCGCAAGTGGCTCACGAAGGAAGAGTTCCTGGACCTGCTCGGCGCATCAAACCTCATTCCCGGCCCCAGTTCTACGGAACTCGCGATCTATATCGGTTTGCGTTTGGCAGGGTGGCAAGGACTGCTGCTGGCGGGAACCTGCTTTATTCTGCCAGCGTTCCTGCTCGTGATGGGAATCGCCTGGATCTATGTGCGTTTTGCGCGTCTGCCGCAGGTGACAGGAGTTCTCTATGGCGTCAAGCCCGTGGTGATCGCCGTCGTCCTGCAAGCCCTCTGGAACCTTGGGCGCACGGCCCTCAAAACGCGTTTCCTGGGAGGCGTGGGCATTCTCGCCACCGTCGTCGCCTTTCTGAACCTCTCCCCGATTCTGCTCCTGTTCGGTGCGGGAGCGCTGACCGGGAGCAGGCAGTGGATCAGCGACCGGGGCAAAAGCGCGGTCGCACCGCTGCTTTCGCTCCTGGGTCTCATCGCGACCCTGGTCGCACTGCCGTTGCTACTGAGTCGAGGCGCGGCGACTTTCCCTGTCCTGAATCCGAAATCTCTCTTCTGGGTTTTTCTGAAGTTCGGCTCCATCGTCTACGGAAGCGGCTATGTGCTGTTGGCCTTTCTGAGAGCCGATCTGGTCGCGCGCTTGCACTGGCTCACCGCAACGCAGCTTCTGGACGCCATCGCCGTCGGGCAGGTGACGCCGGGGCCGGTATTCACCACAGCTACCTTCATCGGCTTTGTTCTGGACGGCCCGCGAGGCGCGATCATCGCGACCGTAGGAATGTTCCTGCCTGCGTTCCTCTTCGTCGCCGTCAGCGGGCCTCTGGTGCCGCGCCTGCGCAAATCGCCTCTCGCCGGAGCGTTTCTCGACGGCGTCAACGTCGCCTCCCTCGCCTTAATGGCCGTCGTCACGTGGGAACTGGGCCGTGCCGCCCTTGTCGATGGCGTGACCATCGCTCTCGCCCTTGTAAGTGCCCTGCTCCTCTTCCGCTTCCGCGTCAACTCCCTCTGGCTGGTGCTGGGCGGCGCAGTCGTAGGCCTCCTGACCCACTTCCGAACAGGATAACGTGAGGACCACATTCCGGGTAGCGGGAGGGGTATAATGGGGTCTGGAGTAGGTAAATCGGAGGGCACCATAGTATCAATGGGTACGCGATGCAGGGTTCCTCCCTGGGCGCTACGAACTCATTGCTGTGGGCCGGAGGAGAGGTTTAAATCGCGATCATGAGCATTTTCACAGCACAAGACATGGTGGATACCTGGCGTCTACAACTCCAGGAGTTCTTCGACCACATCAAGGATATGGCGCAAGCAACGGGGTGGAATGGCTTCTACAACAGAATCGATATCACCGAGGATCCGTTCGGCATCGGCGCACGCATTTCTTATCAGGCGCCTGTGTTAATACTTGAACGTCCCTTTGGCGAAAAGAACGTTTCACAACAGATCACCTTTGAACCGCGCCATCGAAATACCCTGGGATCCGCCGGGCGTATCGACGTCTATTCCTATCCTGAGATGCGCGAAGCGATGCTGTTGCGCGTGCCGAATATCGATGGCGCGAAAGACCTTACGCAGGAGACCGCCGAAAAACTCATTGCGGAAACTCCGTGGACCGCGTTTTCGCAAGAGCGAATGCCGCTGCGTGCAGATCTGTCGAGCGATGAAGGCGTCCGCGCATTCCTCGAAGACCTTGTCGCGGCACGATAAACACTGAGCAAAGGCAACCCTTGAACCGCTACATCGATATAAAGCAAGCTTTTACCTTTCTGGAATGCACCACACGGCAAAAGGATGTCCTCAAGCGTTGTGGCAGCCTTCCAGAACGAGTGGGGGTACGGAACGCGGCTTCGGGGATTCGCGACTACGTTTATGGCCTGATGTTGGTGGCTGTTATCGCCCAACTTGAGCAGGACATCACGCGCATTCCAAATGTTCCGGGATTGCAGCGGGCGAACGGTCTTTCATTTCGTCTCAGAATTCTGCGCGACCACTTTCAGGTTGGTATAGATAGTTTCGACGCCGTGGATCGTATTCGTGACGCACGCAACGTGTTTGTCCACGACGGCATGATTTCTGCGAATGCAGGTTGCACAAAGGTCGAAATGCCCGGTCATATCGTGACGTTCCTCCAGCAGTGCAAACATCCGGACTATCCGTGAATTCGCACGACATAGAATGATTCTGCGGCGCTCATCTCGACCAGAGCTTCGTACGCACGCAAATCGTTGCTCTCGGCTATTCAACCTGTTTCCGGAAATCAATTGCTCCTATGAACAATCCCAATCTCTCCTCTTTTCTGTGGTCCGTTGCGGATCTGCTGCGTGGCGACTACAAGCAGTCCGAATATGGCAAGGTCATTCTTCCGTTCACCGTCCTGCGGCGTCTCGACTGCGTGCTTGAGGACACCAAGACGGCGGTGCTGGCAGAGAAGGAAATGCGCGAGCAGGCCGGGCTGAATCCCGAACCCTTTCTGCTGCGCAAGTCCGGCCAACTCTTCTACAACACTTCCCCGCTCGACCTGAAGAAACTGATGGGCGACCAGGACCATATCGGCGAGAACCTGCGCGCCTATATGCAGGCGTTTTCGCCTGCCGTGCGCGACATCTTCGAGAGCTTCGAGTTTCATATTTAGATCGACCGTCTCGACAAAGCCGGGTTGCTCTACCTGGTCACGGAGAAGTTCGCCCATATCGATCTGCATCCCGCCGCTGTCAGCAATACCCAAATGGGCGCGGTGTTCGAGGAACTCATCCGTAAGTTCGCGGAGCTTTCCAACGAGACCGCCGGAGAGCACTTCACCCCACGCGAAGTCATCCGGCTCATGGTGAATCTGCTCTTCATCGAAGACGACGACGCCCTCAGCAAACCCGGTGTGGTGCGTTCTCTCTACGATCCGACCGCAGGCACTGGAGGCATGTTGAGCGTGGCCGGAGAGCATCTCGGCGGCCTGAACCCGAACGCCCGCCTCGTCATGTACGGGCAGGAGTTGAATGCCGAGTCCTACGCCATCTGCAAGGCCGACATGCTCATCAAAGGCCAGGACATCGCCAACATCCTCCCCGGCAATACCCTCTCTGCCGACGGCCTGCACGGCAAAGTCTTCGACTACATGCTCTCCAATCCGCCTTTCGGCGTCGAGTGGAAAAAGATCGAAAAGGAGATCCGCAAGGAGGCCGAGCAGATGGGCTTCAACGGTCGCTTCGGCCCCGGCCTGCCGCGCGTGAGCGACGGTTCGCTGCTCTTTCTCCTCCACCTTCTCTCCAAAATGCGGCCCGCCGTCGATGGCGGCAGCCGCTTCGGCATCGTGCTCAACGGCTCGCCCCTCTTCACCGGCAGCGCTGGCTCCGGCGAAAGCGAAATCCGCCGCTACATGCTGGAAAACGACCTCGTCGAAGCCATCATCGGCTTGCCCACCGACATGTTCTACAATACCGGCATCAGCACCTATATCTGGATCGTCAGCAACCGCAAGCCCGGCCACCGCAAAGGCAAACTGCAACTCATCGACGCGAGCAGTTTTTGGCAGGGTAAGATCGAGGAGTGCTATTATCAAAAAGCCCTTCATCGGATGCGGCAACATCGTTCAGAGGAAGACACCACGCGCTTCCTCTACTACGTAATGTTTTGGGCAGCCAACCAGGGAGTATTTGTCGCGGGGGGAAATGAAACCACCATCGAACACCTACCAGCGGAAAAACTCCGAAAGTATCGTTTTGCCTTTCCTTCGATAATAGAGCAACTGGCAATCGCATCTTATATAGACACCGAACTCGTCAAACTCGACGCCCTTACATGCGAAGCCCAGTGCGCCATTGACCTGCTGCAAGAGCGTCGGTCGGCGCTCATTTCGGCGGCGGTGACGGGCAAAATCGACGTCAGGCAGGTGGGGTGAGCAGTATTCCATTCCCGCCGGACGTGTCGCTATTGACGCTCTCGTTCAGATAAAACTGTGAACAGACTGCTCCGCGCTTAACCGGACGACCTAACCCCCCGGCCCCCTTCCCGACACGGGAAGGGGGTGCCCTGACACGTAATTGGCTCGTTGCAACTTACTCTGTGGAAGGACAAAAAGGAGCGACGAAGCCTTTTGTATCTCGCAATAGACGGAGTCAGATACCCCCACCTAAAGGTTGGGGGCTTGTCCCTACGCTGAGACCGAAGTCTCTGTGCGGAACATTAGGCAGACTGACAGTTCTGCCCGTGCC
>JAYUMV010000068.1:0-6024 GCA_043762265.1 Chthonomonadaceae bacterium | reverse complement strand
GAGATGGGCTTCTACATCGTGAGCGACGGCACCAACCGTCCCTATCGCGCCCATCAGCGTCCCGCCTGTTTTATGAATTTACAGGCGCTCTCCAAACTGTGCGAGGGGCGGGTTATCGCCGATGTCGTCGCCATCATCGGCAGCATCGATATCATTCTCGGCGAGATTGATCGCTGAAATAGAGCCCTAAAACAGATCGGTGCGAGAGCGCCAGAGGCAACCGAATGTCCACGCCGAACAACCTGACCGAACGACCGCGCGAACCCCAACCCGCGCCTGCCAAAGAGAAACGCTTCTCCGAACAGGCCCTCGCGGAGTTGGAAGAGATCGCCACCCACTACCCGGAGCGTAAGGCCGCCTGCCTGCCCGCCCTCTGGATCGCACAGCGCGAATACAATGGCTACCTGACCGCAACCGCCATCCAGGAAGTTGCGGACTACCTTGGACTCTCCTATGCGGAAGTCGAGGGAGTGGCGACTTTCTACACGATGTACAACTTGCGTCCGCGCGGACGGCATCATCTGGAAGTCTGCACCTGCCTTACCTGCGCCGTGGTGGGAGCCTACGACGTGGTGCATAAGCTGGAGCACGAACTGGGCGTCGGCCTCGGACAGACGACGGCGGACGGCGAGTTCACCCTCTCCGAAGCGGAGTGCCTGAACTTCTGCGGGGCAGCGACGGTCGTGCAGGTCGGAGATCGCTACTTTACCCATATCACCACCGAAAACGTGATGGGCCTGATCGACGAACTGCGCGGCAGCGAAAACTATACGCCTGCCAAACTGGCCGACGCGATCACGAAAATTTTGATTCCCGGCGCGAGTGAGACCGGGGGCGGCAGCTACGACCAACAGGCGCTCAAAGGCGCCTCCGGCCCTATGCTCTGAAAGAGGTTTGAAGACCGTGGGAATTGTCAATCTACTATTTAAGAACAGACTGGTCCCGAACATCGAGGAGATCGAAGTCTACGAGGCCCACGGCGGCTATTCGGGACTGCGCCGCGCCGCTACGATGGAGCGCCAGGCTGTCATCGACGAGATCAAGGCGGCAGGACTGCGTGGGCGCGGCGGAGCCGGCTTCCCGACCTGGATCAAATGGAACGGCCTGCCGAAAAACTACGATGCCCCGCACTACGTCATCTGCAATGCGGATGAAGGCGAACCCGGCACCTACAAAGACCGCGAGCTGATGTTCAAGATGGCCCACACCCTGGTGGAAGGCGTCATTCTGGCCGGTTATGCGACCTACAGCAAAAAGGGATATATCTATATTCGCGGCGAGTATGTCGAGTCAGCCTGGCAGGTGCGCAAAGCCATTGACCAGGCCTACAAAAAGGGCTATCTCGGCAAGAATATCCTGGGCGTCGAGGGTTTCGACTACGATCTCTACATACACATGGGCGCAGGCAGCTACGAGTGCGGCGAAGAATCGGCTCTGATGAGCAGCCTCATGGGCGAGCGCGGCAACCCGCGCCTCAAGTTTCCGCACGCGCCTCTGCCAACCGTGCAGGGTGTCTGGAAGTCCCCCACCCTGGTCAATAATGTCGAATCGTACTGCGCGGCGACCGCCATCATGACCATTGGGGGCGAAGAGTACGCGAAGCTCGGCACTGAGAAGAGCAAAGGCACGAAAATTATTTCGGTGAGCGGCCATGTCGCCAAGCCCGCCAACTACGAGGTCGAACTCGGAACCCCGCTGCTGGAACTGTTGCGCGAAGCGGGCGGCGTGACCGGCGGCGCGCTGAAAGCGATAATCCCCGGCGGTTCGTCCGTGCCGATCATCCCGGCCGACCGACTGGACAAGATCAACCTGGACTACGAGAGCTGCGGCGCGAACGGCACGATGCTCGGCTCCGGCGGCTTTATGGTGTTCAACGACCACACTGATATCGTGCTGTTGATGAAGCGCACCTCCGAATTTTACGCGCACGAGTCCTGCGGGAAGTGTACGCCGTGCCGGGAAGGCACGCGCTGGCTCTTCAAGATTCTGGACCGGATCACTTCCGGAAACGGGCAGCCCGGCGATGTCGAACTGCTCCTGGATGTCTGTTCGCAGATCGATGGTCGCTCCTACTGCGGACTCGGCGATGCGGCCTGCTGGCCCATCGTCGGCGCGATCAAAGCGTTCCGTCCGGAATTCGAATACTGGATCAAGAACAAGCGTTCTCCCATCGGCGACCATGCGGTTCCGCAGTCGCCGGAACCGGTCAATCCGCTTCTGACGCTCACGGCGGTCTGAACGCCTCTCCTTCGATAAGGTAGTTGACGATACTATGTCTGATAACAGACTGACACAAACTGAACAGTCGCTGAACCCGCTTACCGAAAAGCGCGTGAAAGTGAAGATCAACGGGATCCAGGTCGAGGTGCCGAGCGGCGAAAGCGTCATCGAGGCGGCCAAGCGTGTCGGCGTGGAGATCCCGTTCTTCTGCTATCACCCGCGCCTCTCGAAAGGCGATGCGGCCAACTGCCGCATGTGCCTGGTAGAGATCGGCATGACCGGGCCGGATGGCAGCGTCCGCAAGATGCCCAAGCCCCAGGCCGCCTGCACGATGCCCGCCGCCGAAGGCATGGTCATCGAGACCGAGACGCCCGCGCTCGTCAAAGATCGCAAAGGCGTGCTGGAACTGCTGCTCATCAATCACCCGCTCGACTGCCCGGTCTGCGACCGAGGCGGCGAGTGTCCGCTTCAGAACAACACCCTCTTCTATGGCCCGCCCACCAGCCGCTATATCGAGGAGAAACGCCACTTTCCCAAAGCCTATCCGCTTTCGGAGTTCGTCGTCTTCGACCGGGAACGCTGCATCCACTGTGCCCGCTGCACCCGCTTTACAGAAGACATCAGCGGCGACTCACAGCTCGGGTTCCTGAAACGCGGCGCAGACATGGAGGTCGGCACCTTCGCGCAGACGAACTTCGTCAGCAAGTTCAGCGGTAACGTCATCGAACTCTGTCCGGTGGGCGCCCTTCTCTCTCGATCTTATCGCTTCAAAGCCCGACCGTGGGACCTGCTCACGCAGCGCTCGGTCTGTTCGCAGTGCTCTAACGGCTGCAATATCAAACTCGACTACCGCGTCAACCAGTTGCAGCGCGTCAATGCGCGCCTGAATGAAGCCGTCAACGAAGAGTGGACCTGCGACAAGGGCAAATTCGGTCACGGCTACATCTCCTCTCCGGATCGCCTCCAGACCCCCATGCATAAACGGGATGGCGCCTGGGTGGCGGTGGACTGGACCGAAGCCTATCGCATTCTCGTCGGTCGGCTCAAGACGTCGGGCGCGAGCGTTGCCGGTATCGGCGGCGCGAAAGCGACGAACGAGGACAACTTCGCCTTTCAGAAGCTGTTCCGAAACGTTCTGAAGAGTTCGAACATCGACCATCGTATGGGCCGCTATCAGGGGCCGACGAATGGCCTCCTGCACGCGCGATTTGGCTATCATGGAATGGGCAATGCCATCGCCGACCTGGAAAACATGAAGACCATCTTCGTGCTCGGCGGCGACTTGCAGGACGAGCAGCCGATCCTGTTCCTGCGCATCCGCAAAGCCTGGCGCTTCAAAGGCGCGACGATTATCTATGCCAACGATCATTCGACCTCAGACACCACCAATCTGACCGATTTCGCCGCCGCCAAGCTGATCTACAAACCCGGTACAGAGATCGCCCTGCTGCACGGCCTCCTCAACGTCCTGATGACCGAGAACCTGCTGCCGGAAAACCCGTCTCTGGATCTGACCGCGCTCAAAGCCAGTCTCGCGGACTGGACTCCGGAGCGTACCGAGCAGGAGACCGGCGTCGCGGCCAGCGAGATCACGGTCGCCGCGCGCCTGTTGCAGCACAGCCCGACCACCTTCGTCGTCGGGAATACGGTGACGGAGCACCCCTCCTATCCGGACATCGTGGCGGCGCTGGGCAATCTGGTCACACTGACCGGAAATAGCGGCAACCTCAATATTCCGGGAACGGAAGTGAACTCCCAGGGCGCAGCGGACATGGGCATTCTGCCCGATGTCGGCCCCGGCTATGTTTCGACCGGTGAAACCGGCATGACAACCCATGCGATACTGGAGGCAGCGGCACAGCGCACGCTGCAAACGCTCTGGATCGTCGGGGCCGATGTCGTCAACGAGTATCATGATTCTGATCTGGCGCGGCGCGCCATTGAAAACTGTCCCTTCGTCGTCGTCAACGCCCTCTCAATGACCGACACCGCGCAACTGGCCGACCTCGTGCTCCCCATTGCCAGCGTGGCCGAAAAAGATGGGACCTACACGAACTGTGAACGGCGTGTCCAACGGATCTATCGCGCCTTCGATCTCGCGCCCGACATCAAACCGGACTGGCTGATCTTTACCGAAGTCGCCGCGCAACTGGGAGGCGACGCCAGCTACTTCTCCGCCCGCGACATTCTGCGCGACATCGGAACGAAGGTGCCGGTCTATGCGGACATCACTCCCAAAAGTCTGGGCGAAGCTGGCGTCCGCTGGAACTATCCGGCGTCGGAACCGCCCGCCGCAAAGTTAGTCCCTGTGACCTATACCGCGCCCAAGCGCGAAACTCTGAGCGTCTGACAGGAACCGCTATGTTCGACGAGTTGACCCAATACAGTTTCTCTTTTCCGAGCGAGTGGCACGGCATCTCCCTGCCGATGCTGATTCCTTATCTCGCCATAGCCTGCTTCCTTGGCTTTGCGCTCGGTCTGGTGCCATTCCTGGTCTGGTCGGAGCGCGTCGTCATCGCCCTGATCCAGGACCGTACCGGCCCGAACCGCGTAGGGCCACGTGGTCTCCTGCAAACGATCGCCGACAGTATCAAGCTCTTCTTTAAAGAGGAGATCCGTCCCAAGAGCGTCGATGTCCGGATCTACTACCTCGCTCCCATGCTGGCGACCATAACGGCGCTGGCAAGCAGTGCGGTGCTTCCGGCGCAGTTCGTCTGGTTCCACGATGCGGCAGGCCATCTCTTCTCGGTGCCCTTTACCGTCGGAGATGTCAATATCGGCCTGCTCTACATTCTCGCTCTATCGTCGCTACAGGTCTATGGCGTGGTTCTGGCGGGCTGGTCGTCCAACAACAAGTACTCGCTACTCGGTGGGCTCCGCGCCTCGGCGCAGCTCATCAGTTACGAACTCTCGATGGGCTTGGCGCTGATGTGCGTGGTGCTGCTTGCAGGCTCGCTGAAGCTTTCCGACATCGTGATGGCACAGGATATCAAGCCTTTCGGAATCGAAGCGCTGCCCGACTTTCTCAAGGGAAGTATCTTCTCCTGGTACTGGCTGGGCAGTCTGGGAGTGCCGTTCGTACTCTATACGATCGCGATGATCGCGGAGACGAACCGCGCCCCGTTCGACCTGCCGGAAGCCGAATCGGAGTTGGTCGCCGGGTTCCATACCGAGTACACCTCGATGAAGTTCGCCATGTTCTTTATGAGCGAATATATCAGTATGCTGACGGTCTGCGGACTGAACGCGGCGGTCTTCTGGGGTGGTCCCCTACCGCCCCTGAATATCTGGCCGCTCAACGTGGTGCCGGGGGCGCTCTGGTTCATCTTGAAGATATTTGCCGGGATCTTCGCCTACATATGGCTGCGCGGCACTGTGCCCCGACTGCGCTACGACGCGCTGATGAACCTTGGCTGGAAACGAATGCTGCCGCTGGGGCTGATCTGGCTGTTTCTGCTGGCGGGTCTGAACCTGTTGCGCGAACCGAACGATGGCCCGCGCCAACTCAACCCGGACGCGGTCCCGCAGGTCCAGACGCTGGGAAGGAATTAACCGCTCTATGCAGATAGCGTCTTACATCCTCTTCTGGATACTGGCTGTGCTCGCAATCGGGTCAGGACTGATGGTCGTCCTGGCACGCAATCCGGTGCGCAGCGCGCTCTTCCTGGTCGTGACGTTTCTGACGATCGCGGTCCTCTATATCACGCTCTCCGCGCAGTTCCTGGCGGCGGTGCAGGTCATGGTCTACGCAGGCGCCATCATGGTGCTGTTTCTCTTCGTGATCATGCTGCTGAACCTGAGCGC
>JAYUMV010000067.1:0-14287 GCA_043762265.1 Chthonomonadaceae bacterium | reverse complement strand
GGTAATCAAGGCGGTTTTCATAGTGGTGTTTCTTCTCCCGGAAGTTGGCGGTACGATTCGGCATCGGACGCTTGTTTATGCCGAACAACCTTTATAACGCACAATTCATGCCAGAATCTGCATCAGGCACGCACAATCGCATCAATGGCGATTACTTGACGTAAAAGCGCCGGAAGATCGGCCAACGGCAGCATCGTTGCAGCGTCGGAAAGCCCCTTTTCTGGCTCCGGGTGTACTTCCAGAAACAGAGCGTCCACGCCGACGGCTACGGCCGCGCGGGTGAGATGCGGAATAAATTCGCGCATGCCCCCCGACGTCGTCCCACCTGCGCCTGCTCCAGGGCGTTGAACGCTGTGGGTGCCGTCAAAGACGACGGGATAGCCGAGCGCTTTTAACTGCGGCAGACTGGTCATGTCCACCACCAGTGTATTGTAGCCGAAAGAGACGCCGCGTTCCGTTAACAGCAGACCGTGATTGCCGGTCGCTTCGACCTTACTGACGATGTTCTTCATATCCCACGGGGCGAGAAACTGCCCCTTCTTCACGTTGATGACCCGGCCCGTCTCTGCCGCTGCCAGAATCAGGTCGGTCTGCCGGCAGAGAAATGCAGGGATCTGCAACACGTCGCATACCTCCGCGACCGGTTTGCACTGCCAGGATTCATGGACATCCGTCAGCACCGGCACACCGAACTCCTGCTTGATCTGCGCAAGGGCCTCCAGGCCCTTCTCCAGACCCGCTCCGCGAAACGCGCTGCCGGAGGTGCGGTTGGCCTTGTCGAAACTCGCCTTGAAGATATATTGTATCCCCAGTTCGCGTGTGATGCGCTGCACCTCCGCCGCAACCTGCCGACAGAGATCCAGGCTCTCCATGACGCACGGCCCGGCTATGAGCGTCAACGGCCCCTTACTCGCACCGATCGTCATCTCGTTAATGGACACCGTTGCCATTGTGTTTTTCCTCCTTCCCTGCAAACCGTTGCGAGGCCTCTCTTATCAGCGCCTGCGTGCCGGTACCAGTTGGGCGGCGGTGAGACGAGCGGCGTAGTAGGGCGCACGGGTCGCCACCGCTTCGGGCAGACTCAAGAGCTCTTCCGTTGTCCGCTCTTCGCGGGGCTGATTCAGGACGGCCCGTGCCGTCTCCAAAACGCTCTCCTCAGAGATGGCGTCGAGGCAGCGACGGACTGCGGCGTCATCGCTCGCAGGGGAGTCTGGAAAGACCACGAGCGAACGGTGGCGCGGCGCATCGTATCCCCAGCGCACGACCTTGTTAGGCCCGAACATTCCGACGCTTGCCACGCGCTGTGCGACCGCCGCATGGAGCAGTCCCGAATCGTTGCTTAACCAGAGACTGCATTGTCCGATAGTGGACAGCGCTTCTCGGAGGGGTAGCTTGCCGATAAGATCGATGGGAGGCGTCTTCAAGGCGCGGGCCGCGCGTCCGGCGGTTTCGCGCTCTTCTGCCCCGCCCATCAGGACGATTTGACCGCCGTTCTCAGCCGCAAGGATTTCGGCGACACGGGCAAACCGTTCGGCGCCCCATTCGCGGATCGGAGCATCGTTGGCGCCCGGCTGAACCCCAATCAACGGAGACTTGCCGTCCCAGCCATGGTCGCGGAGAATCTGTTGAGCGTGCGCTTTCTCTGCTTCCGTTATCCAGAGATCCGGGAGGGCATCACGAGCGGGCAGGCCGAGTGCGCGCAGCATGTCGAGATGGCAGTCCACTTCATTGCGGTCGAAGAAATAGGGAATAGGTACCGTGAGAAAAGGCCGTCGATACTCGTTGATATAGCCGATCCGTACCGGCAGATGCGCGGCCCAGCAGGTGACGGCACAGTGCAGCGAGCGGTTGAGCAAAAATCCCGCCTGATAGTCGCCCGCCTTCAGCATCGCATGCAACTCTTTACCATGTTGCCAGCGGCTGCGGCCACGCACATCTACCGGCAGAATATGGTCGAGATGAGGGCTGTTGGCAAGCGCCGTGACGACGGAAGGCGCGGCGAGCAACGTGATATCGGCATTGGGGTAGTGGCGGCGAAGTTGCGCGAAGAAGGGAGTCGCGACGATGGTATCGCCCATAAAACGAAACTTGGTCAAGATCACAATGCGTTTCGCCCCGGTCAAGGCCTGCCGCGCCCGCTCCGCCATCGGCGTATTTGCGACTTCGGCAGCCCGCGAACGAGAGGTGTAGACAACCTCGGTTCCGGGAGTATCCGCACGATTGTTTCGATCACTCATGGAGTAGACTTTCCACTTTTTGCAGCACATCCCCTGAAGTGATGTGCGCCAGACACCGGGCAATGTCCTCCCCCTGGAAACCTTTGCCTCCTCGGGTATAGAAACACTGCTTTACGTTACAGGTTGCATTGCACTGGCTGCGGTGCGAGATCACATGGTCACTCTGCCCCCAAGGCCCAGCCATCGCAGGATCCGTCGGTCCGTAGACGGCGACAACAGGGCGTTCCAGCGCCGCCGCAATATGCGCAGACCCCGTATCCCCACAAACATGCACAGCGCAGCCTTCCAGAACGGCTGCCAGCTCTTTCAGACTCGTCTGTCCGGCCAGGTTGAGAGGCTTCGGGACGGTTTCTGGCCATATCGGAAGCATGTAAGCTAGCGAAACCCTGCTCCTCCAATCACGAGGCAGCGTTCCGTCCTCTGTGCGTGCACTATCCTTATCGCCGATCGGCATCTCTTCCAGAGCGAGCGTGCGAACCTCTTCACAAATCTCTGTATCTTTGCCGGAACCGATCAGCACGGAGGGCAAATTGGACCAAAATGCCAATCCCAGCACCAGTTGTGCGTACTTTTGCGCTCCCCAGCGCCGTGTCTGGTCGCCGACTGCCGGATTGACCACGGCATAAGGCTGTGTCGGATCGATCCCACCGGCAAGGAGCATCTCGTGTACCTTACGGCGCGCCTCCTCCGGGACATGCAGCGGAAAAGTGACTTGTTTTGGATCGGCTCCAAGTGCGCGGCCTACGTCCAGAAACCAGTCCACACGGTGCAAGCTTTGCGGGCGGCGCGGGAGTGAGCGCGAAACCAGGTTGGCTCCGTCCCGTAGCCTCCACCATCCATAACGATGTTTTGCGCCGGTCGCCAGCGCCATAAACGCGCTCTTCGCGTAGCCTTGCAGGTCGAGCGTGACATCGAAGCGCCGGTCGCGCAGCGCCTTCATAAAGGCGAAATACTCGCGCCATACCTGCGGAGAGCGCCATCGACCCTGCTTCCAGCGTGATCGGGGAACGACGATGACTTCGTGCAAGGTCGGGTTCCCGTTCACGATCTCCGCCGACATCTCCTCGACGATCCAGGTGATCTCCAGGTTCGGAAACGCCTCGTGCAGCGCCGCCGAGAGCGGCAGTGCGTGCGTCACATCACCGATGGAACTCAGGCGGATGATCAGCAGGCGTTCGACTTGATTCAGATCCAGGTCAGGTTTCGGCATCAGATCAGGCAGGGACTCGTCCTGTCTCGTCTGGGACAGGGGCTTTCAGGGCATCTGGTGAGACCAGAGGACGCCCTGCGATCCGTTCCAGCACGGAGACAGGTGCCAGTTCGGGCAAGAGCATCGCCTGGTAGGGCACGATGCAGGTCTGCTCCATCGCATACTGTCCGGAGAGCGCTTTATGCGCGATCAGGTCGGTAAAGGAGATCCAAGTCGAACTGGGAGGAAATGCGGCGGTCTGCCGCTGGCCCGTGCGCTGAAACTCCTCATTGGTTTTCAGAAAGTGGTGAAAACGCAGCATGAAGTCGTCATAAGCGGATCGATTGGGAACGCGTAGCCCGACCAGACGACCTGCCAGCGAAGCCTGCCTCCACAGGGTTGCCAGCGGACTAGCGACACGGTTCAACCCCGCTTCGATGGCGTACTGGCGGGCCAGATCCTCGAACGGATCGGCGGTTCCCCAGACGCGCTCTCGGGTTGGATGGATGTTCGTGAACGCGCGGAGAATGCGTCCGCCGTGCGTCGGACGGGTGGGGAAGGCATCCAGGTGCATCAGGTCGTTCCGATGCCGCACTGCCAGTTTGCGGCCCTGCTCTTCCACCGGCCGAAAGCTCGCGTAATCCACCTTCCACAGACGTGCGTAGGCCGGAAATAGCTCGCTCAGGCAGGCAAGGGCACCTTCGGAATAGTGCGACAGGATAGAGCGCATCTGCTCTGCGTTTCCGGCGTCCGACGTGTCGGCGCCGGTCACTTTGTGCAGGTGGGGCTTATAGGCGATATTTTTATGAGAACTCTGATCGGTCTGCTTCTGGTTGCGCAGGAAAGTACACTCCTCTTCACTGGGTAGGAAAGGAGTCGTGGGGAGCAACAGAATATTGCCCTGTTCGAGTTGCTGGCATAACCAACTAGAATACTCAGCGCCCTTTTTGTTCAGATCAACCTGAATCAGCTCCATCCATCACTCCATCCCACGAATTTCGCGTCTGTACTCATCCAAGAGGACCGTTCGAATATTTCTGCAAATCGTTGGCAATTTCCTGCCGTGTTGGTAGGCGCCAGCCGATACTGCCCGACCCTGATGCCGACTCTGCGGATTCAGGTGACGCCCGCTTTCAGCGCTTGCGCGGAATGATCCAGCCGTTTTCTACCGCTCGAAATCCCACATGCGGATAGTAGGGCATCGCTTTTGGAGCCGCCAGCAACAACAGCATCGATTCTTCTCCGATCGCTTCTTGTACGCGCTCGATCAACTTCTTGCCGATCCCCTGACGCTGATACTCCGCATCCACCGCCAGATCAGCGAGGTAACAACAGTGGCTGAAATCCGTCAGCGACCGGGCGAGCCCAACCAGGCGTTCTCCGTCCCGAGCACAGACGATCAGGTTCGCATGGGCGATCATCCGACCCATCCGTTCCAGATCGTCTACAGGGCGAATCAGACCTGCACGCCGATACAGTTCGGCGACTTCGGCGGCTTCCGGCTTCTCCTCGATGGCATAGACTATCTCAGTGGGTTCGGGCATCTTCTCTTATCCTTGTGCTGGCGCAGGAGGCAGCAGCCCGCCGACTTTGTCGGCGACTTCGGCAACGGAGATCGCGTCCAGGCAGCGCGGATGGGCGAATTCGCAGTGATGCCAGTCGCAAGTGGTTCCGCAGCACTCCCGCCGACTCAGCGTATTCGAGCGCTGCCCGTAGGGGCAGACGCGCTCCGGATCGGTCGGACCGATGAGCGAGACGACCGGACGTCCGAGCGCCGCTGCGAGATGTCCGGACCCGGTGTCTCCGCACACATGGACCGTGCTGCGCTGTACCGCACACGCCAACTGCTTCAGATTGGTGCGTCCCGCAAGACTGATCGGGGCACGCTTCGCAGCCGCAGTGACCTCGGCGGCGACGGCCATATCGGCAGTCAAGAGCACAGAAGGAACGCCATATTGATCGTAGAGCCTATCGCTAAGAGCCGCATAGCGGTCGGTTCCCCACTGTTTGATCGCCTTTGCAGAGGCCGGGTTCAATGTTACGAACGGCAGGTTGGGGTCGATCCCCTCGGCGCACAGCATCGCCTCGACCGTGTTCCGATCCGCTTCCGGGATATGAAAGGGAAAGTTCGGCTTCTCGACCGCAGCGCCCAGAAACCGGGCCACATCGAGATACTGATCGACGATATGCAGGCTTTCAGGGCGATGCGGAATCGGCTTCTCCACCATCCGGGCGAACTCGCGCAGCCAGTGATAGCCAAATCGCAGTTTCGCACCCGAGGCGTAGGCAACGGTCGCACTCTTGGTCAAGCCCTGCAGATCGAGCGTGAGATCGAAACGACGGTGTCGGACGGCCTTCAGGTGGCGGCCTACATCCCGCAGACAGTGCATCGAGCGCAGATCACGGCCACGGTATTTCGGCAGCGTGATAACCTCGGTGAGATAGGGATTGCCTGTCAGCAGCGGAGCGAGATGCGCCTCTACAAACCAGGAGATCTCCAGATGCGGATAAGCCTCTCCCAGCGCGGCCGCGACCGGGAGCGCATGAAGAATATCGCCCAGTGCGCTCATCTTGATGATCAGCACTCTCTGCACGGAGTTCATGTCGGGCGGTTGCAGCGCCATCAGGGCCGAACCTCCGTCTCTTCCGGCGGTACGCTCTGCCCGCGCCGCGACTCGCCGGGGGCGGTAGGCCGATTGTCGACAGAGGGCTCATTGCTCGTAAAGACATCGGGCGAGGCTTTCCAGCGGTCGTGCAGCCAGAGCCATTGCGTCGGATTGCGGCGAATCTGGGTCTCCAAACGCGCGTTGATCAGGGTCATCGTCCGCGCGACATCGGCGGTCTTATCTCCCGTGGAGACGGGCATGACAGGCGGCTCGAAAGTGATCTGAAAGCGATTGTCCGGCAGACGGATACACCAGCTGAAAAGCAAGGGAGCGTCCATCTTCAAATGAATGATGGCGGGGCCATCGACGGTGCCGGTGCGTTTGCCCATAAAAGGCACATAGATGTCGGCGGCATTCTGATCCGGCAATAGCGCCACGATCTCATTTTTCTTCAGGCATTGCAGCACGGCTCGGGCCGAGTTCCCGCGATAGAGCACTTGCGCCCCGTTCCCTTCGCGCGTATCGGTGAGAAGCTTCGTGGCCACCGGATCGCGGGCGTCGCGGGCCACGACATTGATCGGATAGCCGTGCGACGAGAGCCAGCGGGCCATAAACTCCCAGTTGCCGAAATGGCCGGTGATGAGCAGCACGCCTTTGCCCATCGCCATCGCCTGCTTCAGATTCTCCTCGCCCTCTACCGTCACCATCCGCTCGATGTCCGCCGAAGCGAGGCGCGGCAGTTTGAGGAACTCGCCCGCCATCCGGCCAAAGTGTCGAAAAACCGCTCGTGCCATCTGTTCTCGTTCGGCTTCCGGTTTCTCCGGGTAGATCAGCGCCAGGTTCTTGCGCGCGACTCGCCGGTATCGCCCCAGGATCCGAAAGGCGATCCAGGCCAATCCTACGCCAAATGTCCGTGCCACCGGCAGCGGAACGGAACGGATCGGGCCGACGACCAGTCGGATCAGCACGCGGCCCGCCGAACGTTCCATCCGCTTTCGTAGCGGCGTTCCATTATGTTCGGGAGCGAGCATGGTTTGAAATGCCATAAAAACAGTTACTTTCCACCCTGATGCGATTTCAGGACACTCTCTATTACGTTCCAGAAGCCTGTTTCGCCTTCAATTTTCATCATGACCTGAAGAGCCAATATCGGCAGGGTTGCATGTTCGGGACTAAGCTTGACTGCGTCCTTTTCGGTAGTGATGACTGCTCCCACGCCAGCATTTTGCGCTTCCCGGCAGACCCTCACCAGTTCGACGTCGGTAATTTGCTGGTGATCTCGAAAGCGGAATCGGGTGAGCAAGTTTGCTCCGAGCGTCTTTAACATCGCTTCGAAAGCGGCTGGATTGCCGAGGGCAGACAAGGCTGCAACCTTTTGCCCTTGTAACCACGCAAGAGGATAATCTATTTTACCCGCCAGAGCGCGTAAACCAGTAGGGGCGAGGTCTGCGGTGAAAACGGGAGTGCCGGGAGCCAGTTTCGCCACCCGTTTTTGCACCGTGGCGACCTGCTCGGTTCCGGCGCGCTGGGCGTTGGTCAGCACAACGATTCCGGCGCGGCGCAGGTGGGAGGGCGGTTCGCGTAGGAGGCCGCGTGGGAAGGTCCAGCCGTTGTCAAAGGGTTCGCAGGCGTTCAGCAGCACGATGTCGAGGTCCCGATGGAGCTGCCAGAACTGCATACCGTCATCCAGAACGATCACATCGGGTTGAAAACGTTTCCAGGCCAGCATGCCAGTGACACGGCGATCCTTGCCGACGATCACCGGAATGCCGGGCAGGGTTGCGGCCAGAAGATAGGCTTCGTCACCGGATTCCCGCGCCGTCAACAGCAGGCGCTCGCCATCCGACACGACCGCGCAGCCGTATTCGTTCGCGCCGCCGTAGCCTCGACTCAATACGACCACCCGCTTGCCTGCCGCGTGCAGCAGACGGCACACGGTCTGGGTCATCGGAGTTTTGCCGGTGCCGCCCGTCGTAAGATTGCCGATGCAGAGAACGGGGCAGGGGAGACGGTGGCGCTTGCGGATACCCAGAGAGTAGGGAAGCAGAAAGAGTTCCAGGCCGAGACAGTAGACCGGCGCCAGGGCGGAGAGGAGGCCGCGCAGCAGCATCGGCACGAGGCCAGGGCGATCACGGGCGACCGCAAGCAGATAACTCTCAATGCCGGAATGTCGGTCCTGTAACTCAGGAGAGGAGGCGTCTTCCACAGCCCTATGCCTGCGGCAGGCGTCTCATCGCCCGCTCCCTTGCCGTTCGCTGGCCCGATCCGCCATCTCCACCACGGCATCCGCATAGCGCCCCGAGACACCGCGATTGGCGGAGATCAGCGCAATCGCCTTGCGTTCGATATCGCAGCAGAGATCGGGGTCTTGCAGGAGTCGAAGTCCCTGTTGTGCCAGAGCCGCACCGTCGGCGACTTCAAATCCGACTCCTGCCTCCGTCGCCAGAGCCACCTCCGAACGAATCGTGGCTGTAAGTGGGCCGAACAGCACGGGCTTCCCGTGTGCCAGCGGCTGCAACAGGTTCTGACCTCCGCCCTTGTTGACCGGTGCGAAACTGTTGCCGACAAAGGTGACGGCAGCGACCGCATACACTTTCGCCAACTCTCCAATGGTGTCGAGAACCAGATGGGTCACCGGCGCCGTCGCTGCCGCGATCTGCGTGCGGCGAATCGGGTTCAGTCCTGCGGCCTGCATCGCCTCCGAAAGTTCGCCTGCACGCTCGGTCTGGCGCGGGGCGATCAACAGACAGAGTTCGGGAATCTGCTCTCGCATCGTTCTATATGCGCTCAGAACCTGGGCCTCTTCTTCGGAACTGCGGGTGCTGCCAGCAACGAATATAGGCGCAGAGTCCGGGAATTTTAACTCCTGGCGCAGAGCTTTCGACTGCTCCGGATTCAGGCGTGCGATCTCCTGGTCGAATTTAGAGTTGCCGAGGACAGCAATATCCTGTCCCGCGCCGAGCGCACCGATGCGTTCCGCATCCTTCTTAGACTGCATCAACAGGCAGTCCATATTCGACAGCATCCACCGATAGAGCCAGCCGCCGATGCGGCCCTGTACCCGCTGGAAATTTTTCTCTGAAATGCGTCCGTTGACCAACGCGGTCATTGCGCCTTGCCGCTTCAGTTCGTGCAGCAGATTGGGCCACATCTCGCTCTCCAGGCTGACGAAAACGGCAGGCCGGATGAGCCGAACCACACGCCGCGCCACCCACGGCAGATCAAAAGGAAAGTAGAAGAGTCCATCGACGTACTTCAACGCCTGCTGCTCCGCCATCTCGTGCCCTGCAGGAGTGATGGTGGAAAGCAGAATCTCATCGTTCGGCAGTCTCTCTCGAAGTTCACGCAGAATGGGCACGGCCGCCACGACTTCGCCCGCCGAAACCGCATGTACCCAGAGCCGCCGTCTGCTGTCGGAACGACTGTGCAGCGCTTCAGGAAGATGGCCCCACCGTTCCCGCCAGCCCGGCCGCGACTTTCCGGAGACGTAGCGCTGCGCCAGGTAGACCGCGATGAACGGCGACCCCAGAGTCAAAGCCCCCAGATTGTAGAGCGCATAGTGGACGATGTCAAAGCTCCTTCTTCAGCGTTTCTTCCACGGAATGAACTTCTGTCAACTCCGTCGGCCAGTCTTGCGGATAGTCGGCATGTCCGGCGCGGCGTTCCGCTTCGCACTCGAGCCGATTGATGGCCACTTCCACCAGCGCGGCATAGCGCAAGCGCTCCTGCTCGTTCAGGTTGGGCGGGATCACGATCGGCTCCCCGACGAGAAAGTAGGCCTGCGTAAACGGCTTCGGCAGCATATACGAGTCCCAACTCTTCATCACCCAACAGCTCTTTGCGCTGATTCCGACTGGAACAATGGGCGCGCCGGACTTTTCTGCGATTAGAATAACGCCTAATTGTACCTTATGGGTGGGACCCCGGGGGCCGTCGGGCGTCATCACCAGCACGCCGCCCTCCTTCACGCGCCGTGCCATCGTCAAGGCGCCGCGAATGCCGCCCCGTCCGGTCGAGCCGCGCGCGGTCTGGAAGCCGAGCCTTTGAAAAAAACTGTTCTGGATCTCTCCATCGCGCGAGAGCGAAATCAAGGCCCACCACCCGCGATTCCGCATGGTGAGCGCAGGGATGAGGGTGCGGCCATGCCAGGTGACAAAGATCGTGCCGCGCGATGGCTGGAGGCGTTCGCGGTTCTCGAACTGAATGCGCCAGGTGACCAGAGACAGGCGGGCGATGCAGTAGATGGCCCCGGCAAGCCAGCGTGCACGGCGGGTGACACGCGGCGGGTGGGCAGGGGAAGACGAATCGGATTCGACGGTGGCAACAGAGGACGCGGGCGAAGTGGACATGAACCCTCTATCAATCGAAGCCGCGCAGTTGGGTCTCGTAGAGCTGCGCATAGTAGCCGCCAGCGGCGACGAGTTCACGATGGGTGCCCGCTTCGATCACCTCGCCGTCTCGCATGGCCAGGATGCGGTCCGCATTGATAATCGTCGAGAGGCGATGCGCGATGACAAGCGTCGTACGCCCTCGCATCAGTTGATCCAGCGCCTCCTGCACGAGCGCCTCGGACGAGGCGTCCAGGGAAGAGGTCGCCTCGTCCAGGATCAACAGGCGCGGGTTCATCAAAATAGCGCGGGCGATCGAGATGCGCTGCCGTTCGCCGCCGGAGAGGCGGATACCGCGCTCCCCGACGATCGTGTCGAACTTATGCTCCATACCTTCGATGAAGTAGGCGTTGGCGGCATACGCGGCGCTCTGTATCTCTTCGTCCGAGGCGTCACGGTTGCCGTAGGCAATATTGTCTCTTAGTTTCCCGGCGAATAGCCAGGTCTCCTGCGGCACAATACCGATTTGGCGGCGCAGCGAGGCGGTGACCACGTCCCGAATATCGTGTCCATCGATCAGAATCCTGCCCTCTGTGGGATCGTAGAAGCGCGGGATCAGGTCTACAAGCGTGCTTTTGCCAGCGCCGCTGCGACCTACCAGCGCCACCACCTCACCGGGCTTGACCTCGAACGAGACGTTGCGCAGCACATCCGGACTATCGGGTGCGTAGCGGAACGAGACGTTTTCGAAAACGATATTCCCGACGATATGCGGCTGAGGCACGGCATCCGGTTTATCCTGAATCTCCGCCTCGACATCCAGAACATCCTCGAAAATGCGCTGCGCTGCGGCAAGAGCCTGTGCCCGCGTAGTGGCGATCGCGCCGACCCCACTCGCAGCCTGCGCTACCGAGTTGAGCAGAAAGACGAACATAATCAATTGGCCCTGATTCATACTGCCATGAAGCGGCCCGGGAAACTTCTCGGACGCTTTCACTCGTTGGCCAGGATGCTCGGTGATCCACTGCTGCTGCTCCTGAAGCTGGACCCGGGTGGTATAGGCGACATCATTGCCGCCGACATAGAGTATCAGCGCGATGCCGAAGGCTCCAATGAAATCCACGATGGGCCGCAACTTCGCCGTCTTGCGCACGCCGCGCATCATGGTATGGAGTGTACGGTGGTTTTCTGCCGAGAAGCGCGAGACCTCGTGGTTTTCCGCCGCAAATGACTTGATGATACGCACGCCAGCAACGGTCTCCTCCAGGATCGTCGTGACATCGGAGAGCTTGTCCTGCACCTCCCCGGAGATCCTGCGCATCTTGCGGCTTATGCGAGAGATGACAGCGGCCATGCAGGGAATAAAGATCAAGGAGAGGAGCGTCAATTTTGTGTTCACATAGAGCAGATAGCTCAGGCTGACCACGATCGTAATGGGGGCGGAGACCGTATCGCGCAGACTCATCGCGGCGTTCTGCAGAACCGGCACGTCGTTCGTCAGGATCGACATGATTGCCCCGGTGCGGCGGCGATTGAAGAAGGAAAGCGAGAGCGTGTGCAGATGCGTATAGATGTCGTCACGCAGGTGCGTAGCAAGACGGTTTGCGGTCAGGGAGAGATAGTAACTCTGACCGAAAGAGAAGAATCCCTTAACAAGGAATACCAATAGGACGGCCGCGCACATGAAATTCAGGTGTCCGGTTTCGCCATTGACCATCGAATTGATGGTTTCCTGGATGAATTTGGCGATACTGGCTGTGATCCCGGAGGTTGCCGCCGCACAGAGCAAGCCCATAATAAGGATGCGCCTATGGGGTTTGAGATAGGCGAGCAGGCGGCGCTGGGTATCCAGGGGAGGTTTGTTCATTTCTTTTTCGCTAATTCCAGAACCAGTTGGGCGGTGCGCTCGCTGGCTCCCGGGCCGCCGAGCATCGCGCGGACAGCTTCGAGTTCACGTTTTGCCGTCGAACGTGCGGTCACATCGTTCAGCAGGCGCAGCGCGGCGGCGGCGAGGGCCTCCGGTGTCGCGCCATGCTGAAGCAGTTCGGGCATAATCGGACGGTCGGCGAGAATGTTGGGCAGTCCGATGAACTTGATTTTCTTATCGAGCCCGAACAGACGGGCTTCGAACTCCATCAATTTGGACAGACGATATAGAATGACCATCGGGGTCGCGAAAATCGTGGCTTCGAGTGTCGCCGTTCCCGAACAGGTGATGAGCACATCGCTATGGGCCATGACGTCGTAGGTGAGTCCTTTGGCCAGCACGGTTGGCGGAAGCAGCGGTTTCTCGCGCTGGCGGTCGATGCGATCCCGCTTTTCCATTTCGTCGGTCAATGTCTGTTCAGGAACGACCAGTCCCTCGACAGTCACGAGTTTGCGCTGGACCTGCGGAGCGAGGGCATTGGCCGTCCGCGAAACCTGCTTGCGAACTTGTGTGCCAGTTTCGAGGGCGAACTCATACCAGTACTCGCTCAACCGGGCCAATAGTTCCGGCTGGCCGCTCAGATACTGTGCGATGATCTCGGGAGAGAGGTTCGGCGCGACTCCGATCACAAACTGCGCGTCGCGTACCTCGTTGTGAATCAGGCGGGCGGCATCGAGCAAGGCGGGCAGAATATGCTCGATTTCGTGCAGTCGGCTTCCGGGCAGCAGGCCAACGATCGGGCGCGCAGGGTCCATGTCGAACTCCGCTGCGAACTCCGCTCGCGTCATGCTGGGTTTGGCGCGTTCGACGAGGGGATGCCCGACATTGACGGCGTTGGCTCCCAGGCGCTGAAACCGCTCCGCCGACCATGGGAACGGCACGGCCAGCACATCGGTAATCCGTGCCAACTCTGCGCCCTTATCACCTTCGCGCCGCCACGCGCCGGGCGGAAAATAGTAGCAGACGGGGATACCAGCCCGCTTGGCGAACCGCGCGACCTTGACATTGAACGCCCCAAAATCGATGAGCACCAGCACATCCGGGCGACGCTGTTTTAAGGCTTTGATGATGCTCGGATAGACGTTGAAGCGCAGATAGGGATATTTGACCAGACCTTGCGCCAAGCTGATGACTCCCCAGCCTCCGCTGTCGTGCAGCAGTTCTACGCCCGCCTGACGCATGGCATCGCTGCCCAGGCCCCAGAGGGTCACATCGGGCTGCTGACGCCGTATCTCTTCCGCCAACGCTCCTCCGATGAGGTCGCCGGAAATCTCTCCGGACAGGATCGCAATATTCATAGCAGGTTATTCAACGGACTGGATGCCACGGAAATCTTTGCCGTTGCGTGAACTCCGGATGAATTTCAGGAGAAGTTCCAGTTCCGGACTCTTGTCGATCTCTTCCTCGATGGTCTCCAAGGCCTGCGACATGTTCAGGTTGGAGCGGTAGAGCAGTTTGTAGGCCTGCCGCAGTTCATTGCGTACCTTCGGCACAATGGAGGCGCGTCTCAGACCGATCTTGTTGATATCGTAGACTTTCGCGGGATTGCCGTCCGCAAGCATGAAGGGCGGAATGTTCTGCGTGATTTTAGAGAAGCCGCCGAGCATGGACAAGGTGCCGATGCGGCAGCCCTGATGCACTCCGGTCAAGCCACCGATGTTGACATGGTCTTCCAGCGTGACATGCCCGCTGATTCCGACATAGGAGGCGAGGGTCACATGATCACCGATGTCGCAGTTGTGCCCGACATGCGCATAGGCCATGATCATGTTTTCGCTGCCGATGCGGGTGACACAACCTTCGCCAGTTGCCCGGTGGATCGTCGCGCATTCGCGCAGGGTCGTATTGTCACCGACCACGACACTGGTAACTTCACCCTGGTACTTGAAGTCCTGCGGGGGGCCTCCGATGATCGCCCCGCTGAAGACGCGGCACCCACTCCCCAAAACCGTATTGTCTTCGATGACCACATGGGGATGGAGGACGGTGCCTGTCCCGAT
>JAYUMV010000066.1:0-20229 GCA_043762265.1 Chthonomonadaceae bacterium | reverse complement strand
CATCGCGGTCGCTGACCTCACTTCGGTCTGGGAGGAGATCCTGAAGAACAAAACTTACCTGGACTTCACCGGTAACGGCGTCAATCATCCCAACGATTTTGGTCATCGCCTCTACGCCGAAACCCTCTCCGCCCTCTTAATCAAACAATAGAAACGCCGCCTAGATTTTTTTGCTCGACCCCTTGCTTGTAGGGTGCAATTTCGTTCGGGAGCGTCGTGTGGCCTGCCATAATGGACTTACTCAGAGAGACGGGCGAGCATGGCTTCAATGCGACGGACGCGGGTTTCGGGCTTTTTGGCTTCGTTAATGTGATTCAAGTATTCGGTTCGGTGGGAGGGCGGCAGGCTTTCGAAGCGGGTGCGCGCCTTTTCATTGGCGTCGAGAGCGGACTGGATTTCGGCAGGCAGATCGAGTTCAATGGTCGGGTTCATTTTCGGTTTGCCTCCTGTTGTAGATGGTGTTTGAGGAACTGGCCAGTGTAGGATCGGGGCTCCTGGGCGAGCGCTTCGGGAGTGCCGCAGAACAGGATCTCGCCTCCGTTGTGGCCGCCTTCGGGGCCGAGGTCGATGACGTGGTCCGCCGACTTGATGACGTCGAGATGGTGCTCGATGACGAGCGCTGTGTGACCGGCGTCTACCAGTCTCTTCAGGCATTCGAGCAGGCGCTCGATGTCGGCGAGATGCAGGCCGGTGGTCGGCTCGTCGAGAATGTAGAGGATGTTGCCGCCACGCTTGAGTTTACTGAGTTCGTTGGCGAGCTTGATGCGCTGGGCCTCCCCGCCTGAGAGGGTCGTCGCGGACTGGCCGATGGTCAGATAGCCGAGCCCGAGTTCGTTCAGCAGAGCCAACTTGCGGGCAATGGAGGGCTGACCGTGGAAAAACTCCGCCCCCTCCTCGATCGACATTGTCAGGACCTCGGCGATGTTCTTGCCTTTGTAGGTGATCTCCAGCGTCTCCGCATTGTAGCGTGCGCCTTTGCAAGCCTCGCACTGCACCTCCACGTCCGGCATAAAGCCCAGATGCGTCGTCACCGTCCCGTCTCCTGCGCACTCCTCACAGCGGCCTCCCTTCACATTGAACGAGAACCGAGAGGCAGTGTAGCCGCGCTCCACGGATTCCGGCACGAGCGCAAAGAGGTTGCGAATATGGTCGTAGAAGCCGATATAGGTGGCGGGGTTGGAGCGCGGAGTGCGGCCGATCGGCGCTTGATTGATGTCGATGATGTCTTTAATGTGTTCGACGCCTGCGATGCCATCGTGCTCTCCAGCCAGGATACGGCTGTCGTAGAGCAGGGAACTGAGCTGTTTGAACAGGATGTCGTTGACGAGAGTCGATTTGCCGGAACCGGAGGCCCCTGTGATGCAGGTCAGGGTGCCGAGCGGAAAATCGACGGTGACATCTTTCAGGTTGTTCTCCCGTGCGCCCCGCACCGTCAGCGTCTTACCGTTGCCGGGGCGACGCTGCTTCGGAGTGGGCAGAGAGCGTCTGCCGCTGAGGAACTGCCCGGTCAGCGAGGTCGGATGCGCCAGCAAGGTGTCCAGCGTCCCCTGCACGACGACTTCGCCGCCGTGGATGCCCGCGCCCGGTCCCATCTCGATGACATGGTCGGCGGCGCGCATCGTCTCCTCATCGTGTTCGACCACCAGCACCGTATTGCCGAGATCCCGCAGACGGCGTAGTGTGCCGATCATCTTCTGGTTGTCCTTGGGATGCAGTCCGATGCTCGGCTCGTCGAGGACGTAGAGCATGCCCATCAGGCCGCTGCCGATCTGCGTAGAGAGCCGAATGCGCTGCGCCTCTCCTCCCGAAAGCGTGCCAGCCTTGCGGTTGAAGTTGAGGTAGTCGAGGCCGATCCCGAGCAGAAGCTCCAGACGCCCGATAATCTCTCGCAAAATCTGATCTCCCGCTTCCCGATTGCGCGTTCCCGGTTCCAGGGCATCCAGAATGCACTTCAGTTCGGAGAAGTTCTGCTCGCCGAGGGCAAAAATATTGTGTCTGCCCACGGTCACGAGCAGGCGCTGGGAACGCACCCGCGCTCCCTGGCAGTCGGGGCAGCGATGCTCGACCATCACCTTCTCCAGATAGGATTCCATGTGCGAATTAGAGACCTGTTGCTGCCGATAACGCCGGTAGTGGCGGTCGATACGCGGGACTATGCCGTCCCATTTCATCTGCTGCCCGAGGTATTTGCCCCGTGTCTTCGCGCCATCAGGCTGGAGCAGGGTGAAATTCGCGCCTTTGGTCCCGTAAAGCACCAGGTGGACGGCCTCCGGGGAGAGATCGCGAAAGGGCGTGTCGAGATCGAAGCCGTACTTCTGGGCCAGGCTCCATAGGAGCGCGCCGTCCCAGGTATCGGGATTCCAGCGAAAGGCGTCGGGCACGAAGGCCCCGCCAATGATGCTGCGGGAGGTGTCGGGCAGAAGCAGGGCAGGATGAACCTGGAGATAGGTTCCGAGGCCAGAGCAGGTGCGGCAGGCAGAGGTAGGGTTGTTGAACATAAACTGTTCCGACCGGATGTCGCCCAGCGCCAGTCCATGTTCGGGGCAGCCGAAGGAAGCGAGCAGTCTCTCCTGTGCGACGCCCTCTGGCACGCTGACGAAATGCACCCGCAAAAACTGCTCCCCGACGGCCAGCGCGTTTTCGACGGCAACGACCAGTTGCCGGTCGAGCCCCGGTTTCGCGACGAACTTGTCGATAATCACTTCCATCGCCTGCACCGTCGTTGCGTCCCGCTCCTGCTCCTCGCTGATGTCCACCGGCTCACCGTCGATGACCAGGCGCCGGTAGCCCTTCTTGCGAAGCTCCGCGAACAGGAACTCCAGGTCTTCGCCGTAGATCGGGAAGACCGGAGCGCGCAGTTCGAAGACCACGCCTGCTGGCAGTCCTGCCAGCATCTCGACGATCTGCGTTTTCGAGCGGATAGGGATTTCACGGCGGCAGTAGGGGCAGTGGGCAATGCCGATGGTGGAGAAGAGCAGGTTGAGATAACTGCTGATGTCGGTCATAGTGCCGACGGTCGAGCGAGGATTGCGCCCGATGGTCTTCTGCTCGATGGAGATGACCGGTGAAAGACCGTTCAGGAAGTCCACCGCCGGGCGGCTCACCTGTTCGATAAACCGCTTTTCAAAAGACGAGAGCGATTCCATATAGCGGCGTTGTCCCTCGGCATAGACGGTATCGAAAGCCAGCGAAGACTTCCCTGAACCGCTTACGCCGGTTACGACGACAAGCTTATCGCGGGGAATCTCCAGGCTGATGTTCTTCAGATTATGTTCTCTCGCACCACGAATCTCGATCGTCGTTCGCATGGACGTTCTTGCTCCTCCCGGTTGGCCTGCGCAGAGACAGGAGACTATGCTGGCAAATTTTAATTCTCATGGGTGACACTCTGTGTCGTTACCAGAAGGCGGAAAGGGCGTCTCAAAGAACAGCAGGAGTGTTTTGGGAACCGAGGCGGCTGAACCCAGCGTCTGATTCCCGACGGGGAAGAAACTTTCCTGCACAGGGGACTGCGGGGAAGCCTAAAAACAGGGTTGCCTAGGTGGGTGTCGGGTAGCAAGGGCGTAGAATCTACGGTACAATAAAGGCAACTGGTATGTGACTTTCGTCTACCCGCTCGAAATTACATTCTCGGTGGTTCCTGTAAAGTACGTATTCAAACAAGGGAGTTTGCTGTGGTTGAACTCCACGCAGGTACGCCGTCTTCTAGGGCGGAAAGAGCCGACGCCCAGGATGGCCAGACGGCAGTACGGGACGGCTCGGAGCCGACGGAGATCGCGTTATCGACGCGACCTCGCACTCTGATTTTGACGGCCTCGATAGGGAACGGGCATGTGACGGCAGCGGCGGCTCTGGAAGCAGCGATGCGCCGACACGACATGGAAGTGCACACGCTGGATATTCTGGATGTCGCTTCGCCCGCCAGCCGTGTCTGGTATCGGGGTGGCTATGAGAACCTTGTCCGCAGCGCTCCGCGCCTCTGGGGAATGCTCTATCGTCTGATGGACAAACGCTCGCCCTTCTATACCCTACAATCCAAAATGGACTTGATGGCCTTCTCGCGCCTGACCGAGACACTTAAATCTTTCTCTCCGGAACGCATTGTCTGCCCTCACTATCTGCCTCTCCCTTGCCTGACACGTTATTATCGCGACTATACAGGGCCGATTCCGAAAATAGTCACGGTGCTGACCGACGTCTATCCGCACCGGCTCTGGCTGGGGGGGCGCTCCGATCATATCTGCGTTCCGACCGACTATTCGCGGCAGGTGCTGGAACGCCGGCGCCCGGACTATAAAGGGCGCGTCTCCACGACCGGAATCCCGATCGATAGGCTGTTCGGAGTCCAGGAGCCTCAAGCCACCGCGCGCCTGCGCATGGGGCTGGATCCTACTTTGCCGACGCTCTTGGTAACATCGGGCGGTATCGGAGGGGGGCCCTTGCGGGAGGTGACCGAAGCGCTGGCGGCGCTGGATCGGCCCTGTCAGGTGGTCATCGTCTGTGGAAGGAACGAAGGCGCGCTTCGTTCGCTGACACAGTCGTTGGAGGAGATCGCTCCCAAAACGCAGGTGCGCTTTGTGCCGAAGGGATTGGTGTCACGCGATGAGATGGCGGGGCTTATGCGGGCCAGCGACCTTTTGATCGGCAAGCCGGGCGGCGCGACTTTCTCGGAGGCGCTAGCCAGTGGCGTCCCCATGCTCATCTACTCCCCGTTGATTATCCCAGGGCAGGAGGAGAGCAACGCCGACTACCTGCTGGAGAGCGGCACGGCGCTGCGTGCAGAAGCTCCCGACGAACTCACCACGAGGGCAAACGCCCTGCTCGACACCCCCTGCGAACTGGAACGCATGCGCTGCAACTCCCTGCGCATCGGTCGTCCCCACGCCGCCGAGACGATTCTCAAAATCTTGCTCAGTCTGTAGTGTAGTAGTAGGCGGCCTCTTGGACATCGACGCGGCTCTTCTCCGTCAGGCGAACCGGAGCAGCGAGTTTTTGCAAAAAGCTTTCGTCGGCAAGCCACTCACAGAGGGTAGAGACATCCGCAACGTTCCTCTGGTTGCGGAAGTGATGATCGATCTCGGTGGCAGAACGGATGCCGTGCGCTTCCGCGAGGAACTCGAAAATGGGCCGAAAAAGAACAGGGGCGCGCTCCCGCAGGTACTGCCGAATTGTCTCCAGAGCCTCGTCCAGGCGTTCTGGAGTCTTATCGGCACGGATCAGGTCGGTATAGAGAACGTGGAAGAGGTCAGGATTAATCTTGAGCGCCTGCTGAATCACCTCGCGACCGGTCACTTCTCTGTGCAGAATAGTCTCAATACTGGCGAGGTAGTCCACAGACTTTAAAAGCCAGTAGAAACAGTAGTCGGTGTCTTGTCGGACATGCAGCCACTTTTCTGCCTTAGTGAGGGTGGGAAGGAGCGGGATGACGGTACGCAAGAGCTGGACTTCCTGGTCGTACGCTCCAATATGCTCCCGATTCGCGAAGAGCTCCTCAAACGTCTCATCGCGGGTATAAAGGATGCGGCCCTTCATCAGCAGGGAGTGCATAAACGAACTCTGGGTCGCGCCTCCCAGCACCCGCTTGAACTCGCTGCGTGTTCTCAGGTAGACATGAATATTGACGTCGTCTTCGACCAGGCAGAAACTCTCCTGCTGTAGTCGCAATCCGTCCTGCGTGATCAACATCAGATCGATGTCGGACTTTTCCCAGACGACATCGTGCGAAAGGCTCCCGAGCAGGACGGCCGCGAGAATGGTGACGTCCTGTTTTACCTGCGTGATCAGTCTCTCCAGAGCGGTTTCGTAGCGCTTTCGAGTGGCGGTCAGGTCAGTCACTCCAGCTCCTTCCTCCCGGTACGTGTTAATGACGGGTGGGGCGATTCCGGGCAGATTGCCGGTAGATAGGCAACTTGATCTGCGTCGTTTTGCCCTGTTGTACCCCCGTCAACTGCGTCTGCATGTCAAAGCCATTGGCAGATGCTTGGAGGATGTAACTGCCTGCCGATAAGTCTTTCATATAGAAATGTCCCTGACTGTCGGTAGTGAAAGACGAATCGGATATCTCTTTGGAACTGCTGAACGATATCGTGACGGAAACGCCGCTGACCGGCTTTGCATTTTCATCCACGACAGTACCATAGATGCTGCCCGGAAGGGCCGGTTTCGGCGGCGGGTCGTGCGTAGCGTAGCCCCCAATCGCATAGAAAGCATAGAGTGCGACGGCTACAATCGCTGGCACCATATAGATCCGCAACGACCGTAACCGGGGGCTGCGCAGTTCATCCTGCAGAGTCGGTCCACTCAACCGCATAGAAGTTTACTCCTTCACTCAGAGTCGGATCCGTAACTACTTGCTTCTCATACGGTTCCTACGGCCAGATCTATCCGTAGTTTCGCAATCGAAGCCCTGCAATCCTCCCGGCTGTGGAGCGAATCCTAACTTTCCCAAACGAGACTGAACTTGACAGTGATTAGGCGCAGCCTGTATACTGCTGCACTGCTGATGTGAGGCGAGATAATGAAGAAGGACAAGAGCGCTGCCAAGACGCCCGCTGAAGTCGACCGCAACGCCAAAAAGATGGTTTCCGTCAACCGAAAGGCACGGCACGACTACGAGATCGACGAGGCTTTCGACGCCGGTCTGGTGCTGGTCGGGACGGAGGTCAAATCGTTGCGGGCCGGACGCATCAATTTTCAAGACTCGTTCTGCCGTATCGAGAACAACGAGTGCTGGCTCTACAACATGCATATCGTGCCTTACGAGCTTGGCAATCGGTACAACGTCGAGCCCTTGCGAAAACGCAAACTGCTGCTGCACGCCTGGGAGATCGCGGAACTACGCGCTCAAACGGAGCAAAAGGGGCTGACGATCGTACCGCTCGCGCTCTACTTTCAGCGCGGTTTTGCCAAACTGGAGATCGCTCTCGCACGCGGTAAAAAGCTCTACGACAAGCGTGAATCCATTGCCGAACGCGATCAAGAGCGTGAATCCCGGCGCGAAGCCTCACCTCGCGGCCGCGAATAATCCCGCGCCTCTTCCCCTAAGGGAATCTCCTCAATTTACAATTTTCGGCGCAGGCCGGAAATAGAAAGACCAGACGCGAAGCCCATGAAAAGGTTTCGCGTCTGGTCGTTTTGCGAGTTTTGCGCGCAGCACGTCAGGCGGGGACAGCCGCGCCCAGTATCGCCGCCTTCGCGGTCTCTGCGATGAGCGGGAACAGGATATCCGCCGACTCTTTCTCTTCCCCAATCGCGCGTTCGGCCAGGGCAGCCGTTTCGGAGTCGCCCAACTGCTCAGAATACGCTTTCAAAGAGGTGTACATGCCGACTTCCAGATGCTCGGTCGAATATGCCTTGATGAGATCCTGAGTGGTCTTATCGAACTCGTCATGGCCGATGTTCACCAGATCGCTGACCTTGCCCATGATGCTGTTCAAGATGCCCTTGCCGCCCGACGTTTTGCCGCCGAGAGCGATCAGGCGTTGTTCCAGACGCTGGGCCTGGTTCTGCGTCACGCCGAGGTGTGCCTGATAGGCGGCCTTCGCCTGCACATTGTTGGTATGCTCTATTGCGCTACGGAGCATATCTTCGATGCCCACTTCTGCGGCATGCGCGTCGTCGAGGTAGCGGAGCAGTCGCTCCTGGGGGGTTTCCATCAGTCTATTCTCCTTCGTGAGAGAAGCCAAACGTAAACAGAGAAGTAAAAACTATCTCGTTCGCGTTCGCTGTTTAAAATTTTGGTTTGCGTCGCTGAAATCATATCAGTTTGCAGGCATAAGACGCGCTTCTTCACCGAAGAGTTCCCCCGATACGTCCGGCAATCGCTATTTAGGAGGCAGGCGGGGATCTTTGAGAAGCTCCTGTATTGCGCGTTCCAGTTGTGTATCGTGACCGGCGAGGTAGGCGGCAGGGGTGTTCTCCACCAGGATGTCCGGCGGAACGCCCCAGTTCTCCATATCGCGGCCATCCAGGGTGTAACAGCCCATATAGGGCAGGCGAATGAAGCTGCCATCGAGCAGGCCGGTCCCGGAGGTGAAGATGATCCAGCCCATTGTCGGAGCGCCGATGACCTTACCGAGTTTGAACTCTTTGAAGCCGTTGGCAAAGACCTCGGCATCGCTCAGGGCGAACTCGTTGATCAGGAGAATGATCGGTTTGGTGTAGGCGCGTTCCGGCTGCGGGAACGGCGCTTCGGTTCGGGGCGCGAAGGTGAAGTAGTGCCGATTGCGCTCCAGAATCTTCAGCAGACTGTCGTGCGTATCGCCGCCGTTGTTGAAGCGCATGTCGATGATCATGCCCTCTTTGCGCTGTCCCACGCTAAACAGTTCCCGCTCGAAGCGGTTGCGGGCGGCATCTCCCATATCCGGCACATGCAGATAGCCGAGCCGTCCGCCGGAAACCTTCTCGACCATGGTGCGGCGCTCGTCCAGCCACTTCTCGTAGAGCAGGTTGCGCCATTCGCCGAAACTGATTGGCTTGATTTTCACGGTGCGCGCCAGTCTTGTCCGCCTTGCCATTGACGAGCAGCATAACGGTGCGGCCCACCTTATCGGTCAGCGCTTTGTCGTAAGTCGAATCGGCCTGCACATCCTGCCCGTCGATACTCAGGATGTATTCGCCTACTTTGAGAAGGCTCTCCTCGTGGTCGGCGGGACTGCGGTGCAAGAGGGTTTTGACTTTGATGCCGGGATCTTCGTAGGTGTCGTCGTGCCAGATGCCAAGAAAGCCTGTTTCGCGGACGGTTTTTGAACCTCCGCCGCTAAATCCCGTATGCGAGGAGTTGAGTTCGCCGAGCAGTTCGGTCATCAGATAGTTGAAGTCCGGCCGTACGGTAACGAAGTCCACTTTAGCACGATACTTCTGCCGCAGGGCATTCCAGTCTACGCCATGAAATTTCGGGTCGTAGTAGTGGTCGTTGAGGGTCTGCCAGGCCTCGTCGAAGGTCGCTTTATAATCGACCAGGCGGTCGATCTCCATGCGGACCGTGAAACCGACGGTCCCCATCACACCGCCGCCGCGCGGCAGCCAGTGGATGGAGCCGCCGCTAAGGAAGTAGAAGCGAGAGGAGTCGGGAGCCCACTCAAAGTCGCCGGTACTGGTGCCGTTGGTGGTCAGGCGCTGTACGGTGCCGCCTTCCGTGCTCGCCTGCCAGAGGTCGGTCACTCCCAGGGAACGCGCGGTAAAGACGACGGTTTTGCCGTCCGGTGAGACCGCAAAGGCGCTGACGCCCTCGTCGAGCCCGACGATCTGTTTGGCCCGCCGCTCGATCTCCTCCGGGTCTACTTTGACAACGACGCCCGGCTTGTCCTCTTTCTGCTCATTGGGCTTCTCGGCAGGCTTCGGCGCGTCCTCGTCCTCCTCAAACTTCTCTTTTTCGCGCTCCAGTGGAACCGTGTAGAACGTAAAGCGGCCACTGTCGTTGATCGTCTCAATGTCGCGATTGTGGTAGCGGTTAGAGAGAAAAGCGATCTTCTTGCCGTCGCTGAACCATTGGGGCCGATTGTTGAAGCCGGGATGATTGCTGATATTGATCGGTGAGCCGACCTTCAGCGTCTGGCCGTCTGGTGTGAGCCCGACGATCCAGATATCCTCGTTGCGAATGGTGTCTGCCTGCGTATAGATCAGCCACTTGCTGTCCGGCGACCAGCGGAACTGCTCGACGCCGGGGCCTTTGACCAGCATCTGCTCGCCGGTTCCATCCGGTTTGATCAGGTAGAGTCCGGTCTTCGGTCCGCGCTGGAAGGCGATCCATTTGCCATCCGGGGAGAGGGCAACGTAAGGAGGTCCTTATCAACGTTAGGGAAGTTTGGGGAGCCTTTCGGCTCCCCGCTTCGAGGCGGTTTACTGCTTGACCGGGCGAAGGGTGCGGCGTACCCAGGCACCCGCTCCCACTCGCTCCATACCGCCGATTGTTTCGAGGGAGTAGGTCGCATGCGCGGCGCGCAGACGAGCCAACTGCAGCAGGGTGTCCGTACCTGTCTCGGTTTCGGGCGCATGCGGGGCGTGCGCCTCGGGGGCGCTTGCTGCCAGCAGCGCGAGCAGGCGCTCTAGAGCCGCTTCCTGAGCCTCTGCTCGGGGTCCGTGCGGGCGATGAGTCATTTCGCGGCGAAGTGATTTCGTATTATTACTGGTTGGGTTCATCGTGGTATTCATGTTGCTGTCCACTGCATCCTTTCTCTGGCCTTTAGAGCGCCCTTGCGGCAAGGGTGCGAAGGCTCTCCTGCAAATCCTCTCATCGGGAAGAGGTCTGCGTATGTTAAAACTCCGGTCGGCGTATTGCGTGACTGTATCACGATTTCCGACACTAAAAAACCCGCCCGGAGATTGGTTTCCGGCGGGGGTGAGAGGACGTTGCAAGGGGGACGACGTGTCCGTAGATTCGGCACATCGTTACCTTTGTTGCGACCCTCCCGGGGCTCTGCCGGAGAAGGAAATTCCTGTGTATTGACTTGTGGCTGTCCAGCTCAATGTCATGCGTACAATGGTTCTCCCGAAAGATAGACCGAGGCAATCGCGCTCCGGTATCGACGATCCAAAAAACGACTTCAGGAACTTCACTTTCGAAACATCTCTGCTTCGTCTGCACTTACACACTATTAGACAGAGCTAATTCTATTTGGTTTCATCCAATCGTGTCCTTTTTCACGAATAGTATCGAAGCAGGCTCTCTCGTTGCTAAACGGGCCTTGTTTCTTTGCTCTGTCAGGTCACTACGCATTTGACTTTGAAACCGGAAAGCAGGGGGACAGTTATTTTCAAAAGGGAGGTTTGAGTAGGGTTGGCAGGCCAGTGCAATATTGCAATCTGAACCACATTCTGGTACGATGAAGTCACGATAAAGCAGCGTTTGGAGAGGCCGTGAACTGTTCCCGCCTTGAAGCGGTCTAATAGGTTGGAGGTGTCAAATCATATGAAGTGTAGTCGCTGTTCTGCGGAGATTCCCGCACAATCACAATTTTGTCTACGTTGCGGCACGCCTGTACGCGGCAGCGCGCCTGCCATGCATGCTCCTGCCTATTCGCCCACTCCTCCAGCGCAGATGGCTCCTGCCGGAGCGAAGCGCAATCCGATGATGGCGGTCATCGCAGTGCTGGTTCTGGCGGTACTGGGGTTGGGCGCGATGGTGCTGATTCAGAAAGCAGGCAAAAACGACCCCGGCAAGCTGGTTGCTGCTCCCACCAATCTTGGCAACGGCAGCCTGGTCCAGCGACCTACGGAAGCGGGTGCTGGGGCGACTGTGTCGGCGCCAGCAGATGCTAAACCCAATGCTATTATCCCGCAACCGGACACTGCCCAAGCGTTTCCCGCCGACATAGACGACTACCTCAAGTTTGTCAAGCGGATCGAACGACAGAAACAGGGGCTCATCGGCACACAGACTGGAGACGCCCTCCTGATGATGACGCAGGCGAAGGGGCTCTCCGCTTCGATCGAAGAGAAAGACTATACCGACGCCTTCAAAAACATGAAGACGACTATGCAGAAGAACTCCGGGGACTGGAACGCCCTGACTCAGGAGTTCAACAACAGACAGCCTCCGCCTGCCTGCGTGGATCTGCGCAATAAATATCTCAACCAACTCGGCAAAATTCAGGCCGCGATCTTCGCTGTCAACGATGCTATCTCCCAGGTCCAGACCAACCCGAGCAACGTTCTGCACGACCTCACCGCGATGCAGGGCAAAACCTCGGCGGAAGTCGATGCCTCCATCGAGGCGGCGGACAGCTCCCTTGCCGATGTCTGCGACAAGTATCGCCTCAAAAAAGACTTCGAAATACGCGGCGATTCCGGCTCGAACGGCCTGCTCCGTTGAGAAATTTGCGATACTGGAAGCGCGCAAGAGAGTGTTGCTGGTCTCTTGCGAACGGATACGCAGGCGGAGCGCCGGCAGACATTTTTTTGCTGCCACCTGCACGCGTCTGCCGTTCGTTGAGGTCACGGTACTGGCTGCCAGTTCCTGAACGGCCGAAAGCGCCCCTGCATCTCCTATCCTTTCCAGAGCCTCCAGTGTCGCCACCATGAAATCCGGCGTGGTCAGCGCATATTCGATCTTCAGGCGCTGATTCAGGTTGTTCCGCTGGCGCTCGTTGAGAAGAGGGGCGTCTTCTGCTTTCAGGTGAGGCAAGAGGCGGGTGAGCGCTGCTTGCGCCTGTGAGCGTATGCCTGTATCCGGGATATCCATCGCCTCCGCCAGAGTGCCCACAGCCCGTATATCCTCGATGTTCGCGATACTGGCTACAGATCTGCTCCAACGCAGGCGCATCGTGATCTCCGCTACAAGAGCCGAGGCGTATAGCAGAACCAACGCAAAGGTAAAGTAGATGGGGAGAGAGAGGTGCGCCTGGCGGAACAAGTTCGAGAGGATGAAGAGGGCCATGCCCGAATAGTAAAATCCGGTCGAAATCTTCTGGCGGCGTTTGTGCTTCCGGGCTTGGTCGATCAGCTTCGTCAATAAAGCTTCGTCCTTCCCCGCTTCCCTGTTCTGGGGAAGAACGACCGCACCTTGCTCCGTTCGCGGCAGATTCACGGGGAGGTTGGCCGTTGCCAAGGGCGGAACCTCTCCGGCGGCGTTCGGGGAGAAATGCCCATTTTTAGCCTCCGTCTCGGAGGACACAGATTTTAATTCGATCTTCGGTTGTTCTTCAGGGGTGAGATGGGAGTGCTGCATGGTGCCGATTCCTTGCAGGGAGTTCCAGTCTGTGCAGCAACACACCTGCGGGCTATTTCGCCCTGGATTTGTGATGTATGGCGCGGTCGCTCATAAGGATCGTCATGATGAGCCAGAACCCGCCGCCGGATGCGCCCAGGAAACAGAGCATCGCCAGTCCCGGATAGCCGAAGATCTCGAAATGGCTTGGAACGCGCATCAGCATGGAAGCACCCAAAATGAGTGTGGCAAGTATGAGGCCCGTCGTAATCCGGTTGGCGACTTTCTGGAATCCTTCGATCAGCGTCGCTTCGTCGAAGGCATCGACTTTGACCTTCAACTGGTTCTTCGCGACCATCTCCAGAATGTGGTTCATGCGCCCCGGCATCTCGCGCACAAACTCCTGGGCCTCCATAGCCGTTCCAACCAGACTGCCCATAGAGACGCTTTTCAGCAGACGCTGCTGCAGAATCTCCCCTGCATGGCGACGGATCGCGGCGTTCGGGTTGAAATCGGGATCGAGAGCCGTGCCGATATCGTCCAGGTTCAGCAGCGTTTTGCCCAGCATCGTCAGTTCGGATGGCATTCGGATCGCGCTCTCAGCGGCGACATGCGTAAAATCCAACATGACCCGGCCGATATTGATATCTTTTACCTGCGCATCCTGATTCTGTGTTACCAGATCCGTGACGCAACGCCGGAAGGAGATTTCGTCGAAATCATCCAGGGTCTCCCCGATTTTAATCGCGATGGAAGTCACTTCGTCTCCACGCCCATCGGCAATGGCGGTCATCAGCTTCAGAAGCTGCTCCTGCATGGGAGGAGAGACATGGCCTACCATTCCGAGATCGAGGAGCGCAACACGGTTGTCGTCCGTGAGAAAGATATTCCCGGGATGAGGGTCGGCATGAAACATGCCGTCCACCAGGATCTGTTTGAGATAGGCACGGAAAAGCTCGTCCGCGAGTTCCGCCCCATCCATTTCCATTTTCCGCAGCGGACCGACAGAGGTGATCTTTTTGCCCTGAATGTAATCCATCGTGAGCACGCGGGAGGTGCTGTAGGCCATGACCGGCTGCGGCACGATGATCCGCGTAAATTCCTGTAAATTCTCCCCGACCCGCGCCAGATTCCGCGCTTCCTGCATATAGTCCAGTTCGCGAAGCAGGTTCTTGTGAAACTCTTCCAGCATCCCGACAAACTGGTAGCGACGGCCTGCATCGGTATGCGCATCGGCGAAATGGGCGATGTCGGTCAGCACCTCCAGGTCTGCGGCAATCTCCGCCCGAATTCCTGGCCGCTGCACCTTCACCACGACAGGGCGCCCATTGTGGAGCACGGCGCGATGCACCTGCCCGAGCGAAGCGGTCCCCAGCGGTTTTGCCTCGAACTCCAGAAAGGCTTTCGACAGGCGGCATCCCAGTTCCTGCTCGACCGTCTCCACGACTTCCGCGTAGGAAAAAGGCTGGTTATGGTCCTGAAGGCGCGTTAGCGCCTGCACGTAGGCGGGAGGCAGCAGATCGCCCCGCGAGGAGAAGACCTGCCCGAGTTTGACATAGATTGGCCCCATCTTCTCCAGATCGTCCGCCAACTCCTCGGCTTTTGGATCCTCTCCTGGGGCCGGAATGCGTTCGGACTCCGACAGGATCTGATCCAGCCCCACCTCTGCGGTCAAACTCGAATGCCCATACTTCATCATTAGCTGAGCAATATCGCGGTAGCGTTTGAGATGTTCTGGCTTGAATGTAAGACTCATCATAAAACCCCTTACGGCGCTGTACAGGATAGGTAGCAATAACTACAAACAAGGCATGAAGCCCAGGAAAAGAATCGCAGGCAGAGATCCCAGAATTCCGGTATTACCTGGAACCGACGTAAATGCCTGCCGTGAGGTTCCCCGGGTTCTCCACTATCTGGCCTGGATGCGCCAAGGTCATTCCACTGGCAAACCGGCCCTTCCCGGAGGCGGTACCCGGTTTAAAGGCCCTTATCTGCGTCAGGCGAGTTTGATCCAACTGGCGACAGAGGGGATGTTAGCCTCGTTGACAAGAAACAGCATATAGAAGCCGGGCGGCGCGATGTTCGCTTCGGTGGGAACCCGTGCCTGGATCTGCCCGTTCTCCTGAAACAGTATCTCCAGATCGACTACGCGCTGAGTGAAGTTGAAGGAGTGCGTCGTGACGCCGTTGCGGATCAGACTCGCCCACCGGATTGTGCCTGCGTCCGGTGAGGCGATTGTCAGCGTCTCGCCGTAGAGGCACTGATTCGGCGCTGCCGAAATTACCGGACGTGCCCCCTGAAAAAGGTAGGGAGGACTGTAGATTTCGATTCGCAGCTCTTCATTCGGGTCTTGAGGCTCCCACTTCACCTGGCTGCCTTTATCCGGATTGCCGCTCGCAATGACCACGCGTCCATCCTCGAGCAGCAGGGCGATGGAGTGATACATGCGGGCGATCTTCGCGGTGGCTCCCAACTTCCAGGAATCAGTTGCGGGATCGTAGATCTCCGACTGGTAGCGGGCCAAGATCCGCCGCTCCTTGCCGCCTTCCCGGTCTAGCGCGCCGCCGCTGACGAAGACAGTCCGATCCGGCAGCAGAACCGCGTTGAGATGCACACGCGGCAGCAGCAGAGAGGCCGCATTCTGGAAGGAGGGCAGCGGTCCGGAAAGATCCTTGAGGTCGAGGCGGCATACGCTGTCGGTGGCGTAGTCTTCGCCGATCGGCAGCGCGCCGCCCATGATGAGATATTTCTGATCCTGCGCGGGAGCCATAAGGACGCTGGCCGACTGGCTGCGTGAAAGAGGCGCTTGCAGACCGGAGATCGACGTGATCTGCACCGGGTTGTGCGTGAGGTCTATGAGGCAGGAGGTGCGCAGAGTGGCATCGTCCATATGACCGCCCGTATAGAGCAACCGTCCGTCGGTGATCTGGAACAGGTGCGGATAGAGCGGCAGGCCATCAAACGGGATATGGGAGGGATCGGCGAATGTGGTCCAGCTCCCTCCGGCAGCGCTGTCGGTGTAGATTTCGAGGTCGGTAACATGGCCCCCATCGACGTCCAGTCCGCTGGCCGCCACGATGCGCCCATCGCCCAGGGTGATGAGGGTGGGGTACCAGCGTCCATGGGCCATGCTGGCGACTGCGGTCCACTGTTGGGTCGTGAGATCGAAAGTGAGGGCGTCCTTCCGCCCCTCGAAGCCAGGTTTCTTCGGCTGGTTATTTCCATCCACATCGTAGCTCTGCGTTCCGCCTGCCGCCAGCAGACGCCCATCTGCCAATAGGGTTTCGCCGCCGCAGAAGAGGTCGATCGGAAGCCCATTGGGATCGCGCAGGGTGTTCGGGTGGAAGAATTGCGGCTTTCCGGAGGCCATGCTGCCAGCATAGTCCCAGACGACACTGCACCAGAATTCCAGATTCGTGTCTCCAAAATCAGGGCTGGCAAAACGGACGCCGTTGTTGCCGGATCCGGCGAAGAAGAGGACTTTGCCGTGCGGCAGAACAGCGGCATGCACGGCCAGAACCTGCGAGTCATAGGGGAGCAACTCGAATTGGCCCTGCATGTTCGGGACGCTATCGAGCACGATGACACGATAGAGCCCTGCATTCTGACCGATCGGGTTGTCGATGCCGAAGGCGATCAGATCGTGGCTGTGGGGACCTCTCAGCGCTCCTATTGCGATCCCGCCGCCCTGATTCTGCCAGGAGAACCAGCCCGGCACGCCCAGCCAGGGCGACCAGTCATCGGCGATTACCGTGCCGTCCATCGCCATGTTCGAGGCGATCTTGAAGAACGCCTGGTTCTGGGTAAGGGCATCGTCGATCTGAAAGAAGACAACATCCCGACTGCTGTTGTTCTGAAGGTCGGTGACGGCGATTCCCGCTCCCTGATTATGATCCGAGAACCAGTTTGGTACCGGCAGCCATCCGGTCCATCCGCCGGTGACTTTGCCGTCGCCGTCCAGACTCCGGCCGATCTTGTAGAGGCCCTGGTTTGGACCGATGGGAGCGTCGATCATAAAGACGAGCAGTTCCAGGCGGCCATCTCCGTCCAAATCGGCGATGGCGATGCTGCCGCCATCGTTTTCCCAGGAGAACCAGTCGGGGATGTCCGTCCACGCGGTCCAGCCTCCGGTCACCTTTCCGTCGGCGTCGAGGTCCTTCCCGACTTTGTACAACCCCCGGTTCTTGCCGACAGCATTATCGATCATAAACACGATCAAGTCGGGTCGCCCGTTGCCGTTCAGATCGGCGAAGGCGAGTCCTGCGCCCTGATTCTCCGAAGAGAACCATTCCGGGATCGCCTGCCATCCTCCCCACCCGCCGGATGGAAATCCCTGGCTGTCCAGGTTCTTTCCGACCTTGTAGAATCCCTGGTTCTGTCCGATCGAATGATCGACGCGCAGCACGAGGATGTCCTGTTGACCGTTCCCATCGAGGTCGGTAAGCGCGATATTGCCCCCCTGGTTTTCGGAAGAGAACCAGTCGGGGATTGAAATGAATCCGTTCGGCATCTGAGTCGTCTCCTGTTCAACTTGGACTCGCGGGTTAGCCGCGTACGGCGCGCAGGAGTTCGGCCATGCCGAAGATGCCATCGGCGCCCACGAACGCCGGATTGGGCAGCCAGTTCGGATGCTGCTGCAAATAAGAGTGCGAGTCGGCGAACAGCAGGCCCACGAACACCTCTCCTACGATCGTGCCACCCACATCTCCGAGCCTTATCTCCGTCTTGTTGCCAACAAATGCCTGCTGCGCTTCGGCCAGAATGTAATACCAGAGCGGAGCGTTGTTGGCGAATTTGGGCGAGATAGCGGTCAGCAGGCCGTTCTTCGGCTTTCCGTTCAGGCCCTGGGTCGCTTCTTCGGTAGCTTTGCCGACGAACAGGTTCGCATCCGGAATCGGTTCGAACCCCATGGCATGGGCGACGGATTGGCCCGAAGGCAGGCTCATACTTCGGCCACGTAATAGGTTACGTGTTGCAAGCGAGGGAATGCCGGAGGTGACACTGGCGGGCAGGGCGCCCAGTGGATTGACCAACGAGGTATCGATCTTATAGGCAGGCTGCAAGCGCTGAGAGCTTTTGGGGATATTCGGTCCCATGCGAAAGAACAGGGTCCAGTCCAAAGCCCAGGGAGCGGGGAAATCCCGGAACCCGACCAGGCTTGCGGCGTTGTGAGTCGGATCGAGGGAGGCGAAAATCATCTGTCTGCCATCCTCGGAGAACGGGATGTCGCCTTTGGCCAGTTTGGTATTGAGCCGGTAGATAGGTCGCACCATGGAGTGGCCGAAGCGGTAGGCGGCGACGCTGAACTCGACGGGCATAAAAGCGTTCTGGTGGGGTTTGTAGAAGTTCAAAACCGGCTTGAATTCCACGATGGGCATCCGGCTGGGATTCCGGGGAGTATCTGTGGGACCCTGGCGCAACCCGTCGTCGGCGATCTGAGGAACGAGTTTTAGGACGCGGTCCTGACCGATGATGGTAGGAAGGAAGTCGTGGAGGAGGACCCACTGGTAGTGGAAGCGGACTTCGCGCTGCACCTCTTCGAATCGTGGCTGGCGGCCGTGCTTTTTGGCGAGCATATCCGCGACCTTGTTGTGAAAACGCAGCAGGGTCGCCTGGAGATTAGAGACGATAACGTTTTCGTCGTTGCGGGGATCACCGATCAGCGCCCGGCGAGGAGGCGCCGGATTCGTCTGTGTCGGTCCCTCGGCAGGATTGTTGCGCGGCACGCCACGGGTTCCCGGGTCGGCGTCTACTCCGGTAAGTGGGTGACCCAGCAGCATCCGAATCCCATCGTCCTGGTAGAGATAGGGCTGGTCATCGGGGCCACGACCATAGAGGTTATCGAGATCGAAGCGTGGGGTGCGAAAATCGGTCAGGCCGTCCGGATCGTTCTGTTTCTGGAGGCTGCTGTTGGGATCGAAGGTGATATCATGGTCGATAAACTGGCCAAGGTAAGTATATCCGGCGCTGATGCCTGTGTTCTCTTCGTCGTCGTCGTCGGTTTCCGGGGTGTTGACATCGGCGGGGGCCGTCATGGCCGCGCCGAGCGCCTCCAGTTCGGCTGCGGTATGAACGGCGCCGGGGAGAGTGCGGAACATGCGTCCGAACCGGCCCTCTAGTTGCAGGGATCTGCGCGACAGATCAAGGCCCCGGACAGTGCCGTGCAGACGGAAGGCTGCGGACGCAAAATGCGGGCCACCGGGCGGGGGAGTCGTCGGGGGAAGAGCCGGAGCGCCACCGATCGTGTCGGGGCTTTCGTGAGCGTCCATTGGGTTCGTGTTGGGTTGCATTTCTATGTCTCCTGTGTCGTCGCTGAGAGCACACACTTCGGAAAGACGGGTGGCCCTCTCGCAAATGCCTGGCGGTTTCCATCCTCCTCGCGCATTTGCAGCGCCAGGGGGCGTTTCGAACGGGATCGTAAGCAGAGGTGCTATTCAGTTGGTGGCTTTCTTCCTTAAGTCAGATCGTTTGAGGGAGCAACCTGAGAGGAGACTGCAGGGCGGAAGCATCGTTGACTCCGCCCTGTGCGATTGTGGGCAGGCTATTCGTTGAGGGGGCGGAAGAAGCTGGCGCAGAGCCAGCCGAGGAATCCGACGAAGATGGCGAGGAAACTGAGCATACTGAAGAGGCCCAGGAGCAGGAAGGGACTGATGCTGTCCGCACTGCTGCGCAGAGAAATGGCGAGCAGTTGGGGAAGCACGATGCTGACAATGAGCAAGGCGACAATCGCGCCGTTGCACTCCTGTTTGATCGCGCCGACGATCAGATAGACGATGAGACCGGCGATCGGCCCAAAGAAAAAGCTGACGACCAGCATGATCCCACAGTCTACCATGGCATCTTCGAAGAAGGGGATCGCCCGCGTCGCGCCAAGCGCCATCATGAGCAGGAACATATCGGCATAGGCCACCCACAGAATCGCGCCGGGCGCGAAGTGGATCAGCAGCATCGAGAAGGCGACGAGCGAGAAGCAGAACGCCAGCGCCTTCTCCCAGCGCTCTCCGGTCGGATCCACATCGTCGAACAGGAGAAGCGGAGCCTGCGCCGAGTAGGCGCGGGCAGGCAGAGGGACGCTGCCACCGTAGCCTTGAGAAGGCAGCATCTGCGTGGGCATCGGCGGTGCGGGGGGTGGGCCTTCCACTACCTCTCCGGTCAGAGCGACCCGGCGGGTCGGGCCAGGCATCTGCACGGTCGGCTGCGCTCCCGGCGGCATCTGCGTCGTCGGCTGTGGCCCATAGGGCAGGGCCTGTGTTGGCTGTGCGCCGTAGGGCAGGGCCTGAATCGGCTGAACGCCGGAGGGAGGCATCGCGCCGGTCGGGTGCTGGCCCGGTTGGCCATGCGGGCGTCTGCACCATTCGCAGTAGTCGGTGCGACTACTCTGTCTGCCACATCCAAAACACGGCATGGTTCTATCCTCCGTTCTGTCCGAGAGTGATACTGGCGATCATCGTGTCGAAGAGGGGCTTCATCGTCTTCTGCAACTCCTTCGAGGTGGTGGCCGTCACGCTGACTTCGCGCTCCTTCGTCAACAGGGTGACATAGGTTCCGACCATCTCTCGCCGACCCCAGAGGCCGCCGAGTTT
>JAYUMV010000065.1:0-19016 GCA_043762265.1 Chthonomonadaceae bacterium | reverse complement strand
GGGGTGTCGGTGATGAGGGCGTCGCAGCCGCGAAGTACCGTCGTGCGGTCCATACCGCCGCGTCCGCGCTCTTCAGAGCCAACGTACAGAACAGCGGCGCTATGGGGCATTCCGGGCAGTGTCAGGGCTTCAGGGGCGAAACCGAGCGAGGCGCAGACGGCACGCCGGTTGGCGCGGACCTGGTCGGCCTCCGGAGAGGTCGTAAACGAGAGATTGAAGCCATCGGGGAGGGTGGCGTCGCGCAGGGCAAAACCATGCCGAAGCCAGGGCAGGCGGCTCAGGGCTTCGGCATGGGCAAGCAGGGGACGTTGGGTAGGATCAAAAAACCAGGACATCAGCTACCGTTTGCGGAGGAAGGCCGGGATGTCGAGATCGTCTTTGCGCGGGTCCGGCGGGACGGGCGGCTGTGTCTGCGCCGCAGGCTTCTCCTGCCCGGCAGCAGCAGCAGGGGTCTGCTCTGTCGGGCGGGGCGCGCCCGCAGGCGGGGCGCCTGCCACAGGCGTCTGCTGCTGCGGTGCAAAGGGACGGGTCGGTATGCCGGAGCGGCTGGGCTGAGTCGATCCGGTCTCGTCACGGGGATTGAAACCGGTCGCGAGCACCGTGACACGCACTTCGCCTTCGAGCATCTGGTCGGGAACCCAACCGAAGATGATATTGGCATCCCGCTGATCGCAGAGCGAGGCGATCTGCTCGGCAGCCTCGTTGAACTCCGCCAGCGTCAGGTCGTTGCCGGAGGTGACGTTGACCAGAACCCGGGTCGCGCCGTTGATGCTGGTCTCCAGCAACTGCGACGAAACGGCGTTCTGTGCGGCCTCGACCGCCCGATGGTCGCCAGTCGCCATGCCGATTCCCATCAGGGCCGGGCCTGCGCCGGTCATGATGGCGCGGACATCGGCGAAATCGACGTTGATCATACCGGGGATCGTGATGATATCGGAGATACCCTGCACGCCCTGCCGCAGCACGTCGTCCGCGACCTTGAACGCTTCGACCAGGGTCATGCGGCGATCTCCGACCGACAGCAGCTTCTCGTTCGGCACAATGATGATCGTATCTACCCGGCTCTTCAGGTTCTCGATGCCTTCCGCCGCCAGGCGCATGCGGCGTGGGCCTTCGAACGGGAACGGTTTGGTGACGACCGCAACGGTGAGCGCGTTGATCTCACGGGCGATCTCCGCAATGACAGGAGCCGCGCCGGTTCCGGTGCCGCCGCCCATACCGGCGGTGATGAACACCATATCCGCGCCATCCATCATCTTCTTGATCTCGCTCTTGCTCTCTTCGGCGGCAGTGCGTCCTATCTCTGGATTGCCGCCCGCGCCTAAGCCCCGAGTCGAATTCTCCCCGAGTTGGAGTTTGCGCGGCGCTTGCGAGATGTTCAGCACCTGGACATCGGTATTCATCGCAAGAAATTCGACGCCAGTCAGACTGGCCTCGATCATGCGGTTCACCGCGTTGGTGCCGCCGCCTCCAACGCCGATCACCTTGATGCGTGCCGAGCCGAGTTCCGGTATGCCGACATTCATCGAATTGTTGTTTATAATCATCATGGGTTGCGCCCTTCCCCCGTATGCCTATGAATAGTGTGTTAAAAGAAAACGTTCTTAAGATGTGCGAAAACAGTCACGTTCAATGCGTGCCGAAGCGATCACGCAGCCAGTCAAGCAGTCTTTGCAGCAGCGCGAAGGCTCCGCCCGAACTCTGGGTATGGGTAGGATGCCGCGATTCCTGGATCTGTTTTGCGCCGTAGAGGATCAGGCCGATCGCGGTCGCATAGCGTGGATGCGTCAGGGTCTCGCCGATCGATCCCAGGCCCTCCGGGCTTCCGACGCGCACCGGCATATTCATCACCTGTTGCGCCACTTCGATGCAGCCCCGCAACTGACTGCCGCCTCCGCTGATGACCAGACCGGCCGGAGTAAGACCCAGACACTCTGCCTTCTCCAGTTCGTCTTTCACCATCTGAAAGAGTTCCTGCATCCGGGGCTCGATGATTTTCACGAGCGCGCTTCGGCGCAGTTTACGGGATTCGTCTCGCCCGACCTGCCTGACGGCGATAATATCCTCTTCCGAGACCAGTTCCAGCAGGGCGCTGCCGCTCTCGGTCTTCAGGCGCTCCGCCTCCTCGCGTCCGACGGTAAGTCCATAGGCCACATCGTTGGTGACATGGTTTCCGCCGACCGGGATGACGGCAGAGTAGAAAATCTCTCCGTTGAGGAAGACCGCCATATCGGAAGTTCCTCCCCCTATATCCACCAGACAGACCCCCAATTCCTTCTCTGCCTGCAGCAAAACCGCTTCTCCGGTCGCAATCGGCTCCAGGACCGCCTCGATGATCTCCAGTCCAGCCTTCGTCACGCACTTCTCGACATTGTGCAAAAAGGTCGTCGTGCCGTGAATGATATGCGTCTCGACTTCGAGTCGGCTGCCGCTCATTCCGACCGGATGTTTGATTCCGTCCTGTCCGTCGATGGAATAAGAGCGAGGAATGGCATGAATGATCTGTCGGTCCGGCGGCAGCACGATGACCCGGGCCGACTCCAGCACACGCTGCACGTCGCTCTGGGTGATCTCGTGATCGGGCGTGGTGATGGCAATGCGGGCGCTGCTGTTCAGCGACGCGATATGCTCTCCAGTGACCCCGACATAGACGCTATCGACCTCCCGATTGGCCTGTCGGCAGGCCAGACTCATGGCCTCTTCCACCGCGCGAGTGGTGGCCTCGATGTCTACGACCACGCCTTTCTTCATCCCTGTCGAAGGCACGGTCCCCATACCGATGATAAGAACCTGGCCGGTTTCGGTCAGTTCGGCGATCAGAGCGCAGACCTTCGTCGTCCCTATGTCCAGCCCTGCAATAATATCGTTTTTCGCCACGCACCCCACCCATCAAGGAAAAGATAGGGAATAAGGACGAGGGAGGAGGGCAGGAAATCGCTTTCCCACGCCCTCATCCCTCCTCTCTTTGCCCTTCGCTTACAAACTGCTTCCAGTCTCGGTTTTCTGATTCAATGCGGGCGAGGCGCCGGGGATTGCGATGGCGCTCTCTTCCAGTTGCTTGCTGCGCTCCATCGCCCGCTTGTTCAGCACATAGCGACGAATGAGCGAGAGGTTCAGGAAGACGCGTGAACCCATGACCAGTACGGCGACCAACGCCAGGTTGACCCCGATGCGGTCGCCCAACAATGCCAGCAGGGCGGCCAACACGGTATTGAGCAAAAACCCTGTTGCAAAAATATCGTTCTGGAAACGACCCTCGATCCCGGCGCGTACGCCACCGAAGACCGTGTCCAACCCCGCTAGCGCGGCGACCGAGAGATAGGGCGCATAGGCAGCCGGAAGCTGCCAACCCAGTTTGGTAAAAACGATCATCCCGATGACCAGACCGACAAGAGCGCTGGCGAGCGGGGGAACCCAGAATTTCATGTCTCCAACCTGTCCTTTATACGGGCAGAGTATCGGGAGTGACTACTTGCAGCCGCGACGTGGAAGTCTGCTTCAAGCGGATTTCCCGCGCGAACCTCATTTGTTGTCGTCATTGCCGGACGAACTCTTTGGGGCGACCGGTTTGGCATACTTGATATGGGTGCTGCCAGCAAAGGCGGGCAGACGCAGTTGCGCTTTTTTCTCGGAATGGGCCATGTCGGAGCCGAAGGTTCGGATCTGGTCGAGAACGCCGTTCTTAATATTGAGTGCGCTCAACAGTTTGTCCGGATCGCCGATTGCCTGAATTACAAAGGGGTTCGCCATCTCATCCTGATTGATCAGAACGATCGGCCCGGCGCATCGGATCGACGAGGAGACGGTGATACGCTGCCCGTTTACCATGACGGCTTCGGCCCCTGCAGCGCGCAGTTCATTGACGACATCGCGAATATCGCGGTCGTGGATCAGGTAGCTCTGCGGATCCACCCCGATCAGGCGATCCTTCTTGCTGTCGGTGAGCGTCACGATAACACCGGGACCGACCACTTCGCTCAGTCCTGCGAACAGCTTGGTCTCCTGCAGATCCTGGTTCAGGTTTTTAGAGACATCGGAGCGGTTGGAGGCCGCTTTCTCTAACGAAGACTTGTCGGCGCGCAGCTTCTGGATCTCCGCCTGGAGGTCCGCCGCCTTCTTATCCGGGTCTACGTGAACATTGGACTCGTAGAAGAAACCGGCGCGATTGGGCGCGGCGCCTGCGCTGCCGACTTTGCTGGCCGTGACGGTCGCTGCTGCCAGAAGCAGGCCGAGAAAGAAACTGACGGCGCTGATCTGCCAGACGAACGAACGATGTTTCATACTTGCCGAATAGATGCTCATGGTCTGTTTACCACCGTGTCTCCCTGTGGAAGCGTGGTCGTGGCAGGCGTAGGTAGGATAATACGGGGCGTGCAGGCCACATCGGACGGGCAGGAGACATCTATCTGCTGAATGTGTCGGGCGATGTCGGGATCACGTCGGTAGAGGTTCGCTACGAGCGTCTGTTTCGATTCCAGTTCTGAATCCGGGCCGAACTTAATCGGGATTCCATCCTTCATATTTAAGCATATATTATCGCTTTGGTCAACCTCTATTTTTGCGAGAGGTACCGCTGTCTCCTTTTGCGCCCATCGCGAGAGCGCCAAAGCCGATTCCAGGGTCTTATTGCCGAAGATCACCCCCGGCGTAACGGTGGTTGGGCGCTCCCAGACGATTAGCGGCAGGCGGGAAGCCATCTCTGGCCGCACGTTGCGGATCGGCAAGCCAGCGTAATCGACTTCCCAGATTCCGCTGGGCGTCCGCACCTGCGCGACAGGCTCACGCAGCGTCATATCGACCGTGATTCGGTTGGGAAAGTGGCGATGCACGGTGGCGGCTAGAACCCATGGCAGCGCCCCGACCCGTGTTTGCACCTTCCCTGCCGGAGCCAGCAGAAAGTTCGTCTTATTCGGCAGACTGGCCGCCGTAAAGACCCGAGTAACTTCCGTTGCAGGCAGACCTTCGGTCCCCCTGACTTGAATGTGCTGAATATGCAGCAGAGGGGTAGTGAAGGCAGCGACGATCGCCTCCCCCGCGAGAATGGCGTAGAGACTCAACAGTACCTGCCGTCGGATGCGGCGCACATCGGCGATCCGCAGGCGACGGTGCGACGATCCTGGGTGATCTGAAGCCGGCTTACTGCCTCCGACGACAGGGCGGCGTGTGGTCGGGCGTCGTGTCGATGCTCTGGGGGGGCGCGGCGGCTCGCTGGGCACGGTGCATTCTCCTCTCTACGAATCTGGTCTAAGAATTTACGAACGCCCTTCGAGGGCGGAAGTCAGCAAACGGTCGAGCAACTGCGGGAACGAGATGCCGGCATGCTCCGCAGCCTGCGGCAACAGGCTGGTCGGCGTCATACCGGGAATGGTATTGATTTCCAAAACCAACAGGGTCTCACCGACCACCAGCATATCGGTACGCGACATGCCACGGCAGCCCAGCAGATTATGGCACTGCAAGGCCAGCGCCTGCGCGTGTTGGGTGACGCTCTCGGGCAGGCGTGCAGGAATGATATGTTCGCTGCCGCCGTCGGCATACTTGCTCTCGAAATCGTAAAACGCGCTCTTCGGAACGATCTCGACGATGGGCAACGCAAACAGGTCGTCGTGGGCATTGCCCAGCACACCTACCGTGATCTCCATGCCGCGCACATAGCGCTCGATAATCACTTTCGGATCGTAGTTCAAAGCGTTGGTCACCGCAGGCAGCAGCTCTTCCGGCGCCTCTACCTTCCTGCCACCGAACGAGGAACCCTCGGCATTCGGCTTGACGAAGACGGGGTAGCCAAGCGTCTCCGCGACCTGTGCGAGGAGCGCCGTGCCGTCGGCCTCTTCGCCGCGTCTCACCTGGAGATCTTCGATCACAGGAATGCCTGCGGATCGGAATAGGCGTTTTGTCATCGCCTTGTCCATCGCCAACGCGCTCGCCAACACCCCGGATCCGGTGTAGGGGAGTCCTATCAGCTCCAGCATTCCCTGCACCGTCCCATCTTCGCCGCCTTTGCCGTGCAGTGCAATAAACACCACATCGGGCGTCGGAGAGGGCTGGGAGGGATCGGCGTTTGCCAGCACTGCCGTTCCCGCAGAGAGAGCTATTTCTGTCGGAGCAGGCGGAGCGCAAATCGTGCTCTGAGTCCCGTCCTGTGCGCTGGAATGCGCCGGAATAATCCGGGGAATCGCGGCTCCTTGCAGACGTAGAACATCCTGGGTGTCGATGGCGACAACCTCATACCGGGCTGGATCGAGCGCCTGAACGATCATGTTTCCGGTTTTCAGTGAGATCGGGCGTTCGCTGGACGTGCCGCCCATCAGAACGGCGACGCGCAGGCGGCGACCGGCAGGAGTGAGAGAGGTCATCTTACCGCCCTCCGCTGCTGCAAGAGTTCGAGAAAGGCCTCGCCCTGAGTGCGAATATCCCCGGCCCCCAGGAAGACCGTCAGGTCGCCGGGCCGCACCAGCGCGGCAAGTTTTGTAGGAATGTCCGCTTTATTGGGCAGATAGAGCATCGGAGCCTCGGCGTTGATTTTAAGGGCCAGGTTGACGATGTCGGAGGCTTTTACGCCTGCGATGGGCGTCTCCCGTGCCGCGTAGATTTCGGTGACGAGCAGTACATCCGCCATTGCCAGCGCTTCCGCGAACTGCGCCAGGAAGTCACGCGTCCTGCTGTAGAGATGCGGCTGGAAGATCGCGACGAGTCGGCGCTGCGGATAGGCGCCGCGCAGCGCACCGAGTGTGGCGCGAATCTCGGTCGGATGGTGGGCATAGTCGTCCATCACCAGCACATCGCCGCCCTCTACCTCTGCTTTTCCTAAGATCTCTTGCCGTCGCGTTGCGCCATGAAACGCTCGCAGACCGTCCGCAATGGCCGCCACCGGTACCTTCAGCAGCGTGGCGACACTGGCTGCGGCCAACGCGTTCAGCACATTGTGTCTCCCCGGCACCTGAAGCACGATGCGTGTGTCGTAGGCGGGATCTATAGCATCGCCCCAGGTAAATGCGGTCTGCGCATCCAACTGCAGGCTGTGCGCCTGCATCTGTGCGTCAGCGTCCGTGATGCCGTAGGTGAGAGAGACAGCGGGCAGGAAACGGCTCAACGCCTCTTTCGCGCCCGGATCATCGGCGCAGGCGACGATGGCCCCGCCCGGACGCACGTTTTGCAGGAAGCGGACGAAGCTGGCCTGCACGCGCTCTGCGGTGCCGTAGTGGTCGAGATGGTCGGCCTCGACATTCGTGAGCACGACAATATCGGGTTTCAGGCTGAGAAACGAGTCGTAGGCTTCGCAGGCTTCCGCCACGAACGGCCCGTCTTCGCTCCCCACACGCACATTGCCGCCCAACTCTGCGACCTCTCCGCCGACAAACACGGTCGGATCAAGGCCAGCACTTTGCAACAGCACTCCGAGCATGCCCGTGGTCGTGGTCTTGCCGTGTGTCCCCGCGATCGCGATCTTCGTGCCGCGATGCGCTTCCATCAACTCGCCCAGAAAGTCGGCGCGTGAGACGACACGCACCCCACGCGCCCGCGCCGCCCGCACCTCCGGATTGTCTTCCGCTACAGCCGCAGACGCCACGACCAGATCGACATCCGCCGCCAGATTGGCCGCTTTATGGTCACGATAGAGCATCGCCCCGCCTTGCGCCAACCGCGCGATGGCGGGATTGGCGGCAGGATCGGCGTTAGGATCCGAGCCGGAGACCTGGATTCCCCGCGCCTGCGCCACCTGCGCCAGCGCCGAGACTCCAATCCCCGCGATCCCCAGAAAATGAATATGTTTCGGTGGTGCCATCTACTTCGTCTTTACTCTCAAAGCCAGAATAAGTTTCGCGACCGCGTCCGCCGCATCCGCCTTGCCCAGCGCCCGCGCGGCCTGCGACATCACCGCAAGACGCTCCGGGGCCGCGCGTAGCTCCAAAATCTCTGCACTTAGTTTGGCCCCCGTCAGACTGGTTTCCGCACGGTGCAAGCATGCTCCAGCGGTTTCCAACGCCTGCGCATTGGCTGTCTGATGGTCCGCGTAGGCCGAAGGCAGCGGAATGACCATGGCAGGAAGGCCATTGACCATCGCCTCTGAGAGCGTGGAGATCCCGCCTCGGCAGACGAACAGGTCGGCGGCGCGGAGGGCCAGAGGCATCTGCACTGTATCGAAGAAGGCGAGCGGGAGATAGCCCTTCTCCGGCGTCAGTCCCAACGCCTTCGCCTGTTTCGTCACTTCCGCAAAATTCTTGGGGCCAGTCTGGTGCAGGATCTGCACGCCTGCGGCCAGCAAGTCGTTCGCAGCCTCGATGACCAGATTGTTCACGGCCTGCGCGCCCTGGCTGCCCCCCGCCACCAGGACCGTAAATGCGTCCGCTCGCAGCCCTTCAAACGTGCAGCGCGCCTTCTGCGGCGTGTTCTCATGCGGTAGCACGATTCCGGAACGCAGGGGCAGCCCCGTCACCACGCTCTTCGTCGGTCCAAAGACTGGCACCGTCTCCGGGAAGACCACGCAGATCTTTTTCACGAAACGCGCCAACAGACGATTGGTGCGCCCAGGAATCAGATCTGGAGCCAGAATAAGGGTCGGCAGCCCGAGCGTCACTCCGGCCAGCATGGCCGCTCCCGCCACATAGCCGCCCGTCCCGACTACCGCTTCGGCCTTAAACGCCCGCAAATAGGTGCGTGCTTCGCGATAGCCCTTGAAGAGCGACCAGGCCACCCCGAGCGTGCCAGGCGACATCAGCTTCCGCAGTTTCTTCGCGGTCACCGCCTGAAACCGCACCCCCGCCTGCGGGACGATCTGCGTCTCCATGCCCGTCGAGCCTCCGATATAGAGGCGTTCTCCCCCCGGATCGGCCCGCTCCAACGCCTCGATCACCGCCAGAGCCGGAAAAATATGCCCGCCTGTCCCTCCTCCGCTCACGACAACACGCATAGGTCTCTGCTTTCCCTGTCTATTTTTCCAACGCCTGTGTGGGCGGCAGAGGATGTTGGGCGATATTGAGCAGCAGACCGATCCCGATCATCAGCGCGACCAGAGAGGTCGAGCCGAAACTCATGAACGGCAGCGGCACGCCCGTTGCCGGAATAGAACCCGTCGCAACGGCGATATTGATCAGAGCCTGCCAACTGATGAGCGAGGCGATGCCGCCCGCCAGGATCTGCCCGAAACGGTCTTTGGTATGAAAGGCGATCCAGAAGCCGCGCCCGCCGATCAGGATAAGCAGGCCGAAAATCGGCATGAGCCAGAAGAAACCCAGCTCTTCCGCCATCGTCGCAAAGATGAAGTCGCTGTCGCTCTCCGGCAGGTAAGACTTTTCGCGACCCTGTCCTACCCCCATCCCGGTCCAGCCGCCGGAACCGACTGCGAGTCGCGCATGATAGACCTGATAACCGATGCCCTGCTGATATTTGGCAGGATCCATAAAGGCGACGATGCTCTCCTGCCGGTGTTTGCTCATTCCCACGAAGAAGAAAATCGCCAGACTGCAGGTCGCCACGATCAGCGCGATATGCCTGCGCCGTGCCCCGGCCAGAAAAAGCTGCGAGAGCACAGCGAGAAACAGCGCAAACGCGGTGCCCAGATCCGGCTCTCGCTCGATGGCGACCAGATAGAAGCCCATTACGCAGAGGGTAGGGCCTAACCCTTCTGTCAGATGTCTGATCTTGCAGGCCGGACGCGCCAACTGCGCGGCGACATAGAGCAGCAGTGTCAGTTTAGCGATTTCAGAAGGCTGAAAGGTGAAGCCGATCTTCACCCAGCGGGCTGCATGATTGGCGTGCTGCCCGATATGCGGTACCCAGACCGCGAGCAGCAAGGCGCCGCCAGCGACGACCAGGGGAAGCGCCCACTGCTTCAATCGCCAGTAGCCAACGCGCATCACGACGCCCATCATAAACAGGCCGAACACGACGCCCCCGATCTGCTTCTTCAGGTCGAAGTAGGCGTCATGCCCCGCATTATTGCTGTCGAGGGTCTTGACGTAGCTCGAATCTACCACCATCAACAGTCCGATGACAATGAGGGCCAACATAGTCCCGAAGAGCAGCGCATCTATGGGAAGTCTCAGGCGAACGGTCTGGGGTCGTACCACGCGCTTTCTCCTTTTATAACGTGTTTACGGCCCGGCGAAACGCCGCGCCACGCTCTTCAAAATCCCGAAACATATCGAAACTCGCGCACGCCGGGCAGAGCAGTACCGTCTCGAACCGCCGAGCGACCGCACTGGCGCCCTCTACCGCCTCTTCCAGCGTGGTGGCCCGGAGGAGGACGTGGTAACCTCCGGCACGAAAAACCTGCTCCATCTTCTCTGCGGCTTGTCCGATGAGGAACACCTGGCGGGCATGCTTTTTCAGCGCCGGAACCAGCGGAGCGAAATCCAGACCCTTGTCCGCCCCGCCCATAATAATGACACCGGGCCGATCCAACGACTGTAGTGAACTGATTGCCGCCGCCACATTGGTACACATCGAGTTGTTTACATAGCGCACCGTGGCAACCTCGCGCACAATCTCCATACGATGCGCCACGCCGGGAAAAGTGCGAACCGCTTCCGCGATCGCCTCGGGATCTGCGCCGATGGCCAGCGCCGCTGCGGAGGCCGCCAGCACATTCTCCACACTATGGCGACCGGGTAGCGCCGGAGAGAACTCCCGAATCGGCAAACTGAACTCCGGTACGTTCTTTCCTGTCAGGCGCACCTGCACACTCTCTTCGACAACCCACGCATAGGGGCCAGTCGCGGGCGCCTTTGCCCGCGTTGTGAACCAGAGACTTTTGCCCGGCAGGCCGCTCTCTCCAATACGCCGCGCCATCGGATCATCGTAATTGAGGACGGCCCAGTCCTCCAGCCCTTGCGCTGCGAAGAGGCGCGCTTTGGTCTGCGCGTAATCGTCGAAGCCGTCATAACGATTCAAATGGTCGGGCGTGATATTGGTCAGTACTGCGACACGGGGCGCGAACTGCTCCACCCACTCCAACTGGAAACTGCTGATCTCCGCCACTAGAATGGGACTGCCCGCCTGCCGTTCTAACTCCGGCGCAAGTGGGGACGTGCTGAACGCAGCATCCACCAGGGTCCGCTTGATCTCATCCGCGCTGATGTTGCCCGCGACCAGTGGGTTCAGACTCGACTTCTCCAGCATGGCCGCAATCAGCATGGTCGTCGTCGTTTTACCGTTGGTGCCGGTGACCGCGATCAGCGGCGCTTCTGCCAGCCGATACGCCAACTCCACCTCGGACCAGATCGGAACTCCGCGCCGCGCCGCCTCTCGCAGGATCTCCGCAGAACGCGGCACCCCCGGACTGGTGACGACCAACTCCGTCTCCATCGGCAGCGCCTCTTCGACCCCGGCCTCTGACACAAACTTTGCTCCCGTCGCTGCGATCTCTGCCATCCGCTCCGGGCCGATTTTGGCCTCCGACGCACTGTCCGAAAGCAGAACTTGCGCCCCCAGCAGTGTCAATATCCGCGCCGCCGACACGCCGCTTCGCGCCGCCCCAATCACGCTGACCCGGTGCCCTCTGACTGCAATGCCATTATGATAAGGCCGACTCATCGTCCCAATCCCTTCCGGGTACTCCGGATACGGAGAGTACGCCGGGCTAAAGCCCTCCGCTAGAGGCACTCCGTGCCCAAGACCCGCTGAAGCGGGCACCCTCTTCTCCACATAACGAGAAGTAACACCCCTGGATGCTAAGTCGATCCTGTCAATCCCGTTCATCCTGTCTAGTTTCGGCCCCAGAGCAGGGCAAGGCCCGTGCAGAGCAGACCGACGAGCCAGAACCGCGCTACGACCTGGGTTTCGGGCCAGCCGATCTCCTCGAAATGGTGGTGCAGTGGCGTACGCCGAAAGACACGGTTCGCCTTGGCATAGTCGAGGCCATGCTTGCGCTTGCGCCACTTGAACACCGAAACCTGAATTACCACCGAGATCAACTCCACCCAACAGACGAGCGAGGCGACAATGAGGCCGACCTCCTGTTTGCCGAGCATCGCCGCGCCCGCCAACCCTGCGCCAAGCGCCAGAGAGCAGGTGTCGCCCATAAAGACTTTGGCCGGGTGCGCGTTCCACCAGAGGAAGCCTGCCAACCCACCTGCCAGGGCGACCGCAAAGAGCGCGAGCGGCGGGTAGATCACCCAAACCAGTGCGGCTAACGCGAGACTGATCAGGATCGTCAGGCCCGACGAGAGACCGTCCAGACCGTCCGTAATGTTGGTCGCATTCGAAAAACCGACCAGGAATATCGCGGCCAGCACATAGTACATCCAGCCCAGATCGATGGTCCATGCATCCCGCGCCAGCGCGTTGGTCACGACGGAGGGCGTGAGGGTGACGAATGTCGTCGTGCCGGAGTGCGCGGTCGCCGCCATCCAGAGCACGAAACCGATCGCGACAAAGAACTGCGCCGCCAGTTTCTCCCGCGCCCGCAAGCCGAGGTTCTTGCCGCGTCGAGCGCTCAAAAAGTCGTCTATAAAACCGATAACCCCGAACGCCAGCGTCATTCCCAGCAGCGGAAGCAGCGTGTAGTCGTCTACAGAGTGGCGATGCTCGCCCCACTGCATCGGTAATCCCACGCCCAGCACGGTCCCGGTCAAAGCGAAGAGGATCAGCAGCCCCCCCATCGTCGGGGTGCCCTGCTTCTTGCCGTGCGTGGAAGGCGCATTCTCACTGACGTTCTGCTTGGCGTTCAGTTTGCGCAGCATCTCGATCGCCTTGCGCCCCGGCAGGGCGGCCAGCAAAAACGCGACGAAGAACCCGATGACGAGACTAATCATGTCCGCCCTGCACCGTCTCCCCCGTCAACGCCGCCACGATCTGCTCCATCTCCATCGCCCGCGAACCTTTCACCAACACTGTGTCTCCCGCATGAACCCACTCCCGAATATGGGCCGTCGCCTCTGCCGTCGTTGCAAAATGCTGTAACTGCGGCATGCCTGCCTGTTGTTCTGCCGCATAGAGTTGCGCTCCGCGCACGATCTCCGGGGTTGACTCTCCGACCGTGACCAGCAGGCGCAACTGCGCGTCTACCGCCTCCGGTCCCAATTCGAAATGCAGTCCGGCGGCATATTCGCCCATCTCCCGCATATCGCCCAGAACCGCAACGCCGCCTCCGCCCGTTTTCTGCTGCAGGGTCTTCAGGGCGGCAGTCATACTCTCCGGACCGGCATTGTAGCAGTCATCCAGCACCGTAATGCCGTCTGCGGTCGTGCGGACCGTCATGCGGCCCTCGGCTCCCTCCCATGCGCTCAAGGCGCCAATCGCCTGCGGTATAGAAACTCCCAACACCTTTGCCACGGCCAGCGCCAACAGCGCATTCGCATGGTGGTGCGTGCCGACTGCGGAGAGCGGTAGGGGATAGACCTCGCTCCCAATCCGCACCTGTAGCGTCTCAACCCCGGAATCTTCTCGATTCAGGCCGACCACATCGGCGCTGGAATCGGCCCCAAACCCGCACATGACGACCTGTGTTCCGGTCGGAACGCGCGCGCGCAGATACGGCGCAAACTCCGATTCCAGGAGAACTGCCACGCCTCCCTTCGGCAGGCGCTGCAACAGTTCTGCCTTGGCCTGCGCGATGCCCTCCCGCGAACCGACGCGCTCAATATGCGCGTACCCGATGTTGGTGACCACTCCTATCGTCGGCGCGGCGATCTCTGCCAGCCAGTCGATCTCACCCAACCCACGCATGCCCATCTCAATAATGGCAACTTGATGCTCTTGCCTCAGCCCAAACAGCGTCCGCGGCACCCCGATCTCCGTATTGTAGTTTTTCTCGCTCGCCAGCACACGGTACTGCGTTCTCAGCGCGGCCGCCATCATCTCCTTGGTCGAGGTCTTACCGACACTGCCCGTGATCCCGATGACCGGAATGTCGAACTGCCTGCGATACGCGTTCGCCAACTCCCCCAGCGCCCGCAGCGTGTCTGCCACGACCAGTTGCGGCCCCTCTACGCTCTCCACCCGATGCGTCACGACGGCAGCCGCCGCTCCCGCCGCAAATGCACGCTCTACAAACCGATGCCCGTCCGCATTCTCCCCTTGTAGCGCGAAAAACAGCGTTCCCGCCACCTCCTGCCGCGTATCCGTACAGATCCCAAAGACATCCGCGCCAAGATCCCCGTAGACCGTCGCATGCAATGTCTCCACAATCCAGGTTAAGGGAATACCTTGTGACAGATCATTCCCGATCTTCCTTTCTCCCACAGTACTTTCCTTCCGAACACAGGTTAGGTAAGCGCTTCGTTCGCGACTTCGCGGTCGTCGAAGTGGTGTTTGGTGGTGCCGATAATCTGATAGTCTTCATGGCCTTTGCCGGCGATCAGAACGATGTCGCCGGGGCGCGCCTGGGAGATCGCGAGGGCGATGGCTTTGCGGCGGTCTGGTTCGATGTGGATCTCCGCCGTGATGGCAGGATCGACGCTAGGGTTCATCCCGGCCTGGATTTCGGCGATGATAGCGTCCGGATCTTCAGTGCGCGGGTTGTCGGAGGTGGCGATGGCGACCTCCGCCAGAGTTGCGGCCAGGCGGCCCATGATCGGGCGCTTGGTGCGGTCTCGATCTCCGCCGCAGCCGAAGACGACCAGGAGGCGGGAGGGCTTGAGTTCCCGCGCAGAGCGCAGCAGGTTCTCCAGACCGTCCGGCGTATGGGCGTAATCGACGACGACGCTGAAGCCACGCTCCCCGGTCGGAACGGCCTCGAATCGGCCAGGAACCGGGCCGAGTTCGGAAAGGCCCTTCGCGATGGTCTCCAGAGGGAAGCCGAGGCGCAGGGTCGCGCCGATGGCGGCGAGCGCATTGCCGACCTGGAAAGCGCCGCCTACCGGAAGTGTGATCGGCAGTCGGACCACCTTCATGCCGTTGTCGTAAACCGCGACGAAGCGGGAGGCGTCCGGAGCCAGATCGATCTCCTCGGCGTGCAGATTGGCGGGATTGTCGCTCGTGGTGAAGGTGATAATATCCCCACGCGCCAGCGTCACCAGATATTTGCCGTCCCACTCTGCCACATTGATGACCCCGACGAAAGGCGTCTTGTCCGGTCGCGGATAGAGGACTGGATACTCTGAAAACAGCCGGGCTTTCGCCTCGAAATAGGCGTCCATCGTAACATGGAAGTCGAGATGGTCCTGGGTAAAGTTGGTAAAGATCCCGGCGCTGAACGCGATGCCGTCTGTTCGGCCCTGCGCCAAGGCATGCGACGAGACCTCCATCACGACGGCCTCTGCGCCGCCGTCGCGCATGCGCGCCAGCAGCATCTGCAGTTCATCGGCTTCCGGGGTCGTATGATCGCTCGGGATCGGGACGCCGTCCAGTTCAGAGCCCAGCGTGCCGATGGTGCCCACGCGGCGGCCAGCGGCGCGCAGGATGGCGGCGACCATGCGCGTGGTCGTGGTCTTGCCGTTCGTGCCGGTGACGCCAATCATCATAAGCGAGCGCGAAGGATCGCCGTAGAAAGCGCAGGCGAGCATCGGAAGGGCACGCACAGTGTCGGCCACCTCCACCACACAGGCGGTAGGGGGCAGATCGACGCCTGCGGCGGCCAGCCCGCCACGGTTCGCCACGACCGCCACCGCGCCGCGCAAAAGGGCCTGCTCAGCGAACTTATGGCCGTCGAAATGCGCGCCGCGCTTACAGAGATAGAGGTCGCCTGGTTGGACCGCGCGCGAGTCGTGCGTCAGGCCAGTCACGACCGGATTCGAGCCGCCGATAAGGACCGCTTTGGGCACCCGCGCAACGAGTTCCGAAATAGGAAGGGAAGGCATAAAAATCACCCTGGAAAACGGTTTTCGATTCGACTTCTATTGTATCAGGTTTTGACAAAAGAAAAAAAGGGGCCGTGACCTGGGAGGAAACCCTTCGGATGGCACGGCCCCAAAACCACATCACGAACCGGAGCGAACGTGTGTGGACACGAACAACGCGAAACCTACAATTTGGGGCGGGCAGGGTGGGCGGGAATATGAGCTCCGTAGCGAATATGGTCTGCTGCGGTCGTTGCCTGCGTGGAGTCGGGATCGTCTTCCGGCACACGCCAGTACTGCATCAGGCGAGTGGCGATCGCCTGGAAGGCGGGACCGGCGACATCGGCTCCAAAATAGTGCTTGCCCTGGGGCTCATCCACCACCACCAGGATCACTGCGCGCGCTGTTGCCTGCGCGCTGGCTGGCAGGTAGCCGACGAACGAGCCGACATACTTGCCCGGTTTGTACTTCTGAGCGGTGCCCGTTTTTCCTGCGACGGTGTATCCCCGAACGGCTGCGACTTTGCCTGTGCCTTCGGTCACCACGTTGCGCAGCATGCGCGACATTTCCATACAAGTCTGCGCTTTCAAGATGGTTTTGCCGGGCGGGTTGTCCCATTTCTGCACGACCGCTCCGGAGCTATCGTGCAGGGAGGCGAGCAGGCGCGGCTTGTTCAATGTGCCGCCATTCGCGATCGCGGCATAGGCCATCGCGACGTGCAGCGGGGTCGTCGTGATCGACTGTCCGAAGGCGACGCGGGCGGTCTTGGCCGGACTGGCGATATTTTCGGTGTGATCGAGCGAGTAGTAGCCCGATTTCTGCCCCGGCAGACCGATCGTGAGTTGATCGAGCAGGCCGAAGCGCGTCTCGGTCGCCTGCATCTTCTCCGCGCCCATCTTCAGGCCGACGAGCGCGGCTCCTATGTTACACGAGTATTTGAGGATGCCCTCGGCGTTCTGAGAGCCATGCACTTCGCTATGGGCACAGTGGATGACCTTGCGCCCGATCTCAAAGTGACCGTTGCAGGTGAACCAACTGTTCTCGGTGATCGTGCCGTCGTCGAGCGCGGAAGCCAGCGTCAGCGCTTTCAGGGTGGAGCCGGGCTCGTAGAGGCGGGTAGCGCATCGCTCCCACTGGGAGTCGATCGAAAAGCCGGAGAGGTCGGCAGGATCGAAGTTCGGCAGGCTGACCAGCGCAAGGATGTCGCCCGTCTTCGGATCGACGACGACGACGGAGACCCCGGCCGGATGAAACTGCGTTACGATCTTCGCCGCCTCTTCGGTCACGAGATGCTGAATGTTGGGATCGAGCGTCGTATGTACATCCAGGCCATCACGTACCGTACGGGTTCGCTGGACCGTATCCGGGATCGTGCGATGCCTGCCGTCCAGTTGCGCGTAGGCGAGGCCTGTCTGCCCGATCAAGTATTTGCTGCACGCTTTTTCCAGTCCGCTGAGCGGTACGCCGTCTTTGCCGACAAATCCGACGACCTGCGCGGTATTGGCGCCGCTGGTGTAGTAGCGGCGGCTGCCATCCTGAAGAGTAAAGCCAGGAAAGGCAATCTTCGTATTCCGAAAGTTGCCAGCGAACTCCAGCGGCAGATCCTTCCCGATCAAAATATCGCGGACTCCGCGAGCCTTCGGCTGGAACTGGTAGTTCTGGCGCGCGGTGCCTACGGTCGCTGCAAGCTGTTCGGGCGCGAGATGCAGCATCGGCGCGAGGAACTGGATCGCCTTATTCAGGTCGCGTTCGTTGCGCTCGATACGGCGGACATCGCTGGGATCGGTACGCAGTGCGCCGGGATCGAAATGGAGAGTGCCGGAGTAGAGGCTGACGGCGAGAGGGCTGCCGTCGTTGGCGCAGATGGAGCCGCGCTGGGCAGGAACCACGATCTTATGCCGACGGAGAGCGGCGGCCTCGGCACGTAGAGTCCCGCCTTCGCGACCCTGCAGCCAGAGCAGGCGGAAAACCAGCCCGACATAGCAAAATAGAATCGTGCCGAAGACCAGCCATACGCGCTGGCGGGGAATTTCATTTCGAACGTTGCTGCGGACAGCCATAGCCTGCACTCTCCTGGAGGGCGGGGATGTTCAGGAGGAGGCGCGCCCGTTCTCCCCTGACAGTCCCGATGCTCCTGACCGACCGAACAATGACCTGGCGTGGATCTCTCGTGATCTTTAGCGAACGGTGATCGTCAGCTTCTCATCGGGGCGCACCATATTCAAACTTTTCGCCTGCTTCTCGATATTATCGGGCGTGTTGACCAGCGTCATCTGGTGGGTCCAGCGCTTGGATTTTTGCGTCTCCTGTACGATCTGATTGGAGAGCTTCGCCTGGCGGTACGCTTCGTTGGTCATCATGACATAACAAGAGAGATAGGCAAAGCCTGCCACCGTGCAGAATGCTGCGCAGCAGACCATCATAAACAACTGTACCGTCTCTCCGCGTGTACGCGAGGTTGAGACGGATTTGCCGACCGAACGAGCCGGACCGGGAGACGCCACGCCCCCACGTGGCGTCTCCCGACCTCGTTCGGCTCCCGTCCCCGTCCGCACGGGCGGACGGTGGGGAGACGAAGTGGTAGAAAAAGCGGTAGACTGATGAGATCTTGGTATGGCAGACATGACGCTCTCCCTGACAATAAGCACCGTGAACATCTTAAGCGTTGCGGACGGCGGCGCGCAGTTTGGCGCTTCGTGCCCGTGGATTCTGCGCGATCTCCGCCTCCGTAGGCAGGACCGGCTTGCGAGTCAACAGAGAAAGCGTGGGAGCCCGCAGGGCGCTCGGCAGCCAGGCTGCGGGCGACGAGCCCGGAGCGTTCGGCGTGCGACCGGCGGCCTCTGCAAAGATCCGTTTGGTAATGCGGTCTTCCAGCGAATGATAGCTCAGGACGACCACGCGACCCCCCGGCTTCAGACGGGCGATGGCTGCGGTGAGTCCCGCTTCCAACTGGCCCAGTTCATCGTTTACGGCGATGCGGATGCCCTGGAAAGTGCGGGTCGCTACATGAATTTCTTTGGGCCAACCTGCACGGGGCACCGCCCGCTCTACCAGCGCCGCCAACTCCGCCGTGGTCTGCAGCGGCTGTCCGCGCTCCCGCTGTGCCACGATGGCCGCCGCGATACGCCGGGAAAATCGCTCCTCGCCATACTCCCAGAGGATGCGTGCGATCTCGGTTTCGCTAGCGGTCGCCAATAGTTCCGCAGCCGTCATCTCCGAGCCTGTGCGGCTCATACGCATGTCTAAAAGCTCATTGCGCCGAAAACTGAACCCGCGTTCGGTGTCGAGTTGGTGCGA
>JAYUMV010000064.1:0-7245 GCA_043762265.1 Chthonomonadaceae bacterium | reverse complement strand
CCAAATAGTCCGCGATCCAGCCGATGTAGTAGAACTCCATCGTATGCTTTTGCTCCTCTTTAAAAAATTGCCCGGCCTCCAACTGCTGGATGGTGACGGTGATACCCAGATTCTCCTTCAGGTTGCTGCGCATGATCTCTGCGGCAGCCATGTCTACCGGCTGCTGCTGGATTATGGAGAGGGTCAGTTCCGGGATACCTTTGCCGTCCGGATAGCCTGCCTGCGCCAGCAGTTGTTTCGCCTTTGTCGGATTGAAGGGCGCAACGGTCGGAGCCTTGCCTCCATTCGGCATCGTGGGTGGCAGCACTCCGTTTGCGACCGTGGCGATACCTTTGTAGGCGACTTTCAAGATCTGCTCTCGATCGATCGCCAAGCCGATCGCCTGCCGTACCAGCTTGTTGGCGAAGATCGGCTGTTTGGTCTCCTGCATAGAGGCGTAAGCGAACGCAGCATAGTCGAAGACGCGATACTCTCCCGTCAGTTTGCCTGCCTGGTGGTCCTGTTCGTAGCGCGCATTTTCCACATCTACGAAGACGTCCAGTTTGCCGGTCACGAAATTGTCGTAGGCAGTCTGATGGTTCACAATGATGGGGAACTCGATCCTGTCCATTTTCGGTTTGCCGCCCCAGTAGTCGGCAAAAGCCTTCAGGGAGATCTGCTTGCCGGGGTCGTAATTTTCCAGCGCGAAGGGTCCGGTGCCGATGAACGAGTCTTTGTTGATCTGCCCACCCGACTTCTCGGCCGCCTCCTTGCAGACGATCGCATCGATCGGCATGGAGAGCATTCCGGGGAAGTAGGCGCGCGGGCCGTCCAGCGTCACCGAGACCGTGTGCGGATCGATCACTTTGACGCCTTCAAGATCCGGGCGTTTGCCCCCTGACACCTCTTTCACACCGAGGATGCCGTCCAGGTAGTTGGCTGCGACCGGGGATGCGGTCTTGGGGGAGAGCGCTCGTTCCCAACTGTATTTGACATCGTCCGCCACAAACTCTCGGCCGTTATGGAACTTCACGCCGGAGCGCAGATGGAAAGTGTAGGTTTTGCCATCCGGACTGACGTCCCACTTTTCCGCGAGGCAGGGCTCGATCTCGTTCTTGTCGTTGTAGCGTGTCAAGCTTTCGAAGGAATGCAGCAGGAGTTCCGCCGTATACAGATCTGGAATTTTCGCCGGGTCCAGGGTCGAAGGCTCGACGGTCATCACCACGCGCAGAGTCTTGTCGGATCCGCCTGCGCTGCCCGAGGTGGCAGGCCCGCCGGAACCGCTGTTCACGTTGGGCTGCACACTGCATCCCGTGAGGAGGGCTGCGCCGAGCAATACCAGGGCTGCGCTCCTTAATCTGTATCTGTTCATTCTGGGTCGTTCTCCGGATAAGAATATTTCTGCGCTTAAAAGTAAATTCTGCCTGACGATTACGGCGTTTTCGTCGTGGTTGTGTTGGGCAGAGCATAGAGTTCCGAGTTCCGCCAACCCTGCACGTTGGTATGGAGAAGGCCGATGCGTTTCTCGAAGATAATCGGCACGACCGGCATATCGTCCATGACTATCTGATGCGCTTGCCCATAGAGTGCGGCACGCTGCTGCGGGTCGGTGAGCGCATCGGCCTTGGTGCAGAGCGCATCGAACTGCGGATTCTTATAGTCGGTGCGATCCACGGTCGAAGTCGATTTGAAAAGTGTGGAGAGGAAGTCCTGCGGATCCAGATAGTCTGCGACCCAGTCGATGTAGTAGAACTGGAGCGAATGCGTATCCTCTTCTTTAAAGAACTCCGTGGACTCCAACTGCTGAATGGAGACGTTGATGCCCAGGTTCTCTTTCAGGTTGCTGCGGATGATCTCTGCCGCTGCGAGCGTTGCCGGTTGTTTCTGAAGGATCGAGAGGTTCAGTTCCGGAACGCCTTTGCCGCCCGGATAGCCTGCCTGCGCAAGCAACTGCTTCGCCTTTGTGGGATTGAAGGTGAAAGCTGTCGGCGGCGGGCCACCGTTCGGCATCGCGGGCGGCAGCATCCCATTGGCGACGGTGCCCAGCCCCTTGTAGGCGACCTTCAGGATCTGCGCGCGGTCGATGGCCATTCCGATCGCCTGGCGCACGGCCTTTTTGGCGAAAGCCGGCTGCTTGATCTCCTGCATGCCAAGATAGGTGAAGGCGGCGATGTCGAAGATGCGATACTCGCCCGTCAGTTTGCCTGCCTGGTGGTCCTGGTCGTAACGTGCGCTCTCGACATCGATGAAGACATCGAGTTTGTTGGTCACGAAGTTGTCGTAAGAGGTCTGCGGGGTGAGAATGATGGGGAGTTCGATGCGGTCCATCTTCGGCTTGCCACCCCAGTAGTCGGCAAACGCTTTCAGGGTGATCTGTTTGCCGGGCTCGTACTTTTCGAGGGTGAAGGGGCCGGTGCCGACAAAGGAAGCGGAGGTGATCTGCCCACCCGTCTTCTCGACGGCTTCCTTGCAGACGATCGCATCGACCGCCATGGTGAGCATGCCGGGGAAGTAGGCGCGCGGGCTGTCCAGCGTCACAGCGATGGTGTGGGGATCGACGACCTTCACGCCGGGCAGGTCGGGGCGTTTACCGCTGGTCACGTCCTTCAGGCCGACGATGCCTTCCAGGTAGTTGGCGGCGACCGGCGATGCGGTTTTCGGGGCGAGGGCGCGTTCCCAACTGTACTTGACGTCTTCGGCAACAAATTCCCGACCGTTATGGAACTTCACTCCCGAGCGCAGATGGAAGGTGTAGGCCTTGCCGTCCGGACTGACGTCCCATTTCTCGGCAAGACAAGGCTCGATCTCGTTCTTGTCGTTGTAGCGGGTCAGGCTCTCGAACGTGTGCATCGCCAATTCAGCCGTGTTGAGGTCCGATATTTTGGCCGGATCGAGGGTCGAAGGCTCGATGGTCATTACGATCCGTAACGTCTTGTCTGACCCGCCAGTGGAAGCGCTGCTTGATGTAGCGGAACCGCTGGAATTGCCGGTCTGGTTTGTCTGCACGGTACAGCCTGTCAGCGTCGCCATGCTGAGCACGAGCAGGCCTACGCCATAAATTTTGCGCCGGTATTTTTGCGATGGACTGAAGTCCTTCGCTGGGGCGCTTCGCACCAAGTGTCCACCTTCGTGGACACGAGCATGAATCGTCCACGATGTCCCATAGAGATGCATAGGGAACCTTCTTCCTGGAATGAGAAGATTATGCCGCCTCGTTTCTTACCCGATCACACCAGGAATAGAAGCGAGGCGGACGAGAGGGTCAGACATCTATGGCTGGACCGTGGTGGTAGTATGGGGCAGGTGGCCCAAGAGGGAGTCGCGCAGGTGACCGACGCGCGGTTTGATCAGCTCCAGGTCGCGCTGGTAATAGATCGGCACCCAGGGCGCATCATCGACGACGATCTGTTCGGCCTGAGCATAGAGGGCCATGCGCTTCTTGACGTCCGGCTCCACATCGGCCTGATCGCACAGTTTGTCGAACTCCGGGTTGCTGTATCCGACACCGTTTTCGGGATGATCTTCCGCCCCGTTGACGATCTTGCTGGTGTGCAGAAGGACCGAGAGAAAGTCCTGCGGGTCCAGGTAGTCTGCGCTCCAGCGCAGATGCGAAAAGGCCATCGACTTGGCCGTACGCTCTTTCAGGAACTGGCCCCACTCCATCGGGCGCAACTGGATGGAGATGCCGAGGTTTGCTTTTAGCTGGCTGGAGACGACCTGGGAGGTGTCTCGGACCCAGGGCATATCCTGGCGGCAGGAGAGGGTGAGCGTCGGAAAGTCTTTGCCGCCCGGATAGCCTGCCTTGGCCAGCAACGCCTTCGCTTTGGTCGGATCGTAGGGCAGGGGAGTGATCTTCGGCGCGTAGTTGTCCATGCCGGGTGAGACGACCCCGGTGGCGATATCGGCCTGGCCCTTCAGGGCGACCCGAATGATTTCGTTCTTATCCACGGCCATCGCGATGGCCTGCCGTACGTCGCGGCTTTTGAACGGGGAGCCGGCCGCATCCTGGTTGAGGGCGAGGTACCAGGTCGCGGAGCGCGCCCACGTTTTCAGGTCGGGTTTGAGTTTGGGGTCGGAGTTGATACGGTCGAGGTCGCGCGGAGAGAGATCGACGATGTCCAGTTTGTCGGCCTCGTAGTTGTTGAGGCGCAGATTAGCGTCGATCAACACGGGCCGCTCGATATAGTCTACCTTCGGCTTGCCGCCATAATAGTCGGGATTGGCAGCGAGCACGACGCGGTAGTTGCTCTTGAACTCTACCAGTTTGAACGGTCCTGTCCCGGTCGCCGACAGCTCCGAGAGCGCTCCGCCTGTCTGTGCGATCTCCTCTTTGCAGACCACATAGGCGATGGCGTAGGTCATGTTGCCCAGCCAGTAGGGTTTGGCGGAGTCGATGGTGATCGTCAGGGTGTAGGGATCGACGACTTTGATGCCGGTGATCTCGCTGACGCCCGGCTTGTTGCCCAGGCGATCCGCTACGCCGACGATGTCCTTCAAGTAGGTGGGCGCGGTTGTGGACTTCGTGGCCGGATCGCAGGCGCGCTCGAAACTGTACTTAAAGTCGGCGGCGTTCATTTCGCGCCCGTTGTGGAACTTCACGCCATGCCGAATATGGAACGTGTAGGTCTTGCCATCCGGGCTGACTTCCCACTTCTCGGCCATCCCCGGTACGATCCGGTTCTTCTCGTCCCACTTTACCAACCCTTCGAAGATGCACTGAAGCAGGTCGATGGTGGTTCCGTCCTCGACAAGCGCCGGATCGAGCGTAGTCGCCTCCGATGTCAGGGCATAGCGCAGGGAGTTGGAGTTGGTCGTCACCGTACCGAGGGTGCCGTGGGTGCCGTTGCCGTTGGAGACCGACGCGCCCGGATTCTTGGTAACGGTGCATCCGGTCAGCAGGACGACCGCGCTGCACGCCGCGAACAGACCGAACGTCCTGCGGGTGAAGGAAGGCAAACCGGGAGAGCGAACTATGGAATCGTGATGCCGTTTCACGTTGGGAGGGCTCCTTTCAAAACAGAGCGTCCGCGCGGACGCGCGAACAGAACAAAGGGCCTATTCGAGACGCAACGAGGAGTTTCCTGCTTTCGCGCGAATACCTGCATGTTGTAGGCATCGCGCGCGAGCGCAGGCGCAGGAATGGAGTCGGCGTGTGTCGAAACTGGTGTCAGCAGTATTAAGCAAGATCATTAAAAAAGCAGGAGGACGCAGAGGTCGCAAGTGACCCGTCCGGAATCCTCCGTGAAGGAGAGCGTTTTGAGCAGGGAGTTAACCGGTTTGCCGCATTGGGATATGAGTTCCGTTTTTCCGTCTTTGGAGTCGCCGGAGTTTGTGGAGGCGTTCGAGACAGGGATCCAGGGGATCGGCGCGTTGGTCTGCCTTTTTGATCGGCATCAGGTGCGCCGTCGTGAGGTTTCCGTGGTCGATACCGCTTTTGTGCAGGCGTATGAAGAGGTGACGGCGCGGTTGAGCGCTCTGCAGGAGCAGATGGGAGTGTTGGGCTCCTATCTCGGTTGTTTCACGGCGACCGATGCGCGGGACGATCTCGCCCGGTCGCGACAATCGGAACTGGGAACGCAGTCGGTGCATCTCAGCAAACTCTACTCCCGCTATACCGCCTGGGTGGGCACGACGGACGCCGAGGCGCTGCTGGCCGCTTCCGACGTGGCGAAAGAGCACGCCTATAGTGTGCAGCGAGCGGGGCATCAGGCGCGGCATCAGATGTCTGAAGTCGAAGAGGGACTTCATGCCGAGTTGGCGCCGTCCGGCATCGTCGGCTGGGCGAAGCTGCACGGGAATCTGACCGCGCTCTTGACGGTCAAGGTGGCGGTGAACGGCGAAGAGCGCCTGCTGCCGATGAGTTCGGTGCGCTCTCTCGCCGGGGATTCGGACCGCGCGGTGCGCAAAGCGGCCTACGAGGCGGAGATCGCGGCCTGGGAGGCGAATGCGGTTCCGCTGGCCGCCGCACTTAATGGCGTGAAGGGCGCACAGCAGGTGGTGCGCACGCGCCGTGGCTATCGCGACGATGTCGAGCCGACCCTCTTTGCCAACGGCATCGACCAGGTGACGCTGGACGCGATGCAGGCCGCCTGCACCGAATCGTTCCCCGACTTTCGCCGCTACCTCGCCGCCAAGGCCCGCGCCCTCAAGTTGGAAAGCCTGGCCTGGTACGACCTCAACGCTCCCCTTGGCGCGACGACCCATCTCTGGCAGTGGGACGAGGCCTGCGACTTCATCCGCACCCACTTCGCGGGCTATTCCGACCGCCTGCGCGATTTCGCGGACCAGAGTATCACCCAAAAATGGATCGACGCCGAACCGCGCATCGGCAAACGCGGAGGCGCGTTCTGCACCGGCCTGCGCCCCGGCGAGTCCCGCGTCATGCTCAACTACGACGGCTCCTTTATGAGCGTCAGCACCTTCGCGCACGAACTGGGCCACGCCTACCACAACCTCAATCTAGCCGCCCGCAGCCCAATGGAGCGCAGCACCCCCAGCACCCTGGCCGAGACCGCCAGCATCTTCTGCGAGACGCTCGCCTTCGACGCCGCGCTGGAGAAGGCAAGCAAAGAGGAGCGCGTCGCCCTCCTCGACACTGTCCTGGATCGCAATCTCGCCGTCGTCGTGGACATTCACTCCCGCTTCCTCTTCGAAAAGAGCGTCTTCGCCAAACGCGCCGAACGCGACCTCACCGTCACCGAGTTCAACACCCTGATGCTCGAAGCCCAACGCGCCACCTACGGCGACGCCATCGCCCCCCTCCACCAGTTTATGTGGGCCGTAAAAGGGCATTATTTTGGACCTACCTTCTACAATTATCCCTACACCTTCGGTCTCCTCTTCGGCCTCGGTCTCTACGCCCGCTACAAAACAGACCCCGACGCCTTCCGCGCCGACTACGACGACTTCCTCTCCTCCACCGGCCTCGCCGACGCCGTAACCCTCGCCAAACGCTTCGGCATCGACATCCAGAGCATAGACTTCTGGCGCTCCAGCCTCGACGTCATCCGAGGCCAGATCGCTGACTTCGAGCGATTAGTTGAATAGCAAGAGGTAATTCCTCCCGGTTTACCATATAGCGTGCAAACGAAGGATTCTTTAGAGTGCTAGGAGAAAGCATTTGTCTAAAGACAGCAGGAGAATGCCGCCAGCTTTCGTCAGGGCTGGTGCGGGAAAAATAGCGTGAAAATATCAGAGGTTCAGATCAAAGGCTTTCGTAGCTTGGGTGCGGTCACTGTAAATTTAGCAGATTATTCTAGTTTGATA
>JAYUMV010000063.1:0-2112 GCA_043762265.1 Chthonomonadaceae bacterium | reverse complement strand
GAAGGTCTGTACGGTTGCGGGGTCGGAGTTCGGACTTACGCCACCAAAGTCGAGGATGGCAACATTTTGGTTGAAGTCTAAACCGAATCGTTACACCGTGCCCTCCTCCCATTCTTCGCTGGAGAGCCAGGCTCGTTCCAACCTGAACCTCACCGTCACCGATCTGCGGAAAGCCCTCGGTTCCGAAGCCTGGCGCGTCCGCTCAGTGACGACCGCTACTCTCCGCCTCGACCTGACCGGCGCCGACTGTGATCTCCTCGCCTTCGACAGCCTTGCCGCATCCAAGGAACCCATCGATCTTCAGCATGCTGTCGCTCTTTACTCCTGCCCCCTCCTCGCCGACTGCCCCGAGCCCTGGATCCTCGCGCCCCGAGAACAGCGCGAGGAGGCCTATCTGCAAGCCTTGCAGGCGCTGGTAGAAGACGCGAGAGCGCGCCACGAAACAGGTCATGAGATCGATTTCCTCCGTCGAGTCGTCGCCTACGCTCCCCACCGCGACAGCGCTCAGAAACAACTGATGTGTGCACTCGTGGCGGGCGGAGACACAAACGCAGCACTGTTGGTCTATCAGGAGTTCGTCCGGTTCCTGAGCCGCAACGATCCCCACGCTCGTCCAAACCGGGAGGTCGAACAGTTCTATCGGGAGATACGATCGGGAGCGCGTTGTCAGGCCGATCCTCCCATCCTCTCTCTTCCATCCGCCCCTCCGACGATCGCGTCCTCGGTTCCGGCGCGCATCACACCGCTTATTGGGCGTGAGAACGATCGGCTGCAGGTTGTCGAAGCGCTTTGCCGCTCGCGGCTGGTGACCCTGGTGGGAGCAGGAGGGATCGGCAAAACGTCGCAATAGAATTCTCCTAACGTGTCGGAAGGGCGCGAAAGCGTTGGGCACAGTTGGCTGCATCTTAGAAGAGGCAAAGGTCCAGCGATGGCATACGCGCCACTGAGGTTCGCTGGCGGACGGAAGGTCAAGTTGCATGCCGCTATCGGAAAAATGCGTTCCGATCAGAGATAGAATACCCACCGGCCTATTATCAAAACGGTTATCAGAATCAAAGGAAAACGGTTATCAGCGCCCTAAGGAAGGAAACGGACGGGGAAAAACTTGTTTCCTTGCTCGTTGCGCCCTCTGAGGCAACGAGCAAGGAAACTATAAGCGAAGCGCGGAGCATAAAGAGGAGAGAGAGGAAGCGAAGATTTAATCGGATTTGCCGAGTGTTGTGGAGACGAAAGCCGCGACATCGTCGTGGAGTTTTTTGCGGGACGACTTTTCGATATACATCATGTGGCCTGCCGGATAGTAGGCAAAGTTGACATGGGTTCGGGTCGTAGTGTCTAATCCCATGTGGTTGACGCTGAAGTGGGTCGCGTTGAGCGGACAGACCAGATCGTAATAGCCGCAGCAGTAGAGCACCCGGAAGTTCGGGTTGCGCAGCAGCAGTTGGCTCAGATCCGAAGCGGTTTCCGAGAAGCCGCCTTCCTGAAATTTCCAGGGCTCGACGTTCCCTCTCGGAAGATAGTTCATGTCCGTCTTGACCGCCAGATCCCGGTCCAGGTAGTCGTTGATCGTCGTGACGAAGGGAGGGGTGATGGCGTCATCGCTGGGATCTCCCGGTGCATCCCAGCCTTCCTTCGTCTCAGTTTTGCCCACCAGGCGACCGTCGTAGGCTCCGAGCGTCCGTCCTTCGTCGCGAAGCAGTTCCCGAGAGAAAGCGTACCACGGAATTTTCAGATTGGAGCCCAGGCAGTATTTTTTGCTGAGGCTGAGGTAGGTCGAAAGTTTGGCCGCGATCTGCTCCTTCTGTGCGTCGGTGAGGGTGTCGCCCAGTTGCAGGGCAGGTCCGTAGACCGTATCGGTCCAATGCTTTACCTCCGCCACGAGATCACCGACCTCTTTATACTTCGTATGGGGGATCTTGTTGTGGTACCAGGCACAGGCCGCCATGGTGGGCAGGGAACCGATGTAGGTCGTATCGTTGCCACGCGACGCAGAGAACGTCAGATAGTTATTGAGACCTGAGATGCTGATAAAGCCGCTGACGGCGACGCCTGCATCGAACAGGCTGTTGCAAAGCCCCGATCCGCGTGTTCCGCCGTAGCTTTCGCCCGCAA
>JAYUMV010000062.1:0-1631 GCA_043762265.1 Chthonomonadaceae bacterium | reverse complement strand
GCCAGGAACGTCTGCGGGTTGCCCAACAACCCGATAACGCCGTTACGCAAGACAGCAAGACTGAATTGCACAGCCTATGTCCAGGAGAAGAACGACCATGATTACGATGAACCAGCCTACCGTCACTTCCGAAACGAACGCCATGCAGACCGCGCCCCAGACGGGCAGCACGACTTCCGAGAACGTTCTCATCGAACGCTGCAAGTCCGGAGATGCGAAAGCCTGGGACACGCTGATCCGCACCTACGAGAAGTCGGTCTACAAGTTCGCCTATTCCCTCTGCCGCAACCATGATGAGGCGGGCGACATTGCGGGTCAGGTTTTCCTGCGCCTCTATCAGAACCTGCACACCTTCCGCTATGAGGCGAGCTTCACCTCCTGGCTGTTCCGCATCGTTCGCAACACCTATCTCGACCTGTGTGTGCGCCCCGCGCACCGCAGCCATTTGAGCCTGGATGCCGGCACCAACAGCGAAGGCGAACCTAATATCGCTCGCGACATCATGGATCCCTCCCCGCAGCCCGAAGCGATCTGCATGGACAACGAGGTCGCCGCGATGCTGGCGAAGGCCATTCAGCACCTTCCCGCCTATCAGCGCCAGGTGCTCCGGATGTACCATACCGAAGGCAAATCCTATGAAGAGATCGCGGAGACGACCGGCCTCTCCATCGGTACCGTGAAATCCCGCCTGAACCGCGCCCGCAACATGCTGCGCGAGCGACTGGCTCCCCTGCAGGAAACTCTGATGGCGGCCTGATTACAGGAAAAATGCAGAGCAGGAAATCCTCCGCTTCCGCGCAGAGGATTTCCTGCTCTGCATTTGCATTTCTGCCTTCGTGAGCTTAGCGGGTCAGGTAGCGCGGGGATGGGCTTTGCGGTAGATGTCTTTCAGGCGATCGTTGGTAACGTGGGTGTAGATCTCGGTGGTGGTGATCGCGGAGTGGCCCAGAAGTTCCTGGATGGTACGCAGATCCGCGCCGTGCGCCAGAAGATGAGACGCGAACGAGTGGCGCAGGACATGCGGTGTGACGTTCTCCTCCAGCTCGGCCTGCTCCGCGTAGGACTTTACGATGCGCCGTATCTCGTTGCGGACGATCCTCCCGCCATCCGGGGAAGGGAACAGAAACGGACTGCGCGCCTCCTCGACCGTTGGAGGCAGATCGTGCGCGGCTCTTCTGCCGCGCCCTTTCACCGGGGCGGCAGCAGCATTCGTTTCGACGCCCTGCGCGACAATGCGTTTGCGCTGTTCGAGGTAGAGGCTCACATAGTCGCAGGCCACCTTGCCGACGGGCACGATCCGCTCTTTACGCCCTTTGCCGAAACAGCGCACGGTCATGGCGTCCAGATCCAGATCGTCGATGGTCAGGCCCGTCAGTTCGGAGACGCGCAGACCGGTGGCGTAGAGCATCTCACAGACGGCCTTGTCCCGGAGAGAACGCGGATTGGAGGGGTCGGGCTGGTTGAGCAGGCGTTTCACCTTGGCGACCGAGAGCGTATGCGGCAGACGACGGGTGCGCTTGCGGCCCTCCATACCTGCCATAAAATCGTCTTTGCGGACCCCTTCGATGACCAGATACTTGGCGAACGTGTGGACGGTACCGACTTTACGCGCGATGCTGTTCTCGCTGATG
>JAYUMV010000061.1:0-5527 GCA_043762265.1 Chthonomonadaceae bacterium | reverse complement strand
TTCAATACGGTACGGATCATCGGTAATGGTCCATCCATCTTTGATGAGTGCGTTTTTGACGGCATCGTGTGTTCGATCTTTGCGCGGCATTCTGTCTTCTCCAAAACCATTATACCTCCTTCATCTGCCTGGTTTATTGGTTATACAGAGGAAGAATCTGGTCAAGTTCTTGTCTCTGATTGTCTGGGATGGAGGAAGAGACGCATCTTCATGCCAGTGCTGTGCGGGATGGACAGGATACCGCAATCGCCGCTATGAGTATCCTCCGCCACGCCTAAAGAAAAAGCCCCCTTGCCCGAAAGGGACAAGGGGGCTGAGATTGAGGGAGACGACTATTCGTCGTCGCCTTCGGAGAGGTTGAGTTTGCCGAGCAGGGCGTCCAGGCCAGCGAGGCCGGTCCCCGCATCGTCGTCCGGTTCGCTGCCGCGCGTTGCGCTGGGAGTTTCCACTGCCAGCTCTTCGACCATCTGGAAACCGTCCAGAGGCAGCGGGTTCGGGCGAGTTGCAGTGCGTCCGCCTGTGAGCAGCGCGATCTCCTCCTCGTCCTCTTCGATGTCCAGCGGCTTGCGGGTGTCCTCGCGCTTCATCGGTTCGACGATCAGCGGCATACCGTCCGGCGTCGCGATCTCCAGGCTGCGGTACGAGGGCAGTCCGGTGCCAGCCGGGATCAGACGACCGATGATGACGTTCTCCTTCAGGCCGACGAGTTCATCCTTCTTGCCGCGCACGGCGGCTTCCGTCAGAACGCGCGTGGTCTTCTGGAACGAAGCCGCAGAGAGGAAGCTCTCTGTCGCCAACGACGCCTCGGTGATCCCCAACAGGATCCAGTCGGCGGTGCCTTCCTGGCCGCTCGTCTTGCGGACGCGGGTGTTCTCGTCCTCGAAGACGAACTTGTCCACCACCTGGCCCGGCAGGAACCGGCTCTCGCCGGGATGCCGTACCTTGCGCTTGCGCAGCATCTGCCGCACGATGACCTCGACGTGCTTGTCGTTGATGTCCTGGCCGACCGACTTGTAGACGGCCTGCACTTCGCGGACCAGATACTCCTGCACGCCGCGCGTACCCTGCAGCTCCAGCACCTTCTGGGGATCCAGCGGGCCACCGGTCAGACGGTCGCCGGGAGAGACCTCCTGGCCGACTTCCACTTCCAGGTCGCCGCGATAAGGAACCATGTAGACCTTGCGGAGAGTCACCTCTTTGATGCCCATCAGGACGATGCGCTTCAGCGCCTTGTCCGTCAAAGCCTCGCCAGCCTTCACTATCACCTCACCGCTATCGTCCAGGATCTCTTCGCCGGAACTCGCATCCGTGCCCAGTCCCTGATGCGCGAGCGCATCGTTCAGCTCCTGGCGCACGTTGATGACCACGTTGCGCAGACCCTTGTTCTCGATGGCCGAGACAAATCCCGCATGCTCGGTGACGATTGCCTGGCCCTTGGGCTTACGCGCTTCGAACAGTTCTACGACGCGCAGCAGGCCGCCGACCTGATCTTCAAGCACCTTCAGCACCGCCTGGATCGAGCGGACGCGTTCGCGCTCCGAACCCTCCGCCTCTTCCAGCTTCACGACTCCGGTCTGGATATCGTTGTGCAGTTCGCGCAGGTTGTTCTGGCGTTTCTGCTTGACGTTGGCGACTCCGGTCAGGTAGGTACCCGCAACGCCTCCGGTGTGGAACGTACGCATCGTCAACTGCGTTCCGGGCTCTCCAATGGACTGCGCCGCGATGATACCCGTCGCCACGCCGATATCCACTAGGCGTCCGGTCGCGAGGTCGCGGCCATAGCACTTGGCACAGACGCCCTGACGCAGTTCGCAGGTCAGAACCGAACGCAGATGCACCGTGATCGACGTCGTGATGTCGTACATGTGCGTCGCCGCCGCCTTCTTGCGCAGCAGGTTCGCACGGCGTACGCCGCGTGCCAACAGCTCCTCGGTCTCTTTGACCGTGAAGACGTCGCCCTTCTTCTTCACCACTTCGCCCGTATCGACATCGACGAGGTCGTCGGTCGCCACGCGGAAGTCGTCGAGTTCGCGGGACTGCGGATCGAGAATATCCGTCGAGGCCGGTACGATCATCTCGCCCGTGATGGGGTTGACGATATCCACGCTGGGATACCGGCCCTTCACGCGCTCCCCGATTTTCTCCAGCACATCGCCGCCGTCCTGAATCTCACGCACCGTGATGCCGTGGGTCGTGCCGCAGTCGATGGCGCGTACGATCACGTCTTGCGCGACGTCCACGAGGCGGCGCGTCAGGTAACCGGCGTCTGCGGTTCGCAGCGCGGTGTCGGCCATACCTTTGCGGGCTCCGTGGGTGGAGACGAAGAACTCCAGCACGTTCAGACCTTCGTGGAAGTTCGACTTGATCGGCAGGTCCTCGATGAGGTTGCCGAACGGGTCGGACATCAGGCCGCGCATGCCCGAGAGCTGCGACAACTGCTTTTTGGAACCGCGTGCGCCGGAGTCGGTGACGATATAGAGCGGGTTGTACTGATCGATACGCTCCATGATGGAGTTGGCGATCTTGTCACTGGCCTGCATCCAGGTCGTCAGAACCTTCTGCTTACGTTCCGCCTGCGTCAGCATACCCCGGTTGTACTGGGAGTTTGCCTTGCGGACGTCGTCTTCTGCGCCCTTGATCAGGGTATCGCGGTCGGGCGGGCTGTCCATGTCGGTCATCGCAATCGTGATGCCGCCCTTCATGGCGTACTTGAACCCGATCGCCTTGATGTCGTCGAGGAACGTGATACAGGCCTCTTTACCGTGGGTCTCGTAGACGTCGGTAACGACCTGGGAAACGCCCTTCTTGACCAGGGTCTTCAACAGATAAGGGTCGGTGTACTTGATGTGCGGCGGCAGGATCTCGTTGAAGAGCAAGCGACCCACGGTGGTGAACTTTGCGGTGTCTACCACGCCGTTCTTCATCGGAACCAGATCGTTGCCATCTGCATCGAAATGTCGCTTCAGTCCGATCACCTCGATCGTCGTCTCCGCATCCGGAGCGAAACTGGCGCGATGCGGCAGTCGAACGCTGATCGGTTCGTGCAGCTCCAGCATGTCCATGTCGTAGGCGAGAACTGCCTCTTCAGGCGACGCGAACACATAGTCCCTCGGGCGTTCGCCAGCCTTCAGTTCCTTCATCATCGTCAGGTAGTAAGACCCCAGGATGATGTCCTGAATCGGAGCGACGATCGGTCCGCCGTGAGCAGGAGAGAACAGGTTGTGCGAAGACAACATCAGGATGCGGGCTTCCGCCTGCGCATACGCCGACAGCGGCACGTGGACGGCCATCTGGTCGCCGTCGAAGTCCGCGTTGAAGGCGTGGCAGACCAGGGGGTGAACCTGGATCGCTTTACCATCGACGAGGATCGGCTCGAAAGCCTGAATACCCAGACGGTGCAGGGTGGGGGCGCGGTTCAGCAGGACCGGATGCTCCCGGATAACGATCTCCAGGGCGTCCCAAACTTCGGGGCGCATCTTGTCGATCATCCGCTTGGCGGTCTTGATGTTGCCGGTCAGCCCGCTCTCTACGAGCGTCTTCATGACGAACGGCTTGAACAGTTCGAGCGCCATCTCTTTCGGCAGTCCGCACTGGTGCAGCTTCAGGTGAGGCCCGACCACGATGACGGAACGACCGGAGTAGTCTACGCGCTTGCCGAGCAGGTTCTTACGGAAGCGGCCTTCCTTGCCCTTGAGCATATCCGAGAGGGATTTCAGGGCGCGGTTGTTGCTGCCGACGACCGGGCGCGTGCGGCGACCGTTGTCGATGAGCGCATCGACCGCTTCCTGAAGGAGCCGTTTCTCGTGGTTGACGATGCTTTCGGGCGCGCGGATCTCAGTGATCTTCTTCAGACGGTTGTTACGGTTGATGATGCGGCGATACAGATCGTTCAGGTCGGAGGTCGCGAAGCGTCCGCCGTCCAACTGCACCATCGGTCGCAGTTCCGGGGAGATGACCGGGACCGCGTCCAGGATCATCCAGTCCGGGCGAGCGCGGGAAGCCAGGAACGCTTCCGTCACTTCCAGCCGCTTGATCGACCGGATACGGCGCGGACCCTGCGTGTTGGCGATCTCGATCTTCAGTTCGCGGCTCAGCTTCTCGAGGTCCACTTCCAGCAGAAGCTCTTTGATGGCAGCTCCGCCCAGACCAGCCCGAATCACATCTTCCCAGTCACCGCCCAGGCGGCGCAACAGCACTTCCAGCAGCCGCTCGGTCGCGCGGAACTGATCTTCGGTGATGAGTTGCTTCTTCTCGATCTTCTCCAGGAGCAGAAGCGACGCGGCGAGCTCTTCCATCCGCTCGGTGGCGTCTTTCTCTTCCTGTTTGATGCGCTCGATCAGATAGTTCTGCTTCTGCGCGATCACTTCGTCGGTCCAGGCGGTCAGCACGGCTTCGGGCTCCACGCCCTCTTCCAGCTCGACGACTTCGCCCGATTCGATACGTGCCTCGGCCTCGGCCGCGCTCGCTTCTGCGCGGGCCTTGTTCTCGGCGATCTCTTTATTGAACTCGCGCTGCAGGCGATCGGAGATACCGGCTTTCTCTTCCAGGATCGCTTCGGTCTCTTCCGTCACCGCAGAGCGAATATCGGAGAGTCGGGAGTTGATCTTGCCGCGATCTACCGCCGTCACGATGTAGGAGGCGAAGTAGAGCACCTTCTCCAGTGGGCGGGGCGTGATGTCCAGAATTAGCGCCATCGGGCTCGGGACGCCCTTGAGGTACCAGATATGGCAGACAGGCGCCGCCAATTCGATGTGGCCCATGCGCTCGCGCCGCACCTTGCTGCGCGTTACCTCGACCCCACAACGCTCACAGACGATGCCTTTATATTTTACTTTTTTATACCGTCCGCAGTGGCACTCCCAGTCCTTTACCGGCCCGAAGATGCGCTCGCAGAACAGCCCGTCGCGTTCCGGTCGGAACGTACGGTAGTTGATGGTCTCCGGCTTCTTGACTTCGCCGTACGACCAGGTTCGAATCTCATCCGGTGAAGCGATTCCAATGCGTATTTTTGAAAACGTACTTGCGTCCGCCATTGTGTCTCTTCCCTCCGAACATACGTGCGGTTGAAAAACCCGGTTCAATGCTGTTCGGTCATTACTTGTTTGGGCCGGGGGTTAGGTTCCGACAATCTGCCGCCCCTGAAAGCCAGGGGCGGCAAGAACACTCTGCTTCGATCTTCCGTCCGGATTATTAGAACGGCAGCTCTTTTTCCGGCTCCAGGCGCATCTTTTTGGCCTCGCGGCGTGCGGCCGCTTTGGCCGGGTTCTCGTGGGGATCGATATCGTCGTCGCGGTCGCGCAGATCGATCTCTTTGTCCTGCTCATCGAGGACGGTCACCTTGAGGCCCAGGCTCTGAAGTTCGTTGACCAGGATCTTGAACGATTCCGGCACACCGGGCTCCAGGATGTTGTCGCCCTTCACGATGCTCTCGTAGGTCTTCACGCGTCCCAGGACGTCGTCCGACTTGATGGTCAGGATCTCCTGAAGCATATACGCAGCGCCGTAGGCTTCGAGTGCCCAGACTTCC
>JAYUMV010000060.1:0-2110 GCA_043762265.1 Chthonomonadaceae bacterium | reverse complement strand
CAGGCCGTTGACCGTCTGCTGGCATCCCCTGCCTATGGGGAGCGGTGGGGCAGGCATTGGCTCGATGTGGTGCGGTATGGGGAGAGCCACGGCTATGAGCAGAACCATCTGCGTGCCAATGCCTGGCCGTATCGCGACTACGTGATTCGCGCATTCAATCAGGACAAGCCCTTCGACCAGTTCGTGACCGAGCAGTTGGCCGGGGATATCGTCGCGAAGGGAGATCCGGACATCGAAGTCGCGACGGGCTTTCTGGTGGCGGGCAGCCACGATACAGTCGGGAACTCGACGGAAGAGGGGACACGCCAGCAGCGCTCCAACGATCTGGACGATATGGTCTCGACGACCGGTGCGGCGTTCTTAGGCCTCACCGTTAACTGCGCCAAATGCCACGATCATAAATTCGACCCGATACCTACCCGCGACTACTACCGTCTTACGTCTGTCTTTGCGGGAGTTCGGCATGGCGAAAGTCCGCTCTCTCCCCACAAATACTCTCCCGCACAGGAGGCGTCCTTCTCAGAGTTGCGGTGGGCAATCGAAGCGCACGACGTGAAGCTCGATGGGCTGCGACTGGCGGTGCAGAATCGGGTGCGGGGTGGGGCACGGAAGCGGCGGTCCGCCGTCAACACCAGGCATAACTCCGAGGAGTTCCCTCCGATGACCGCGCGGTTTGCACGCTTTACCGTGCTGGCGACCAACGATAATTCACAGCCCTGTCTGGACGAGATCCAACTCTATGGGCCGGGCAGCGAGGTCAATCTCGCCCTCGCGGCGCAGGGAGCGAAGGCAACCGCGTCATCGCTCTTACCGGGTTATGCGGCCCATCAGGTCGCGCATTTGAACGACGGGCTGTTTGGAAATGCACATAGTTGGATCAGCGACGAGGCGGGAAAGGGCTGGGCTCAGATCGAACTTCCGAAACCTGCGGTCGTTTCGCGTCTCGTCTGGGAGCGTGACGCCGAGGGCCAGTTCCAGGATCGACTGATTACCGCCTACCGGGTTGAAGTCTCGACGGACGGGCGAGATTGGCGGGAGATCGCGAACGGTGCGGACCGGTTCCTGCCGAACGATAGCCTCTCAGCGAATGCCCTGCTCGCCGCCATGACTCCCACAGAACGCGCCCAGGCAGACCGCTGGAGTTCGGAGCGGAACGCGCTGCTGCAACGGCAAGCCTCCCTATCTCCGACGGCAATCTCCTATCGGGGCCAGTTTACCGCGCCGGACCCGACGTATGTTCTGAAGGGCGGCGATGTGATGCGCCGCGAGGAGCAGGTGACGCCGGGGACGTTGTCCATGATCGCCGCTCTCCCGTCGGACCTCACAACGGCGGACCGTGTCGCCAACGAGCAGACAAAAGTTTCCCAGGTGCGTCTCGTCGGAAACTCAGAGACTGGCGACGCAAAGCCTGATTCGCGCCTGCTGCTGGCGAAATGGATCGTCGATCCGCGCAATCCTCTCACGGCCCGTGTCTGCGTCAACCGGGTGTGGGCGCACCACTTCGGGCACGGCATCGTGGACACGCCCAGCGACTTCGGAAATATCGGGTCTCCGCCCTCGCATCCGGAACTACTGGACTGGCTGGCAAATGACCTGACGACCCACGGCTGGAAACTCAAACGCCTGCACAAACTTCTCGTCACCTCCTATGCCTATCGTCAGTCGAGCGCTGTCAATGCCGTAAGTGCGGCCAAGGATGCGGACAATCGCCTGCTGTGGCGCATGCCGTTGCGCCGCATGGAGGCGGAAGCCGTCCGCGACTCCATACTCCAGACGACCGGTAAGTTGGACCGAACCCTGGGAGGGCCGGGATACGCACTCTTTACCTACGATGTTGTCAATGTCGCGATCTATGGGACTCTGGACGATCCGGGGCCGACTACCTGGCGGCGAGGCGTCTACCAGATCCCGGCCCGAGGCATTCGCGACGACCTGCTCGGCAGCTTCGACTGTCCCGACTCCTCGGAGCGTACCCCGCAGCGTACGCACACTACGACCGCGCTTCAGGCGCTCAGCCTGCTCAACAGCCGTTTCATCAGTCAGCAGGCCGATCTCTTTGCAGCGCGTGTGCAGGAACAGGTCGGCGTAAACCCGACCGCGCAGGTGCGCA
>JAYUMV010000059.1:0-12224 GCA_043762265.1 Chthonomonadaceae bacterium | reverse complement strand
ATGATGATCGCCAGCTTGGTTCCGGCCACGACGAGGTCGAGGTCGGACTCGCCGATCTGCTCCTGGGACGGGTTGACGATCAACTCGCCGTTGATACGGCCCATGCGGACCGCGCCGACGGGGCCTTCCCAGGGAATATCGGAGACACAGAGGGCGGCGGAAGCGGCGACGATGGCGTAGGTGTCGGAGAGGTTTTCGAGGTCGAGAGAGAGCGGCATCGCCATGACCTGCACATCGTTGCGCATGCCGTCGGGGAAGAGGGGGCGCAGCGGTCGGTCGATCAGGCGGGAGGTGAGAACGGCCTTTTCGGAGGGTCGGCCTCCGCGCTTCATAAAGCCGCCGGGGATCTTACCGACGCAGTACTTTCTCTCCTCGTAGTCGCAGGTGAGCGGGAAGAAATCGATGCCGGTGCGGGGTTCACGGCTCATGGTAGCGGCCGACATCACGACGGTATCACCTACGGTGAGCCAGACGGCGCCTCCGGCCTGTTTCGCGATTTTGCCTGTTTCCAGACGCAGGGTCTTTCCGGCAATTTCGCGTTCAACGGAATGTGACAAGTTCATCTCCTGAATTCGGTGGTTGCGCCGCTCCCTGCTCCTCGGAACAGGCCTCCCGTAGTGAAGACGCAGGAAATCCAGTCTTCGCGGGCGGGCGTGAATCCGGCAGGTAACCAGGGTATACGGCAGATGTGCAGAAGCAGTCGGCAGGCCGAAGGGGATTGGGAGTGTTGAAGGGAAGAAGAGGGGTCAGGGAAAACGGACGATGGAATCCGCTTACCCTGAACCCTGAAAACTCCAGGATTCAACACGCCGTTGCTTCGGTTCAAGCCGACTGCTGTACGACGCGTGTGCGTCGTAGTCGAGTGAAGTGAGACAAGAGAACGTCTATATTTTGCTGCGGATGTTCAGTCGTCCGACGAGCGTACGATAGCGCTCGATGTCCGTTTTGACGAGGTAAGCGAGCATACGCTTGCGACGACCGACCATCATATAGAGTCCACGTCGAGAGTGGTGGTCGTGCTTGTGTTCGCGAAGATGCTCGGTCAGCTGATTGATGCGCGCCGTCAACAGTGCGACTTGCACTTCCGGCGACCCCGTGTCACCCTCATGGGTGGCGTTCTCAACGATGACATTCAGTTTTAGTTCGGTCTTAAGCGGCACTGCCGGGTATCCCTCCTTCAATCCAGTTCGCGAATAATATAGCACAGTTCAGGCAAAAAGTCAATGTCGTTGACACCCGGTCTGCTCTGCTCCGCCTCGGTAAAGTCCGTCGCGCAGTTCGCATTGTCCCGTTCTTACCTGTCCTTCTCAACCTCCTCATTCTCGTATAAGTTGCCCAGCAGCCCAAGTAAGAGTGCGCGGGCGCGTTCAGGAGAGGGTTCCGGCGCAGAGGCTTACTATGGTTAGGGTGGTGCGGCTTCGATTTTTCTAAGGTGTCCGCTGCGGCAAGGGCAAACGGTTGATAAGATACTCCGCTGCCTCCTGCGCGGAAGGTGGATCTAAGTTCGTCAGGACCGCTACATCGTACCCAGAGGAGATGTTAAACTGTCTCGAACTCTGGAAGCCGCCCGCCATAGATACGGATGTAATCTTGAAGAGTTTTGAGCTCGGCCTGATGGGCCGCATATTCAGGGCCGAAGATATCCCCCATCCCGGCGGTATGCGTGAGCAACTGATGAACGGTAACCCGCGCAGCCGCTTCTTTGTTGGGATAGTCAGGCAGATAGTTTGCGATGGGAGCATTAAGACTGATACGACCGACCTGTACAAGCTGCATGATCCCGACGGCGGTGAACATCTTATTCAGGGAGCCGAGACAGAATTTCGTGTCTGTCCGATTCGTAAGGTTTTTTGCGCGATCGGCCTTGCCATACACCTCTTCAAACAGGATCTTGCCGTCTTTTGCGAGGAGCGCCGCGCCGGAAAACTTATCTTTCGCGGCCGATTCCGCGAGGTGGCTTTTCCAGGCGCGGATAGCCTGCGGTTCCGTAAGGCGCACTGGCGCGAAGGCTGCCGGAGCGGGCACAGGCGTAATGCTCAACTGGCGGATAAGATGCGGCTCTGCGGCGTTGACTTGCATCACAACGCTGAAATAGTGGGTGTCCGAATTTCTGGCCTGCAGGATCGCTTTGAACCCCGTGGGCGTACTTTCCTGAACCTGTTTCAGTAAGAGCCCACCGCTCATGAAGCGCAAATTTACGTGACCCTCGACCTTATCTTCCGCGCCAGGGCGGTTCTTCTGAAGAAACGTACGCAGTGTCGCTTCCGCCTGATCGTTAAAAGCCTCCAGATACGCCGTAAACTGCCGCTCTGCCGCTTTGTCGGCCTCCTGTGCTCGGAGCATGGACGGAGCCGTTAGGAGCAAAAGCAGGGAGAGTAGCCATGTCTGTTTCATGAAGAGATTTTCCTTTCTAAGGCGTCGGTGTCAGCAGAATCAGCGCTGCCGGAAGCAGGGTTCTTTTCTGCGTCCTGGCGACTGTCAAGCGCGTACAGGAGGACCGTCAAAGCAACGGATTGTGCGTCGGGCACTTTCGAAGGCCAAGCCTAGATGTCAAGAGCAGACGAAAATTGCGTGGTCGCTGCGATGTCGTTGACACATGGGCCGTTGGCGGTTATAATGGTCTGTGTGAACCGTCCTATCCCGAGACCTGTCCCATTTAAGCCCTTCTCCGCCCCCCTGCCTGCGGACCAGCGTCCCCCTAACGACCTTGTGTTATCTGTCGCTATCGTTAACTGGAACACCCGTCAGATGCTCCTAGACGCTCTCGACAGCATCTACAAAGTTCCCCCGGTATTCCCCTTTGAAGTCATTGTGGTGGACAACGCCTCGGCGGATGAGAGCGCTGCCGCCGTGGCCGAACGGTTCCCCCAGGTCGTTTTGATCGCCAATACAGACAATACCGGTTATGCCGAAGGCAACAATCAGGCGATAAAAATCGCAAAAGCTACGTATATACTGCTGTTGAACCCTGATGTGCTGCTGCCCCCAGGCGGCCTCGATCACGCGGTAGCCTTTATGGAAGCGCACTCAGGCGCCGGAGCGCTGGGAGTCCGACAGGTACATCCGGACGGCAGACTGCAGCGTTCCGTGCGTGGCTTCCCGACACCGATGACAGTCCTCTGGGAGCTCTTCGGCCTTAGCCGCCTCTTTCCGAACAGCCGTCTTTTCGGCGCCTATCGCATGACCTGGTTCGACTACGCGCACATCGCCGAAGTCGATCAGCCGATGGGCACCTTCCTTTTGATGCGACGCACGGTCGTGGAACAGATCGGAATGCTGGACGAAGCGTTTCCGATCTTCTTCAACGAGGTAGACTGGTGCCTGCGCTGCAAACGGACAGGCTGGAAGATCTATTTCACCCCAGAGGTCGAGATCATCCACTATGGCGGCGCGAGCACTACGCAGGTCGGTGCGGCGATGGCCTGGGAGTCGCGGCGCGGCCTACTGAAATTCTATGCAAAGCACTATGCTGCCATCCAGTTCTGGCCATTAAGGGCCTTGATTAGCCTTGCATCCTGGCCTCATGCGTGGCTGCAGGCGCGGAAACGGGTTGCCTAACCCCGCTGGGGGAAGGGGCGGCTAGGTTCGCGAAGGGGTCGTGGAGAGCCCGAAATGAAATAGCTGGAACGAATGGGAGAGCGTGTGGACTTATCGGTCATTATTTTGAACTGGAATACGCAGGATCTGCTGGAGAAATGCCTGCGGTCGTTGGAGTGCCCGCAGCCTGGCCTCGACTTCGAGGTGATCGTGGTGGACAATGCCAGTGAGGACCGGAGTCGAGAGGTCGTCCGCGAACTTTTCCCGCAATTCCATCTGCTTGAGAATCCGATCAATATCGGGTTCGGAGCGGGCAACAACAAGGCGCTGCCGCAGGCCAGGGGGCGGTATGTGCTCTTTTTGAACTCCGATACCGTGGTGCTGGAAGGGGCGCTGACGGCGCTGGTCGGCTATGCGGATGCGAATCCCGCTCTCGGCATCGTCGGCCCGAAACTGCTCAATGCGGATGGCTCGCTTCAGTATTCCTGCCGACGCTATCCCAATTTGGGCACCGGTTTCTTTCGCAATACCCCGCTCGGCAGACTGTTTCCCAAGAATCGCTTCAATACCGACTATCTGATGACTGATTGGGACCACATGACTCCTCGCGATGTGGAGTGGGTCTCGGGAGCGGCGCTGATGATGCGCCGCAGCCTCCTGGATCAGATCGGCAGTTTCGACGAGGATTTCTACATGTACTGTGAGGATGTCGATCTGTGCTGGCGCGTCAACCATACCCTACGGGATGCAGGCGTCTGGCGCGTAGCCTACTTTCCCGCCTCCGTCATCTACCATCTCATCGGCAAAAGTTCGGACAAGGTTCCTACCCGTATGACCTACGAGTTTCACCGGAGCCAATATCTGTTCTACAAGAAGCACTACCGCGCCACCACGCCCTGGCTGGTACGGCCGTTAATTCCCATCGGGATCGGTCTGCGCGCGGCGGGGCAGATGATTCGTTATCGCCTGCGCTACTGGCGTAAGCGCCTCACCGGAGAGCAGCCTCCTCCAAAACGCCTTGGTAAACCCCCAAGAAACCCAAAAAGTACCGGAGGAAAGCCATGAGTCGAATCGATAAACCACGGTTTTCCGCACCGGACCCGCAAAACGGACTGCATGCTTCAGAACCGGAGACGCCTCTGCGCGATCCCCGCGCCTTGAACCGTCCGGACTGGCTTGCGCTCTCTCTGCTCGCCGCTGTCCTCGTGTTCGCGCCGCTGTGGGCAGGATCCTTTACCAATATGCCGCAGGCCCCCTCCTACCCGACCGGCAGCCCGTTCCAGTTTCTCGGCCCCGGCGGAATGCCTCTTGCGCTGGCCCTGGTGGCGCTGGCGGCGGCAGTGACAGCCTTCCGAGAGTGGATGCGTCCGGTTGCCATCGGCGCGGTGCCGGGCCTGGCAGGCGCCTGCGTGCTGCTGGGCGGTTGGGCCACTCTGTCGATGGTACGCGGTTTCACTCCGGCGTTGAGTCTCAATGGGCTCGCCGTCCTCTTCTGCGTTCTGTTGCTTGGCGGACTCGTATCGCGTCTCTCTCGGGACCGAAACGCTTTGTTTGCGCTGCTCGGGGCGGTCCTGATCGGAAGCACTCTGGTCGCCATCTTCGGCCTGCGCGAGTATATCGAGGCCACCAAGACGCACGATCTCGCGCACCGTACCTTTTCCAGCTTCGCCAATCCGGACTTTCTGGCGGGCTACCTGCTGTTGGCGCTGCCGATCACCCTGGCGGCGTTTGTCACGGCGCGTGAGCGCCTGCTGTGCCTGCTGCTCGGAATCGGGTTGGGGTGCCAGAGCGCCTGCCTGTTGCTCACAGGCTCGCGCTCCGGAGTGGCGATGCTGCTGGTCGCGCTGGTCGTCTGGCTGGCCTCCGTCGCCTTCGCTGGCAGCCTGCGGAGGCAAGGACGCGCGATCACAATGGGCTTAGGCGTCTTCGCTCTGGGAGCGCTGTTGGGCCTCACGCCGACCCTGGCGCGCTTTCGGGGCAGTGTCGAGGTGACGAACCGCGCGACGGGGCAGGTCACGCGGCAGAACGTCGCGGAAGCGCAGGGCAACTCCGGCCAGTTCCGCCACTATACCTGGGAGGGCACGGTCCACATGGCGCTCGCCAATCCTCTGCTCGGCACCGGCATCGGCACCTACGAGGTCGCCTACCCGCGCTATGCGGAGACGGCCTTTACACTGCACGCGCACAACGGCTACTTGCAGTGGATGGCGGAGACCGGGATTCCGGGCGGCTTCTTTCTGCTTGCAGCGCTCGCCGCAGCGACCGCTTTCGCCGCCCACACCCTGCGCCTCCAGCGTATCCGAACCGCCGCCGATGTCGCGGAGGAGACCTCCGAAAACGCTCTGTTCGGAGACCGTTCCGTGCTGCTGTCCGGGCTTCTGGCAGGCGTGCTTGCCGCGCTGCTGCACAACCTGTTCGACTCAGACTTTTATCTGGTCGGCACCGTTCTCACCTTCGCCGCCGTCATCGGCCTGATGGTCGGCCTGTCTCGCGATATAGCACCCCTTGGAACCCAGAGGCCGCGCCCACTCGGTCGGGAGATGCTGGCGTTCACGCTCTTACTGGCCTGCTTCCTCCTCTGGCGCGGTTCAGCCGCCCTGAGCGTTCGGACCCATATCGCTATCGGAGAAGAGGCGATGACGCCCGAGACCATCGAGACGGCTCAGGAAGCCTACCGCGCGGCGGCGGCAGCCGATCCGCTGGACGGAGATCCTCCGCTCTATCTGGCGGAACTGGCCCAACTGAGACAACACCCGGACGAGGCGCTGATCGCCCTCCAAAAGGCGGTCCGCACCGCTCCAACCGGCAAAGCGCTCTATCGATTAGGCCAGCTCTATCTCTCCACCGGCGATACGGCCAGTGCGATCACCGTTCTGGAACGCGCCTGTTCCCGCGAACCACGCAACCTACAGGCGCTCCATCGCCTGGCAGAGGCGTTGCTGAGCGCCCGTAAAACCGATCAGGCGGCAGCAGTCTATCATCAGATCACCGCCTTAGAGAAGATGCCTTATGGAACAGTGCGGGCGATGCCGGAGTTGGTGGAGACAGAGTTCGCCTACGCCCATGCCGCGCTCGGCGACATCGCCGCAGAGGCCAGCCAGTGGAGCGAAGCGGTGAGTGAGTACGCAGAGGCGGATAGAGTGATGGCCGAATACTGGGAGAAGCGCAAACTGGACGTCAACCTCAATCGACCGGCGGGAAAGCGGGCCGACCTGTCGAGTCTCTACGATAGGATATTTACGCATTGGCAGGACGCGCTCACCCATCTCAAGCAGCCGGAGCAGGCCGCCGCGATCGCCGTCCGGCAAGTAAAATTCAAGGCAGATCAAGACGCGGACAAGGCCGAAGCCGACAAGGCCGCTGCTGCGCCCAAACCATGATCGAAACGACGGAACATAACATTTCAGTGCCGCATCTGCCGCCCGCGCTTCAGGGGCTGCGGGTGGCGCATCTCACCGATTTTCATCGCAGTCGGCACACTTCGGACATAGTGCTACGCGATGCGGTCGCGGCGGCGAATGCCGCCCGCCCCGATCTGATTCTGCTGACCGGCGACTACGTGACAAACAACTCCCGCGACATCGCGCCCTGTGCCCAAATCCTCGCCCCGCTGAAGGCGCCCCTCGGGGTCTACGCGATCCTGGGCAATCACGACTACCATACGGACGGCCCTGAGATGGAGCGCCATCTGGTAGAGTTGGGCTTCCACGTTCTCCTCAACCGCAGCCTTCTGCTCCCCAATGGCCTCCGGATCGTCGGCCTCGACGACGACCGCTATCACCGTACCGATGTGCCCCAGGCTTTTCGCGAAGTCCGTCCCGAGGAACCGACGCTGGTCATGGCGCACAATCCGGCGTTGATCGAAAGGCTAGCGGACCGGGAGTGTATCGTCGTTGCGGGGCATACGCATGGAGGGCAGGTGCGCGTGCCATTCTTGACCGCACGTGAAATTCGAAGGATCGGGGCCAAACACTATGCGCAAGGTTGGTATACGGTAGGCAAGGCGAAGCTCTATGTCAACCGGGGACTGGGGCAAGTCGGCATTCCCCTCCGGCTCTTCTGCCGCCCCGAACTCGCCCTCTTTACGTTGACAACGGCACCTCCCCCCGGCCCCCTCCTTCTTAAGGAGGGGGAGTCAGACAGATAGTCGCCTCTTCGCAAAGGGAGGGAGTGTTCTGGAAGCCCCCTCCTTGCGAAGGAGGGAGTGTTCTGGAAGTCCCCTCCTTGCGAAGGAGGGGGTTGGGGGAGGTTATCCATCCTGGAATCCGACCAGCGCCTGCTGCATACGATCAAGCAGGGTCATACGGTCGATGGGTTTGATGATGTATCCCTTCGTGCCGATCTCCTGTGCCTGATCCACATAGTCGGTATAGGCCGTCAGCATCACGATGCAGGTCCGATACTCTTCCAGGATACGGCGGGCGGCTTCCAGGCCGTTGTAGTCGCCGGGCATGTTGATATCCATCAGAATGATCTCCGGTCGTTCGTGCAGGGCCAGAGCGACGCCTTCCGGTCCGCTGCTCGCCATACCGATCTGCACCATTCCCGCAGATCGAAGAATCTTGCCCAACTGCATCTGGGTGATGCCTTCGTCTTCCACGGTCAGCACTCGCTTACCCACAAGCGTGTCTTGGGGTGTTCTCATTCTTATTTCTGCCATAGCGCTTACTCTTCCCCAGGCGTGCGCACGGGATTCGGAATCGGAAATTCGACGACCGCCTGTCCTCCCCCACCATCATGGTTTCCAAATCGGGTCTCTCCGTGCAGATCGAGGTGCGCCAATGCCAGCACCAACTCCAGCCCCGTGTTCGCGGAAGTCGAGGCATCGAAAGGATGGGGAAAACCTGGTCCCTGATCTCGAACTTCCAAGAGGGCGCGCTTGCCCCGCACGGCGAACTGCAGATGGATCTCTCCTTTTCCATGCTTGATGGCGTTGGAGACCAGTTCATTGACGAGGACCGTCAATGTCGTGACGTGGCGCACGGGCATACGCAGATCCTCGATCGCGAATTCGATAAGACGTCCGGTCACCAGACTCTGAATGGTCGGAATGAGTCGTTGCATCGCCTCTCTGACGGAGAGATCGGAGACATCGGCGTCCGTTCTAGCCTGACGTGTCAGCAGTTCGTGTATCGTGGAGAGCGCATGGATATGCTGGCGCAGGCGTGCGATCTCCGAGACCGGCACGGCCTCTTTATACTGCATCTCCTGCATATCGAGCAGGGCAGAGACGACCTGAAGGTTATTCTTCACACGGTGATGCGTCTCCCGCATCGAGCGCTGAAGCCTCACATTGAGGGTCTCGATCTCCGCCTGGTGCTCTATCAGTGCGTCCTGCGTCTTCTTGCGCGCAGTGATGTCGTTGGCGGTTCCGGTCACACCAAACACATTTCCGATGGCATCGCGCAGGGGAGCGAAACTGGTATCGAGGTAGCGTGCCTCTTCACCAGACAGGGTGGCTCGAATCACATGGCGCTCTTCGATCCCGGTCTTCATGACCCGCTTTTTGATCGCAATCAGCGGTGCAGAGTCCCCGGCTTCCATAATGTCTGCGTCAGTCTTTCCGTAGATGAGCGTGTTTTCGGCGTTCATCATGCCGTCGTAGACCCACGTGTAGCGCAGATCACGATCCTGGGTATAGACGATGATACTGGAGTTGGCCAGCGCGAACCGAAAGCGGTGTTCACTGGCAGAGAGTTCATCCTGCACCCGCCTGCGCTCCGCCAACTCTTCCTGCGCAAGGCGATACAGCCGCGCATTTTCGATCGCGAGAGCGGCGCGGGCGGCCAGGCCTTCGGCCAGAGCGACATCGGTCTGCGTATAGTCGTGGCCGGAATCCCGCGTGGTTATGAAGGTGATCGCTCCAAGCACGCTCTCCCGCCCCAACATGGGCACCATCATCACGGACCGCAGTCCCAGATAGCGCGTCATCTCCAAATGTTTCGCATCCCGCGCCGATAAGACCAGCATCTCATCCGAAATGTAGGGATAGAGTTCCGATTTTCCGGTTCGCAACACCTGGGGCAGTCCGCTTGTCGCCTGCGGGTTCGGCGGATAGAGCCGTCTCATTTCGTGGCCCCAGACGATCTTCTCCGGATCGATATGCGCGACGGCCAACAAACTGATCGTTCCATCCGCTTCCAGCATGTCTACGCCGCACCAGTCGGCGATGTGCGGCACAGCAAGATCCGCCACCTGCTGGAGCGTCCGTTCATAGTCGAGCGAGGAGGCGAACACCTCGGAAGCCCGCGTCAAAAAATTGTGGGCCATCTCCTCACGCTTGCGTTCGGTGACATCCCGCGCGGCGAAGAGAAGGGCAGGAACCGTGCCTTCCGACGCCGTGAGCCGCGTCCAGAGATAGTCGTAGTGACGTGGCCCCTGGGGGGGGTTGGATAGACTATGGTTCCGGCGAGAGGCGCGCCTGTAGCGAAAACGATCTCCCGCTCCCGGTCGAACTGCGCTACGACTTCCGGTGGCGCTCCGACCTCCAGACCGGTCTTTCCAAGGATTTCTTCCTGCGCTAATCCGATAGCGAGAGCGGCGGCGCGATTGACGAACAGGAACCGACCTTCCTCATCCAGAACCGCCATCTCCTCCGTACTCGCGCTCAGGATCGACGTCAGCAGCAAGTTCTGCCCTGCGATTGCTTGGCTTTCTACAGAGGCAGACCGATTTCCGACGGCGTCCTGGCCGCTCAAATTGGTGAGTTCATCGTTTGTAGAAGGCATTCGCGTCCATTTCCTAAGCCGGCTGATTCTACTTATCAGCACGGTCGCAGACTCCTTTTCTTCTGCAGCAAAAGCTTCAGGGAGAGTTTCCGCGCGGTCTCCGGCAGGGAAAAAACAGATTGCCTTCAAACGGGCGGTTTCTGTCAGGCGGGTAATCGGCTTCTGGGCCTATCTCCGCGCATCGTTCTCCTCATTACGACGCTTTGGACAAAAAGTTCGTACGCAGCGATTCAAGGCTCGTACCGGTATCCCACAGGCACCAACAGACCTGGTCTCGACAATAACCAATCTACTTCCCAAAGATGAAAAACAGATGAAAATTTGATCGGTTGAACGCGGATTTCCACGCAGTTCCCCGATGTGTCTCTGTCGGGGAGGCACTCGGGCCTCTTCCGTCGAACCCGATTGGCCGTCAGGTTCGTCTATTCGTTGTCACTCGTCGCCAAAGTCCGTGCAGGAGGAGCAGTGAACATCCATTATCTGAATACAGAACTCCGTTTGATAGCGCCCTACGATCTGCGCCCACTGGTTGATGCGCTGGAGGCGCAGGGTTTCTGCACACTCGAGGTGAGGAAGATCGAAGTGGGACGATGGACTGCAACCTTGCAGGCGACTGCCGGGGATACGGAAGCGGAAGCGACCATTCTGCGGATGGTCTCTGCGATCGAGGCGCTGGAAGAGATTCCTGCGGATCTGTGGAGGGGTTGTACCCTGCGCGAATTCGACATCGGCTACCGTGGCGATAGCAAGTCGCAATCGTCCGGAACTGCGTTATCCCGCACGACGCTGGGTCACATCACGAGAGTAGCCGCCGGGCTGAACGTCACCCTCCATGCGAAAAATGCGCCGATTCGCCCCAGAGTTAGACAGGTTCAGGCGCCGGCCAGGCGCGTGGTGAGCAAGGCAGAGTATGCCGCCCGGTTGGGTAGGCGTGAGGTGCAGCGTTGGGGCAGTCTCGCCATCGCGGTAGTCGTCGGGATTTGCGCCGCCATAGGTATCCTGTTTACTCTCGGGATGTTCACGGGACCGGGTTCTCCCCTGGGAATTGTAACCGGTCTTTGGGCGCTCGTCGCCTTTCTCGCCGCCTGGAAGTTGAAAGTTTTCGCAGAGAAAACCATGCGGGAGGCGCAGTCAAAACTGGATGTCGTGCCGATGACCCGCGCCAACATCGGGGATCTGCCCGCCTCACACACCCTCGTACGCGCGTCTCAAGAGCCCCCTCAAAGCCAGCAGGCAGAGCTCCTCCGCGCAACGGAGTATAGTGCGGAGACGCCCGCAGAGGAGTTGCTCCGAGCCTCCCACACGAACCGACAAGAGGACTGATAGACAGATCAGATAAACGCCGCACATATCGCGATGAACTGAAGTCCTTCGCTAGAGCGCTTCGCGCTGATTGTCCGCCTTCGCGGACAACTATCCGGCTTGTACGCTCGCTGCGACGAAAAAGCTCGGATAATACGAGGTTTATCTGATGCCTCGGGTGCGATTCAAAATTAGGGCAACGGCTTTCCAAGCGTTCACAATGTGTTGCGACGATGGGTGTCGAACTTACTCGCATCTTCATTGTGGATGCTGGAGGAACCCATGGCCCGCAAATCGACCCCTGAACGCGACGCACTCATTGCCGAAGTCATCGAACAGATGCGCCGAGAACTCTATGACCACCTCCCCGAGCAGCCGGGTACTCTCGATCAGATCGAGGATACCGCAGGCAAGATCGGACGCAAACTCAGTCAGGAAGTGCAAAAGCGGCTGCTTCAACAACACAACAAGGCCCCACGACGGCCCAAGATCGACTGCGTCTGCGGAGTTTCGGCCCGCTACAAAGGCCAACAAGAACGTACTCTGGTTACCGCACATGGCCTCTTGACTTTTGCACGCGCCTGCTACTATTGTCAGATCTGTCACAAAACCCAGGTTCCTCTGGACACGCTTCTGGGTCTGGATGGCGGCAGCACT
>JAYUMV010000058.1:0-12319 GCA_043762265.1 Chthonomonadaceae bacterium | reverse complement strand
ATTCGGCGCGCACGGCCGAGAACGCCGTGGACTTCCTGCTCGAGCGGGTGATCGAGGAACTGCCCTTTCCCGTCGAACGGATCCAGACCGACCGAGGCGGCGAGTTTTTTGGTCATGTGTTCCAGGAGGCGATGGGTGAGAACAGCATCAAGTTCCGTCCTAATCCGCCTGGTATGCCCCCTCTCAATGGCAAGGTCGAGCGCAGCCAGCAGACGGATCGAACTATAAGCTCGATTGCAAGCTGCAAGCTGCCCGAAAAGAGCAGGCGAGCATTGAAACCATGTAGGTGATTTTCACAGATAACGACATTCTCCCGACTTCTGGTCCAAACACACGCACGAGGACAGTTGATTGATGGCACAGGAGACGAATTGATTGAGATACGCACCCAGCAGATAAGGGAGCGATTTCGCTTTGTTGAACTGGCGCAGGACCGTCCCTTCCAGATATATGAAGAGGCATTGGCGCAAGCCGTGAACCGCACATCAAGGGAGATCGCCTAAGCGCGTGCGGAGGTATTGGAGGTGTCTACCGCCTCCCCGTGAAATTCCCGAAGGTAATACACTGGAAGATATGTTCCTGGGAAAATTGCACGGCGACGAAACGGATGAGCAGATCTTTGAAGCGCTTTGAATGCTCTCTTAATGACCATTCTCTTTTTGCTGGGATCGCATTCTGCGCAGGGAGGTTAGGAACCCAGTAAGAGGGTGCGGAGTTCCGTGGCGGTGTGGCAGATGTGCGGGGGGGCTTCGATCTCCATGCGGGAGCGGCCGGCGGCGCCCCAGGTGACGCCGACGCCCTGGACTCCGGCGTCGTGGGCGGCGCGCATGTCATGGAGGGTGTCGCCGATGTAGAAGGCGGCGGCGACCTGGTCTGCCGGGATGCCGAAATGGCGCAGAGAGAGCAGGATGCCGTCGGGAGCGGGTTTGGGGTGGACGATGTCGTCGGCGGTGACAGTGAGATCGACGAAATCCGCGATGCCGAGGCGTGGCATGGTGTTGTCGAGCTCTTCGCGGTTCTTGGAGGTGACGAGGCCGGTCGGGATGCCGAGGCGTTTGCCGTCCTTCAAGACCTCTAAGACGTCCTCGAAGATCTTCTCCTGGGCTTTGTTCTGCTCGTAGAAGGCGATGAAGGCGTCCATGACGGCCTCTTCGGTGGTGCCGAACGCCTGTGGCTCTCCAAAGACGCGGATCTGCTTCTTCAGGGGCGTGCCGATCAGGGCGCAGCGCTCGTCGTAGGGCAGGGTACGCTGATAGAACTGGACATAGACATGCTCCAGGGCTGCCGCGATCAGGGCCGTCGTATCGGTCAGGGTGCCGTCCACATCCCAGAGCAAACAGGGGGGCAGGTTGTTCATAGGGGTCAGGTTACTTTTCTAAGCGCTCTCCGTCGTGGTGTCCACGACGGAGAGCGCTGGTCTACACGATGTCTACTTCGCGGACGCCGCGATGGATATTACCGAGGATATAGGCCGATTCGCCTGCCGCGTTGAGACGGTGCGCGAGGAGCGGCGCCTGCTCCGCCGGGACGACCATAATGAGGCCAATGCCCATGTTGAAGGTGCGGAACATCTCCGGCTCGGGGACGTTGCCGCGCTCCTGGATCAAGGAAAAGATGGGCGGAATGGGCCAGGTGCGGCGCTCGACGGTCGCGCTGCAGTTGGCAGGCAGGATGCGGGGAATGTTGTCGTAGAAGCCGCCGCCCGTGATATGGGCCATCCCTTTGACATCGAACTCGTCGAGCAGTGGCAAAACGGTCGGGGCGTAGCAGCGGTGGGTCATCATCAGCTCTTCGCTCAGGGTGCGCCCCAGAGAAGGCAGATGCTCGTAGAGGGAGAGCGAGTTGTCGCCTGCTTCCAGAAGAATGTGTCGGGCGAGCGAGTAGCCGTTGGTATGCAGGCCGCTGGAGGCCAGACCGACCATCGTATCGCCCGGTTCGATGCGCGCGCCTGTAACGATGCGATCCCGATCCACAATGCCGACAATGCATCCGGCGAGGTCGTAGTCGCCTTCAATGTAGAGGCCGGGCATCTCGGCGGTCTCGCCGCCGATCAGGGCACAGCCTGTTTCGCGGCAGCCCTCCGCCAGGCCTTTCACCACATCGACGACGACGTTCGGTAGGAGCTTGCCGGTCGCGAAGTAGTCGAGGAAGAAGAGGGGACGCGCGCCCTGCACAAGAATATCGTTGATGCAGTGGTTGACCAGGTCGCGTCCGATGGTGTCGTGCTTGCCGACGGCGATGGCGACTTTCAGCTTCGTGCCCACGCCGTCGATACTGGAGACGAGAACAGGATTTTGGAGGCCGGTCAGACCGGCGAGCGCGAACATCCCGCCGAAACTGCCCACATCGTTGAGGACGCCGGGGGTGAAAGTGCTGCGGATATGTTCGCGCATGCGCAGGACGGCTTCGTTGGCCGCATCGATGTCCACGCCTGCGTCGCGGTAGGTGATTCGTTCTTCTGGCATAATGGTTGAATAAAGATTATCGCTTTTGTTAAGGTTGATTCGGGGTCTTTTCTGTGTTGGCCGTAAGCTGATAGGGAGTAAAGAGCAAACCCTCAGAGATTTTACCCTCAAATCGCCCGACGATACGACTATCTCGGGTAATGGTTCCGCTCAACTCTCCTCCGAACCCCACCTTGATATGTCCGGCGTTGCCTCGGTTGTCGTGCAGGGCCATCGATCCGAAGACCCGATCTTTCACGACGATCATCGTTTCCATCGTATGCAGGTCCGCTTCGATCTGGGCCGTGTAGCCTTCCGTCAGCACGATCTGCACCGTGTCCGGCGTGGAGTGCGCGGGCGCCAAATCGACCAGGTGCAGCGAACCGATGCGTCGGATTCCACGCACCTCCCCGACCTCCGGGATGGTGACGGCGTAGTTGATGGTACGATTCGGCGCGGCGGATTCCGTGCGAACCGTTGCGGTCGAGCCTGTAAAACTGTGGGTCTGTGTACGGCTATGGCCGATGGGATCGTCGTCACCGCGTGCGACGCCGATTCCTGGCGCAGCCCGTACCGCGACGTTCAGCAGATAACCGGCGCACTCTGCCAGGGCGAGATGGGAGGCATTGGGCAGATGCCCGACCGCCGTCTGCAGTCGGGTCGTCTCCAGCAGTCCTTCGGTCAATCGTTCCGCCGCACTGGATTTCCGAGCGCTGAAATAGCGCACGGCGACGACCGACGTCAGTGCGGCGGTCGTCAGCAACGCGAGTTGTCCGACAGAAGGTTTCTTAGCAGTGATTTCCAACATGGTAGGCTTTCCCTCTCCGCCCCGTTTTGTTTTTAACGCGTTTCGTAGTCTCTACACCGTTGGACGAGAGGACGCTGGGAACGGGTTCACGGAAATCCCTTGCGCGGTTTCGCGCGAGGGACTTGCACGAAACCGCGCAAGGGACTTGAACGGGCATTAGCCGGTCTCAGGAGAGCCGTCGTCGGGGCCGCCTACGGCGACGGTACGCTTATGCTCCAGCATCAGTTTGGAATTGCGGACTTTCTGCGGGACCGGAATCGGATACTTGTTATCGAAGCAGGCGCGGCAGAAGTTGTCTTTGCCCATCCCGATCGCCTTCACGACCCCTTCCATGGAGAGGTAGCCGAGGGAAGCGGCTCCGATGTGACGCCGAATATCTTCGACGGACTTCTTGGCCGCGATCAGATCGTCCTGGTTCGCCATATCGATGCCGTAGTAGCACGGATGCTTGACAGGCGGCGCGGTGATACGCACATGTACCTCTTTCGCTCCAGCGTCGTAGAGCATCTTCACCAGTTTACCGGTCGTGGTACCGCGTACGATGGTGTCGTCCACCATGATGACCTTTTTGCCCGCCAGGGTCTCCCGGAGCGGCGTATACTTCATGCGCGCGCCAAGATCCCGCATCCGTTGACTCGGCTGAATGAACGTGCGCTGGATATAACGGCTCTTGATGATCCCTTCTCCAAACGGGATGCGCGAGGCTTCCGCAAAACCGATGGCGGCCGGGATGCCGGTATCGGGCACAGGAATGACGACATGGGCGTCCGGGCAGGGAAATTCGTGTGCCAACTGCTGGCCCATGCGTCGCCGCGCCTGGTGGAGAGAACGGTTGTAGAGCATAGAGTCGGGACGCGCGAAATAGATGAACTCCAGCAGGCAGGTCGCATGCCGGACCGTTGGCATGGCCTGGAACTCTTGCAGGCCGTTGCGGTCGATGACGACGACCTCTCCTGGTTCTACCTCGCGCACATACTCCGCGCCAGTCGGAACGAAAGCGCACGATTCGGAGGCGAGCACATAGTGCTGCTTATTGATCTGGCCGATGCAGAGAGGGCGAATCCCATAAGGATCGCGCGCGCCGACAAGCTGCGTCGCGGTCAGCACGACGAGCGAGTAGGCGCCCTGCAGGCGCTCCATCACCTTCTTCATCGTATCTTCGATACAGCCGGTATGATGCTTGGCCAGCAACTGGGCGATCACTTCGCTGTCGTTGGTCGTCTGGAAGACGACGCCTTCGGCCTGAAGCTCCTGGCGCAGAGCCTCGGTATTGACGAGGTTGCCGTTATGGGCGACAGAGATATCGCCGACGCTGGAGAGACAGGTGAGAGGCTGGGCATTGCAGAGGATGCTGGAACCGGTGGTGGAGTAGCGGGTATGGCCGATGGCGCTGATGCCCTTCAGCTTTTTGATGGTGCCTTCTCGGAAGACCTGGGTGACGAGGCCCATGCCTTTGTGAATGTGCAGATTACGTCCGTCGGAAACGGCGATACCGGCGCTCTCCTGGCCGCGATGCTGGAGCGCGAAAAGGCCGAAGAAGGTGATACGAGAGACCTCTTCTCCGGGCGCGAAGATCCCGAAAACGCCGCACTCCTCTTTGGGAGTGTCTTGCTCCCATTCGCTATCGGGGGGAGATAGGCGGGACGACGGCTTCAGAGGCTCCAGTGGAATCAAGTTTTCACCATGATGGGGGTGATGGACGTGCATGGTACGGTTGCTCCTTCGCACAGGGCGACGACGGGACAGGGTGGAGAGATCATTTCCCCTAAGAAGCGTCTCTCTCTGCTTGTTGCTCGGTTGGCCCCAGGGCCACAAACAGTCAGGTCGTGCGGCCATAACCGCGTCAGGTCGTCTTCCGGCGCGAATACGCCGGGCACAGGAATGGGAACGGAAACCTTCTTTCTTACGGACCATGTATAACTAAAGTTGCAGGCAAATATCTCCCCGCTCGCCGGTGGGTCTCAACTGATTACCGCCTCCTCGGCGCGTCTGCTCATACGGCGCGGCAGAGAGTTCTGCGAGATCCGGGTGATTTGCGTCACGGGAAAATCGCACAGGATGTCAGGGCCGAGGGCGATGCGCAGGTTTTCGCCGCCGATGGTGCCGATCCAGGCCACGCGTATGCCGAGTTTTTCCCCGCGCTCTTTCAGTTTCGTGAACTGTTTTTCGGTGCGGACGGTCACGACGGCCCGGCCCTGCGCTTCTCCAAAGAGGAGCGTGGAGGGCGGCAGTTCGCCCGGAAAGTCGTTGGGGTTGAGGAGGATAAGCGCTCCGACCTCTCCCATCATGGCGCTCTCCGCAAGGTTTAGCGCCAGTCCGCCGTCCGAGACATCATGGCAGGAGGCGAAGAGCCCTTCGCCGATGCCTTCCAGTAAAAGCGTGTGCAGGCGTTTTTCGCCTTCCAGATCGATGCGCGGCGGCACTCCCGCCTCTTCGCCGTGAACCACGCTCAGGTATTCGCTGCCGCCCAGTCCTCCGGTCGGATCGTCGTAGGCGGTCAGGAGCACGATGGTATCGCCTTCGCCGTCTGAGCGGAAGCCGGCGGTGCAGCGACGGTTCACATCGTCCAGAATCCCAAGCATCCCGATGGTCGGCGTCGGATGAATCGGGCCGTATTCCGGTGTCTCGTTATAGAAGGAGACGTTGCCGGAGACGACCGGCGTTCCAAACGCTTCGGTGGCGGCGGCGATCCCTTCGACCGAGCGGCGGAACTGCCAGAAGCCGGTCGGCTTTTCCGGGTTGGCGAAGTTCAGGTTGTCCGTGACTGCCACGGGCCTCGCCCCGACACAGACGACGTTGCGCGCCGCCTCTGCTACCGCGATCTGTCCGCCCACATAAGGATCGAGGTAGCCGTAGCGGCCGTTTCCGTCCAGTTTTAGGGCGATGCCCTTCTTCGAGCCGCGAATGCGCAGAATGGCCGCATCCGAGCCGGGCAGTGTCACGGTCTGTGTCTGCACCATGCTGTCGTACTGGTCGGTGACCCAGGCTTTGCTGGCGAGGCTCGGCGAGTCGAGCAGGTTTACCAGAACATCCGCATAGGTGGTCTGTCCGGCCACAAAGCGGGGATGTGCCAGCGCGGTTTCGATGAGGTGGGCGGTTTCGTCTGTCTCCTCCGCTTCGTCCGCCTCGTCGAGTTCTTCTTCCGAAGTTTCGCTTTCCGGGGAGGCTGCCTCTTCCGTATCTTCGGCAGCCAGAGCCACCAGAGGTTCCGGCAGCGCGGTCAGATCAAACGCCTGGACCTGCTTGATATAGTCGGGCTCCTCGGTTTGCAGGGTGTAGACGGGGCACTCATCGGTGAGGGCTTTGGCGCGGATCTCCGCGACCACCACGCCGTTGTCCTTGATACGCGTCAGGCCATCATCTGTCACCACCCCGATGACGGCGGCGTTCAGGCCCCACTTTTTGAAGATGTCGAGAATATGCTGCTCTTTGCCTTTTTCGACGATGCAGAGCATTCGCTCCTGGGATTCGGAGAGCATGATCTCGTAGGCGGTCATGTCGGCTTCGCGTAGCGGAACCTTGCGCACGTCGATCTCCATGCCCGTTCCGGCTTTCGCCGCCGTCTCACAGGTGGAGCAGGTCAGCCCTGCCGCGCCCATATCCTGAATGCCGACGATATAGCCGCTCGCCAGAGCCTCTAGCGTCGCTTCGATGAGCAGTTTTTCCAGGAAGGGGTCGCCCATCTGCACGTTCGGGCGTTTGCTCTCGCTGTCGGGGCCGAGCTCGACGCTGGCGAAGGTCGCGCCGTGAATGCCGTCCTTGCCTGTCGCACTGCCGACGTAGACCACAGGATTGCCGACGCCTTTGGCGGCAGCGCTCGCGATGTTCTTCAGATCGACGACGCCGACCGACATGGCGTTGACGAGTGGGTTGCCACTATAGCAGGGATGGAAATAGATCTCCCCTGCGACGGTAGGAACGCCGACGCAGTTGCCGTAGTGGGAGATACCGGCGACGACATGTTCGAACAGGTAGCGATTGCGGGGCTCATCGAGCGGGCCGAAGCGGAGGGAGTTGAGGTTGGCGATGGGCCGGGCGCCCATCGTGAAAATATCGCGGAGAATGCCGCCGACACCGGTGGCGGCGCCTTGAAAAGGTTCCACGGCGGAAGGGTGGTTGTGCGACTCGACCTTGAAGACGATCCCCAGGTTTTCATCTAAAGGAATAACGCCTGCGTTTTCCAGCGCCCCGCTCTCCTGCGCCTCTTTATAGTTCTTGAAAAGCGCCAGAACCGGGCGGGAATATTTATATCCGCAGTGTTCCGACCACATGACGGAGAACATGCCCAATTCGGTAAAAGTCGGTTCCCGACCCAGGGTATCGAGGATCTGTTGATACTCTGCGGCATTCAAGCCCATATCGCGAACCATCTGCGGCGTAACCAAAGCGGCGTCTCCTCCATTGCAAACACAAAAAGGCGCAGACATTGCGCCTCCGGCACGTATTGAAGCGCAGACATTGCGCCTCCGATGTCTATTGAGCTGTAAGGATAGTATAGCCTATTGGGCCGGAGAGAATCAACCGTTCTCGGCAGGCAAAACCGGTTGTAATAGAAATGTTCGCTCTTTAGGCGTGGCTTCAGCATGAAAACAGGCGATACATGGAGAATAGAGCGTCGTCTAAACTTCTGATCAGACAGGAGGCGACAATCCCAATTATGATTGCCACAACCGGGGTGAGAATGCCAGGAGCCGAAGACCAACTGGTGACGCGGTGTCGTGCGGGGGATCAGGAGGCGTTTGCACAGGTCTATGCACAGTACGAGCGCCAGGTCTTCCGTTATGCCTACCATCTGCTAGGTAACCGTGAAGACGCCGACGATATCAAACAGGAGACCTTTCTGCGGGCATATCAGGCCATAAAATCGTTCCGTAGCGAATCCAGCCTGCAAACGTGGCTGTTGAAGATATGTGGAAACCTGTGCCGGGATCGTATCAAATCGTGGGACCGCCGTAAAGTCGTGTACGATTCGACGCTGCGAGACGAGCAACTGGGCGCGAGCGGCGCATCCGAAGACCCGCTTGCGATCGTCCAGCGTAATGAGATGACCGATACGATTTTCCGGGTGCTGCGTGGTATGCCGGAAGCGCAGCGCATTATTATTGTTCTGCATGAGATCGAAGATCTGAACTATGACGAGATCGCAGCCATTCTGGGCTGCTCACGCACCAGCGTGAAACTGCGCCTTTTTCGAGCACGGCGCGCGCTGAAAGAGCGCGTACTTTCGCTCATGAAGCCGGGGGTTTAGCGATAATGTGGTTTAAAAGTGAATGCAGTCAAATATCCGAGCAACTGTGGGAGTATGTATCCCAGCGCCTTTCCGGGGCCGAGACGACGCGAGTAGAGACCCATCTTCAGCAGTGTGCCCGCTGTCAGACGGAGGCGGAAGCGTATCGCCAGACCGTCGGTATGCTGGGGGCCGCGCGACAACTGCCGATTCCGGCTTCCCAGACGACCTGGCGGGATCTGCGCCCGAGCCTGGATCCTGTGCGCCGTCCCGTGCTGCGCTCCACCGACTTTTTGCCGCGTTTGACGCTGGCCGCAGCGGGTACTGCACTGGGCGCGACGTTACTCGTCGTCTTCTTCAGCGGTGGGCGTTCCGCTCTGCATCCCGGCAATACGGTGGTTCGAGCGCATGAGCCGCTTGCCACTGCCGTCCCGCAGACGGCACCGCGATCCACAGAAGTCGCCCAGAACAGCTCCGAAGCCGTCGAAGCGCCGCACGGAGCCTCCGGTTTTGCCTTCGGCTCGTTCTTCAATCCCGCTCCGTCCGTTTTGCAGACGCAAAACTCCGCCGAACTCTCCCACGCTACGCCCCTTCCTAGAGCGCCGGTGGTTCGCCGCCATAACGGTTCGCGTTCTGCCCAGGTCGCGTCCAACAACGGACATTTGCACGCTGTTGCGAACTCGGAGGATGCCGAGGCTCAGTTGGATGGAGGCAATGTCTCCCCGCGTGCGCAACATAACTATGTGCTGAACCCGGTCTCTGCGTCTTCTGAAGACGATACGACGCGCCACTATGTGATCAGCAGCATTCCTGCCACGCAGAATGGCAGCAGCGCCATCGCCTCGAACGACGGAAACGATGAGGGACGGGCATGGTGACTCGGATCGGACAGGGCCTGCCGCTGACGCTTTCCATGCTGTTGCTTGGAACGCTCACCGTGGCGCATGCGGACGGTATTCTGGTACAGATGCAGAATGAGGTCTCCTCGATCGTCAAAGCCAACAAAGGCGGGATCGTCTCGATCGAGGACGAAGGCGCGATGCCTCCACGTCGCGCGGCCTCCAATACCGATTCGCGCAAGATGGCAGAGCAGAAGGCGCTCGTCGATCATCTGATCGCCCTCCAATTCCAGGAGGATGGCGTTACCGTCGAAATCAGCAAGGCGTTGACCAGTTATAGGGCGGAGCATCCGAAAGTCGTGGCTCTCAAGCGCGAAAAAGAGACGGTGGATGAGGAACTGCACAAACTCTCGGCAGAGTTGGCGAAACAACCGGACGCGCCTCAGTTACAGCAGTTCGTGCAGGGAGTTCATCTGGCACAGTGGACGCAGACACGCAATTCGTTGAATGTCGATTTACAGAAGACGCTGGTCCTCTACCGCGCAGACAATCCTCGTGTGCTGGAACTACGGCAGGGACTGCAAGTCGCGGAAGACAACATCCTGGCCCTGACGAAGCAGCAGCAGGGACACCGGGGGCCTACGCCTTTTGATCGGATGAACGCACCGAAGTCGGGCAGCGGCTTTTCTATCGGCAACGGCTACATCGTCACGACCGCCGACGTGGTGGAAGGGATGCAGCGCCCACTCGTCATCACCGATGACGGCACGCGACTGCGGGTAAAACTCATCGGTATCGATACCGATCTGAACCTGGGCCTTTTGCAGATTCCCGCCAAGGCCAGTCTGCCTGCGCTGAAAATAGGCGATTCGGACACGGTCGAAGTCGGGCATTTCGCCATCGCCATCGGCAATCAGGCCGGACACGCGAATTCGGTCGCTCTTACGATGGTCTCCGGTGTCCGTAAAGAGGGCACTTTTACGGGAGAGCGCTTCTATCCGGCGCTGATTCAAGTTATCGGCACGATCGGCGCTGGCACCAGCGGTGCGCCGATTCTAAATGCACGCGGCGAAGTCGTTGGCGTAATTGCAGGAGTGCCGACCGGAGAGTGGACCGAGACCCAGGTCTATAGCGATCAACCGCTCAGTTTTCTCCCCGGAACATCGGGAGGACCCGGCCAGTTGCGTACGCCCAACTCCCCGAATCCTCAGCCAGAACCTCAGTCTCCGAACGCCTCCGGACGCGGACGGACAGGAGCGTCCTTTGCCTTCGGACAGGGCCAAAACCCTTCTTTTACGCCGAATGGGTTTCCGGTGACCAAAGTGTTTCTGCGTTCGCCAGTCACCACCGCTGGCTTTGCGATCCCAATCAACGATCTTCAGTCTTCCATCAAAGAGCTGATGACGACCGGCAAGATCGTCCATAGTTGGGTAGGGGTATTTCTGAGAAATGATCGCAAAATGGACGAGGACCATGACATCATCAAGGTGACCCGTTTGATCCGAATTCGCAACGTCTCTCCCGATTCGCCTGCCCGGAAGGGCGGACTGCAGCCCGGCGACATTTTGACGGAATTGAACGGTAAGCCGGTGGGATCTCTGGAGGAAGTTCGCGCATCTTTCCTGCGCCTCCATCCCGCCGAAAAACTGGCCGTGACCGTCCAGCGCAATGGAACGCCCATGACCGTGAACCTGACCATCGAAGTCCGTCCGGAAAAGGTCGTTCCCCCGCCCAACCAACCCCAACGCCGCCCGCAATAGCAGGGTGCATTTCGCAATTCGAGCCGCCGAAACAGTCTGTTTCGGCGGCTCGAATACTTTAAGTGCCGGGGTTTCGCCCTCTTACGCTTTTTTCAGGAAGCCGCGATGCTCCATCCATTTGGCGCAGCTTCCGGGCCAGGCGCTGAGCACCGGATCGTTGCCACCCAGGCCGAATCCGTGCGGGCCATGCTCGTAGAGATGCAGTTCGACGGGCACATGCGCCTTGCGGCAGGCCAGGGCGAACATCAGGCTGTTCTCTGCGGGCACCGCACCGTCGTCGGTGCCGTGGACCAGAAAGCAGGGCGGCGTTTCGGCGGTCACCTGTTTCTCGTTGGAGAGCAGGGTGATGAGGTCTGGTGACGGGTTGTCGCCGAGCAGATTGTGGCGGGAGCCGCCGTGGGTGAACGGATCGGTGAAGGTGATGACGGGATAGATCAGCATGGCGACATCGGGGCGGGAGGAGACGCGGTCGATCGGATCGGTGGCGCTCGCATTGCCTGCGTCGAAATGCGTGGCGGCAGTCGATGCCAGATGTCCGCCTGCGGAGAAGCCCAGCACGCCGATGCGGTGTGGGTCCAGGCTCCAGTCGGCGGCGTGAGATCGGACCGTGCGGATCGCGCGCACCACATCGCCCATCTCGACGGGATGATGGTATTTGGGGCCAAGTCGGTATTTGAGCACAATACCGGTCACGCCGAGGGAGGTAAGCCACTCTGCAATCGGTTTGCCTTCATGGTCCGCCAGTCCCCCGTATCCGCCGCCGGGGCAGACGACCACCGCCGCGCCATTGGCCTTGTCGGGTGCGGGAGCGTAGACGGTCAGGGTGGGAATATCGGCGGCTTCCGTGCCCATCGCGCCGGGCGCATCGCCTTCCCACAAGCGCAGTGGCTGCGAGGTAGGCGGTGGAGCCGCAGAGGCGACGTTCGGCAGCACGGCCATCGTCAGCGTTCCCAGCACAAGCAACCCTAAAATAACAGGGGTGGTCACCATTGTCTTCTCCTTGTCTTCTCGTTCAAACCGCTATTTTAGAGCGAGCAGCAGCGAATCGAACAGGGCACGACCGTCGGCGGAGCCCAGGATCTTTTCGGCAGCGCGTTCGGGGTGGGGCATCATGCCCATCACGTTGAAGCGGGCATTGGCGATTCCGGCGATGTTCGCGAGGGAGCCGTTCGGATTCCCGCCTGCATCGGCTTCGCCCTCGGCATTGACATAACGGAACAGCACGCGCCCGTTCGCCTCCA
>JAYUMV010000057.1:0-9893 GCA_043762265.1 Chthonomonadaceae bacterium | reverse complement strand
GCGGCGCGGCAGCGGCTCCCCTACGACGAGACATCGAGGCAGGCGCGGACAACAACGACCATATCGCCGGGGGAGCGGAGATCCTCTACTTCACAGCCTCCCTGGCCAACCAGACCTCGGGCGAAGACGATTTCGAGGGGGCGCGAGGAGGCGTGTTCACCCACTTCCTGACGGCGCGACTGCAAAAGTCCACCCCGCAAACGCTCTGGAACGAAGTGCAGAAGGACGTTACCGGCGAGGTCGCCGACTACATGGACCAGACCCAGACGCCCAAACTCAGCCCCGCCGAGTATTCCGGACGGCGAATCTTCGAGGGCCGCGATCAACCCAAACAAGACCCGAAACCAGACCCAAAAGTCGATCCGAAACCGGACCCGAAAGTGGAGCCCAAGCCCGATAACAAGCCGGAACCGAAGCGGACGGTCTGGGACGATTTCAATGAAGACCATACCGTAGCGGCGCAGTTCAGCCTGAGCATGGCCCCGGCGCAGAACTCGGTCAAGGTCGGGCAGACGTTCCATTTCGAGGTGAAGAGCGCACAGAGCGGCTGGCTGGTACTGCTCGAGAAGGATACCGACGGCAAAGTCTATCTGCTCTCTCCGCGCGATGGCAAATTGGCCAACGGGCAGATCGACGGTTCCGCCGGGGTACGTCTGCCGAGGGATGCCGGACGCGACTACTCCGCAGATGCCCGCGGCGTCGAGCGGGTCAAGGCGATCCTGTTTACCTCTGAGGAGAACGCGCTGGCTCTGATCAAAGCGTTTCCCGCCGATGGCGTGGAGCCGCGCAAAATGCGCCGGATCCTGGAGGTATCCTCGCCACGCGAGTCCTTCTATACGTTCGGTCTGACCTTCGAGGTCGAGTGAGGAGCCACGGCATGATCCGCTCCTTCTGTCGGACTATTTGTTGGGCAGTTGCCGCGCTCTTTTGCGGGCTCGGTTCTCGGCCGCTTTCCGCCGCACCGGTTGTGCTGCGGGTGCGCCCCTTGCGAAACGCAGGCGGGACGATCGCGCCGGAGCTTCCGGCGCGCCTCACGAGGGCGCTGGCTCGCTTTCTGCACGATCATACGGACCCAACACTGCGGGTCGAAACCGGACAGAATACGGATACGGGAGGAGCGCGGGAGCCGATGACCTGTTACGCGCTGGAGGGCGATCTCTCCTACGCGGCAGGGGCGACGGAGGAGAGTGGGCGCTATCTGCTGGTGGCGCGGCTGCTGCGAGACGGCAGGCCCTCCGCTCTGATCGGCCAGTGGGCGGGGAGCGCCGCTTCCCTGCGCTATCTCACGGCCAATCTGCGCAACGATCCGCGCGTCCACACGCTCGGTCTGATCGGTGAGATCGGCAGTCGGGTCCTGCTGGCGGTCGCCGCCGATGCCGCATGCCCCGAGCGCCGGTGGCAAACACTCGCTTCGCATCTGTCGCCGTTGCGCACTCCCAGAGGCAGTGTTGTTCAGGCAGAAGCGCCCTACGCGCCTCGCACAGAGATCGTAGGCGGCGATACTATCCGGGTACGCCTCCAGGGCGAGACGACAGTGGGCTGCTATCTGCTGACGTTCGGAGCGAATGGCATAGGAGAGGCTCAGGCGCTGAACATGACTTTGCGAGAGACGCCACTCAATGCCTCCGCTGACTCACAGGCAGTTCACCTGCCGGAAGGCACACAGGAGGCGTGGGTAATCTGTAGAATCTCAGTGCCGGAGCGTAGCGCGTCCGACGCACGAGTGCGCAGTCGTCATACAAGGTTCTGCACGTCGCTTGGAGAGGAAGACGAGGCGCCCGTGCAGGTGCTGAATGGCGTGGGCAGGAGCGCCTCCACGCAAAATGAGACTTTTACGGCGCTGATGGCAGAGATGTCGCAAGACTCCCAAGCGTGGCGTGTGATGCGGCTGCGAGTGATAACGGCCCGCAAGTGATCACTCCGGGCGGCAGCGACCCCTCCGCGCACCTAAACCCCCGTCCCCTTCCCGAGACGGAAAGGGGTGCCCAAACAAGTAACGACCGAACAGCGTCAAAGCGTATTTTTCAATCCGAGCGATCAGAGAAAAGGCATATTATAAATGAGGAAGTATTCTTTTATACAGCGTGATCTGCGGCGAATGACCGCAGGTGTGATGACATTACTGGTAATGGTCCTGGGACAGGCGGTGCGTGCAGACGACCCGCCGACGAAGCCTATTCTGCGGATCGAGACGGGGATGCATTCGGGGCTACTCAAGGATCTAGCCGTCGATAGTGCGGAGACGTTCTTCGCAACCTGCGGCCTGGACGGCACCGTGCGCATCTGGGACCTGGCGTCTGGCGAACTGCAAAAGACGCTGCGAGTGCCCTATGGCCCTGCCTGTGCGCTCTACTCTCTCTCGATCTCCCCCGATGGCAAACAGATCGCCACCGGAGGCACCGCAGGCTATGCCTGGGAAAACTCCGTCCCTATCTACCTGTTCGATCGGGCTTCCGGGCAGATCGTCCGCCGGTTTACGGGCCTGCCCAATGCGACGCAGTCTATTCGCTTTTCCGCCGATGGCAAGTATCTCGCGGTCGGGCTGGCGGGCAACGACGGCCTGCGGGTGATCCGGGTGGCGGACGGCGTGCAGGTGGCCGCAGACAAAGAGTACAATGCGGACTGCGTGGACGTGACCTTCCGCGACGACGGCTGGCTGGCCACCTCGGGGCTCGACGGCATGGTGCGTCTCTATTCGCCCGACTTCAAGCTGGCGATACGCCAGAAGACCACAGGCGGGACGCACCCGCATGGGCTGGCCTTTTCGCCGGACGGCAGTAAGCTGGCCGTCGGCTTCGGCGATACGAAAAACGTCAGCGTGCTCGCCGTCAAAGATCTGTCGCTGCTCTATGCGCCCATCACCGACAATGTGAAACTGCCTTTCGCCGCCTTCGATGAGGTCGCCTGGTCGCCGGACGGCAAGCAGTTGTACGGAGCAGGCCGTGCGGCGGTCCTGGTCAAAGAGATGCCGACGCGGTTCATTCGGCGCTGGGAAGAGGCAGGCAAAGGCAAATCCGTCGATGTGCCTGTGACCGCTGAGACGATCACCGCACTCGTCCCCCTGAAGCTTGGCCCGGTGCTATTCGCGTCTGGAGACCCCGTGTGGGGGGTGCTGGAAGGGAACACGGCACGCGTCTTTACCGCTCCTAATGTCGATATGCGTTTGACGACCTTTCTTGTCTCGGACGACGCCTCCGTTCTTCAACTGTCGGTAGCGCCGGGCGACAAGGCCACCGTGCGGTTCAACGCCGCACAGCGTAAGCTGGAGACCGGTATCGCCGACAGCACGGCTGCTGCAGAGAGTAAAGGTAAGGCGGCGGGGCTGCATCCGGCGTATATTCAGGTGCCGGGACTGGTGGTCACGGACTGGGACAACGGGATGCACCCGAAGGTCAACGGGCATCCCATCGCATTGGCCATGAACGAGGCCGGGCGCTGTCTAGCGATTTTGCCGGACAACAAACACTTTCTGCTCGGCTGCGACTTCTCCCTGCGGCTGATCGATGCGGAGGGCAAAGAGGTCTGGTCGCTCTCCACTCCGGGGACAGTCTGGCAACTCAATGTCAGCAAAGACGGCAAGACGGGCGTGGCCCTGATGAACGACGGCACCGTGCGCTGGCTGGCTGTCAAGGACTCTTCCCTGCTCATGTCGCTCTTTCTGCATACGGACCAGAAACAGTGGGTGGCCTGGTCGCCCGGAGGCTACTACGACTCGGCGGCGGGCAGCGAAGACCTGATCGGCTGGCATCTCAACCATGGCAAAGAGCAGGCGGGCGACTTCTATCCGGCCTCGCGCTTCCGGACTACTTTCTATCGACCGGACGTGGTAGAGCGTATCCTGAGCGCTGGAGGAGAAGACGAAGCCCTCAAACTCGCCGACGCCGACCGGGGCCGCAAAACGCAGGTCGTCCATGTCGATGAGACCCTCCCCCCGATTGTGACGATCAAGTCGCCGGAAAACAATACGGAAGTCTCGGAAGCGAACGTCAAACTCCAGATCGCGGTGCGCACTCCCGGCGATGCGCCCGTCACCGCGCTGCGTACACTCATCGATGGCCGACCGACCGGCAACGCACGCCGTATCCAGGAGGTCGCCGGAAAAGGCGATGCCGAGACCACACAGACCCTGGACGTGACCCTGCCCACCCGCGACTGCGAAATCTCCGTGATCGCCGAGAACAAGCACGGCATCAGTGTCCCCGCCACCATCAAGATGCACTGGAAGGGCAAAGCCGAGGACGATCTGGCCAAGCCCAAACTCTACATTCTCTCCATAGGCGTGAGCAAGTACAAGAACCCGGCTTATGCCCTGGACTTCGCCGCCAAGGACGCCTCGGATTTCAGCCTGGCGCTGAAGAAGCAGAGCGGCAAACTGTATCGCGATGTCGAAACTCGTCTGCTGACGGACGATCAGGCGAGCAAGGAGGCGCTGCTGGACGGTCTGGAGTGGATTCAGAAGCAGACCACCTCCCGTGACGTGGCGATGATCTTCCTTTCGGGGCATGGAGTGCGCGACGGCAGCGGGGACTACTACTACGTGCCCTATGCTTTCGACAACGATCACAAGCGCAGCACCGGCGTTCTGTTCTACGAGATCGAGAAGACCATCAAAGACATCGCCGGCAAAGTCGTCTTCTTCGTGGACACCTGCCACTCCGGCGGGGCGGCGGGCAAGACGCGTGGTATCGACAACGACATCGTCTCCGTGGTCAACGAACTCTCCAGCGCGGAGAATGGCGCAATCGTCTTCGCAGCTTCGACGGGCAAAGAGTCGGCGTTGGAAGATGCGAAGTGGGGTCATGGGGCGTTCACGAAAGCGCTTTTGGAAGGGCTGGAAGGCAAGGCCGACCTGCGCGGCAACGGGCGCATCACGATCACCAGTCTGGACTTCTTCCTTTCGGAACGGGTCAAAGAGTTGACGGACGGAGCTCAGCATCCTACCACCACCAAGCCGCCTTCGGTCCCGGACTTCCCCATCGCCATCCTCAAATAGGATTGGCATGCTTCCGATACCGAGAAGATCCCCGTTCGCAGTCGATTGCGAATGGGGATTCTTTCTTTTTGAGGAGACTGTTAGGTCCGTAAGCGGGGGCCTCGGCAGGCACTTACTCGGAAGCGTAAAAGGATGTTGCCGAGAACGTAAGAAAGCATAATATTTGCGTATTTTTTGCTTGTTTGTATCTTTATGGATATGCTACGCTCTCTTGCGATAAAGCACAGTTCGCTCTTTGAGGGAGATCTCCTCTGGGTATGCCCGTCCGCCGCCGATTTATGGGCTTTTCCTGTCCAGAGCGGTTCTCGGTTGTTAGTCGCATCTTATGTGCAAAGCAGAAACTTTGCGGAAGGAACCTAATTCCATGCCTCGTTGTAATGCCCTTCTTGTCGGCGCTGCGCTCGTCTGCCTGACCGGCGTATCCACTGCCCATGCCGACATCCTCGCCTCGGACAGCTTCAACATTCCCTCTTACACTGCCGGTGGGTTGAACGGCCAGACCGTGGGCGGAACCGGCTTCAAGGGCGCCTGGGCCACGTCCGTAGGACAGGACTTGAGCATCGTCAGCCCCGGCCTGCTCGGGCGACCTGTTGTGGCTGGGGGCAACGCCGGTGATCGGGCGCTGTTCGCAAACATCGGTTTTTTGGTCTCATCGGGGCAGATCTTCATCAGTTACGACATAAACAGTTCCGCGCTGCTGAACTCCTCACGCCTCGGCTTGATTGTTTCAACAGGAACATGCTAGAATACAGACAGAAAAGGTTGTTCGTAGGCTAACAGGGGCAGAGTGTTCTGGTTGTCGTTCTGTTCTATTGACCGTTTAAAGGAAAATTTTATGTCATTCTCGCGTTCATTGCTCTCTGTAAGTCTGTTTACGAGCTTATTCTCCCTACCGTTCGTCGCGCATGCGACGGATTTTACCGGCTTTCTCTATGTCAGCGATTACAAAGCGGCGAACCTGGACCGGTATCGCTACGATTTTACCGGAGGAGTCATCTCCAATATCAAGCCCGCCGGTTTCGGTGGCAATACCAACAGCGCTATTTTTATCACCGGCGGTATCAAAGAGGGTGTGCAGGGCACTCGCAACGACCTCATCATCGTTAACAGCGGCGGCTCGACACTCTCTCGCTACGACCTCAACGGCAATCTCATCGGCACGATCGCTGTCAAAAACAATGATCCCACCCATACCTCTCACACCTTGAGCAGCATCGGTAACGTGGTCGTCACTCAGAACGGCAAGTACATGTACGCGCCGGAGTCGGGCACCGGAATAATCGATAAGATCGACCTGTCTACGGGAATCATCGTCAATAATATTGCCTTTAAGGGCGCACACGACCTGGCGATTGCGGCAGACGGAACGATCTATGCTGCGTCCTACAGTGGAAGTGACGTTAACAGCGCAGGAGTCTGGTCGTTGCCTTCCGACCTGAGCGCCAAACACCAGATGATTACCTCGGCCACGATGTCCTCTCCCTCGGGCATGTCGATCTCAACAGTAGATGGCTCTCTCTACGTTCAGCAGAACGCGGGAGCCGGGCCGGACGGCGTCTATCATTTCACGATCAGCGGCACCGGTACAGCCACTACGGCTACTTTCAAGCCGTTGACCTCCCTGACTTCCAGCTCCAGCCTGCATTTTACGTTCGGCAACAATATCGGGCCGGACGGTAACCTCTATATCGCTGCCCTCGGCGGCGCAAGCGGGCGCGCTGGCAACGGAGGGTACACCGACGGTGTCTACAAGTTCGACACTACCAGTCTGGGCGTATCGCGTGTGATCGACGGTGGGATCGACACCGGTTTTCCTGGCGGGCCAAGCGGACTGCAGTCCCCGAAATACCTTCAATTCGGATACAACTTCGTTCCCGCCGACGATCCGGGGGCTCCGGGCGTTCCCGAACCGTCAGGCGTGCTGGCGGGCCTGGGCTTCCTGGGAATGGTGGGAGGTGGTATTTTGCGCACCCGCCGCCGCCGTCGTAACCGCTAGCAAGGCGCCTCCAGACTTAAGAAGAAAGCAGCCACAGGAATCGCGCTTACGCGATTCCTGTGGCTGCTCTGATTCCACGATCCGCTTTTTTAAAAAGGATACGCAAACCGCCTTCCGAAATCTGCGCCAGCATCATAGTAGGGTAAGGAGGCGGGCGAACACGCAGACCGCAGAGGTGGATGACGCACTGGCAGGATGGTGGAAGCAGGCCGACGAAGGGGCCTGAGAAAGGAGCGCGGCATGAGCGGAGTACGAGTATTGGTAGGGACGCGCAAGGGCGCTTTTATTTTGACGTCGGACGGGAAACGGCAGGACTGGAAGATCGAGGGACCGCACTTTGCGGGCTGGGAGATGTACCATCTAAAAGGATCGCCCGTTGATCCCAACCGGCTGTATGCGTCGCAGTCCAGCGGCTGGTTCGGGCAGATGATCCAGCGCTCCGACGACGGCGGCAAGATCTGGGAACCGGTGGGAAACTGCTTCGCCTACGACGGTATCCCTGGCACACATCAGTGGTACGACGGCACGCAGCATCCCTGGGAGTTCAAGCGCGTCTGGCATCTGGAGCCGTCGCTGACGGACCCGGACACGGTCTACGCGGGAGTGGAAGATGCAGCGCTTTTCCGCTCGACGGATGCGGGGCAGACCTGGAGCGAACTCTCCAGTCTGCGCGATCACGAGACCGGGCCGCGCTGGCAGCCGGGCGCGGGCGGAATGTGCCTACACACGATTCTGCTCGACCCGACCGATCCCAACCGGATCTTCGTCGCCATCTCCGCCGCAGGGGCGTTCCGCACCGATGACGGCGGCAGGACATGGAAGCCGATCAATCGCGGCCTGCGGTCGGAGTACATTCCCGACCCGAACGCGGAGGTCGGCCACTGCGTCCATCGCCTCGCCCTGCACCCGTCACGGCCCAACGTGCTGTTTATGCAGAAGCACTGGGATGTGATGCGCAGCGACGATGCGGGCGACTCCTGGCACGAGGTCAGCGACAATCTGCCGTCCGACTTCGGCTTCCCCATCGACGTTCATGCGCACGAGCCGGATACCGTCTATGTCGTTCCGATCAAGAGCGATACCGAGCACTTCCCACCCGAAGGCAAACTGCGTGTCTACCGCAGCCGCACCGGGGGCAACGCGTGGGAGGCGCTCACCAACGGCCTGCCGCAGAGCGACTGCTATGTGAATGTCCTTCGTGACGCGATGGCGGTGGACACACTCGATTCGTGCGGCATCTACTTCGGAACCACCGGCGGGCAAGTCTACGCCTCCGCCGACTCCGGCGACAGTTGGAACGCCATCGTGCGCGACCTGCCCGCCGTGCTTTCCGTCGAAGTCCAGACACTGCCATGACGAGCATCTTACGCGTCGTTCTCCCAACCCATCTGCGCATCCTGGCCCGCGTGGACTACGAGCTGGAACTGCCGGTCGCAGGCGAGGTGACATTGGGTTCTGTGCTCGATGCGCTCGAACAGCAGTATCCGATGCTGCGCGGCACGATCCGCGACCACGGCACCTTGAAACGGCGCCCCTTCGTCCGGTTCTTCGTCTGCGAACAGGATATTTCGCACGGTTCCCCCGATACGCTGCTGCCTGTCGCCGTCGCCACCGGGGACGAGCCTTTCCTGATCGTAGGGGCCATCGCCGGAGGCTGAGCGGTGTTCAGGGAACGAGGATGATCTTTCCGGCAGATTCGCCCTCCATCACCGCACGATGTGCGCGCGCGGCGTCCGAGAGGGCAATCTCCTCCTGAATGATCGGGTGCAAGGTGCCTGCTTCCAGGGCAGCGCCGATGGAGGCGTGCATGCTCCGCAGCTCTTCGGGGGTGGCGGCATTGAGGGTCATGCCGCGAATATCGAGTTCGTTCGACATCGTGAGACGGGGATCGATCTCCACCGGTCCCCGGCTACCGATCACCACGACGCGGCCCTTTTTCGGGAGCACGCTCAGATCCTTGGCGAGATTGGCGTTCGCCAGCATCTCCAGGATCAGATCGACGCCGCGTCCGCCGGTCAGGCTGCGCAGTTTCGCGGCATCGTCGGTAATGTGATGATCGAAGACGTAGTGTGCGCCCTGCCCCAGAGCCAGTTGACGGCCTTTTTCGCTGCCCGACGTGCCGATCACGGTGAGGCCCGCCGCGCGCGCCAGTTGGACCGCAGCGAGGCCCACGCCTCCGGTCGCGCCATGAATCAGCACGGTCTCTCCGGGTTGTGCCTGCCCGCGATAGAACAACGCCCGCCAGGCCGCGCCGACCGGAACCCCGATCCCGGCTCCCTGCGCAAACGAGATCCTATCCGGAAGGGGATAGACCTGCGCCGCCTCGCACAGAATCTTTTGCGCGTAAGCCCCTGTCAGAGAGCGATAGAGATAGACGCGCGCCCCGACCTTGATTCCCTGGACTCCCTCGCCGGTCGCCTCCACCACGCCCGCCGCATCGGTCCCCGGCGTATAGGGCAAGGCAGGCAGAACGCCATATTTGCCCGCCCGAATATAGGTCTCGACCGGATTGACGCCGATGGCATGGGCACGCACCAGCACCTGTCCTGGCCCTACCACGGGATCCGGAACCTTTTCGATCTCCAACACTTCCGGCCCGCCGAACTCTCGCACACGTATCGCTCTCATACTCTTTCTTTTTCCCTTCTTACTTCTGTAGCCGCGAGCGCCTGCTGGAGGGCGGCCTGGAGCGCGGCGGTCTCTCCGAACGGTACGGAGGTCACATTGTCCGCATCGCCGAGGCCACAGGCGGGAGTGGCGATGACGTGGACGCCTGCGGCCAGCGCCGCGAGCAGCAGACGCGGTCGGTCCTCGATGAGCGCGGGCTGCACGACGACCCCGACGCCTTCCAGCCAGTTCTGCCCCAAATCGCGCGGAACGCGGCGAATACGCACTCCCTGCCAG
>JAYUMV010000056.1:0-3415 GCA_043762265.1 Chthonomonadaceae bacterium | reverse complement strand
AGTACAACCCCTTTTCCAGTTGGGGCGCTTACCAGCAGCAGGATATGTTCACCGTGCGACTGCTGCTGAGGAACGGCGAGGAGACGGTGCTCTGCCGCTTTTATGGGCAGGGCTCCTTCGTCAACAACAGTTTCATGCCGGACTGGATGTACTGGGGCGATCAGGTCGCGGCGGATCTGACGCAGGGTTCCCAGGAGAGCGAATCGCGCGGCTACGCCACTACGGTCGCGGCGCTGATCGGGGTGGATGTCCGAAATCGGTGATATTTCTCGTCTGGAGAGGAGAGAGACATGGAGAAGTTGGAGGTCGAAGCGGAGATGGAGGGGCTTCCTCGGGGGCATCTGGCACGGTTTGCGGCGAGTCTGACGCCGGAACAGCAGAAGCTGTGGACACCGATACACCGGGTGTGGAAGGCCGCCATACGGCGTGCCGGCGCTCGCCCGGCGACTTCGAATCGGGATCTGTTGTACGATTCGATGAATCAGGCGCAGGGGAAGATCACGGCGGAGAAGATCGAACGGCTGATCGACAATGCGGTGGCGAAGGGGGATGTGCAGGCGCTGCGGGTGATGGCGCAGATGGCGGGAATGGATCTGACGGATCGCCCGAAGCAGACGGTGGGCGAGGGCGCGAAGGTGATCCTTATTCGACCGCACCCGATGCTGCTGTCGGCAGTGGAAGAAGCGGAGGTGCAGGCGCAGATCGTGGACTCGGCTGCGCGATGATCGATCCTGGCCTGATTGCCAGGTAAGCGTGGAACGAACGGGGGCATGATGGCGGCGATTCTGGCCTGTTATGAGTGGCAGCAGCAGGTTTTCGAGGCATGCGACGACCCGGAGATCGAGCAGATCGCCGTGGTCGGCAGCCGGGGGCCGGGCAAATCGTGGACGGCGCGCCATGTGAATGTGGTGCGTGCCCTGCAGATGCCGGGTACGAACCATATCCTGTTTCGGCGCACCTCGGACGATATCGTGAAGCAGTATGCGCCGGCGCTGAAGGAACTGCTGAACGATTTTCATGGAGCGGGGCGCATTCCGCATATCTATAATCAGACGTACAAGACGTTCACGATCACCTGCCCCAATGGAGGGGAGAGCAGGATATTTCTGGCTTTTGCGGAGTATGCAAAGCATGCGGAGAAACATATGTCGATGGAGTATGCAACCGCGACTTTCGACGAGGTGACGCATTTTGAGGAGGTCATCCCGCAGTTGATCGGGGGCTCGGTGCGCGGTTCGGCTAATTTGAAAAAGCTCTATTTCGGCAATCCAGGCGGAATCGGCAGCAGTTGGTGTAAACGTCGGTTCGTGCGTAAGGAGACGCGGGACCCGAAGACGCTGGTGTTGCAGCCGGCGCTCAAGGACAATCTGGAGTTGGCGCGTGCGGATCCGGGCTACACGGCGCGCTTGATGGCGGGGCTGCCGGAATGGAAGCAGCGGCAGTGGCTGGCGGGCGATTGGGACGCGAGCGAGGGGCAGTATTTCTCGGTGCCGGAGGGTGCGATTCGGACGGTGAAGCCGCCGGCCTGGGCGCAGTGGTATGCGGGAGTGGACTGGGGATTTTCGCCTTCGGCGTTCGCGGTGGTCTGGCTGGCGGTGTGGCGGGAACTCCATACAGGGCGGCATCGTTGCCATCTCTACGCGGATTTGAAACTGCACAAGCGGCTGGATGCGGAGCAGGCACGGGAGGCGCTGGACATGGAGGAGCGTCTGCCCGCGCCGGTGAAGGCGCGGTTTGCGGACCCTTCGACGGGCAAGGAGACGGAGAGCGACAACGACGAACAGACGCGCACGACAGCGCGCACCTGGGCGCGTAACGGCTTCGTGACGCTGCCCGCCAAACGCCGGGGCCGCGTGCCGGGCTGGATGCTGCTGAGGCAGTTTCTGACGCCGATACCGGGCTATTCGCCGGACCCGGATCGCCCGCACGGCGTGCTGACGATCTCCCCCGAATGCGGCGCGACCCTGGCGGAACTACAAGACGCCAGCTTTGAGACACGCGGGGGCCTGATCGTCAGTGATGACCTGGGAGGCAGCGATCACAATTTGGACTCACTTCGCTACTGCTTGAGTATGGTCTACAACATGAACTTTCCGGAGTCGCAACTGCTGCCTTATGTGCGAAGGTCGCCCGGTCTTTCCTCGTAGAGGGAACGAGAGCGGGAGCAAACACGGAGTTTTGCGGGACGTCGGGGCGGGAATTGTTGTAAAAACAGTGATAATTTAGGTATCGGTAAGATATAATGAGTATGGATAGAACGCTTCTTCGTTTGCTGTTTTCGTGCGGAGGGGCCTATTTCAACCAGGGAGGAAAGATGCCGCGATACGAATATCGGTGTGCCTGCGGTCGAACGGTATTCCGAGTGTTTGCCATGTGTGCATTTCCTGCGGTTGTGCCGTGTGCAGCGTGTGGGGGGGAGGCAAAGCGTCTCTTCGCTGTGCCGCAGTTGAGGGCGGCGACGCTCTCTTCGGAGGCGAACCAGCGCGGCCTGGCGGAACTGGACGCAACGCGGCGGACGGATGAGGCTGTATATGCTCGGAACTGGGAGCGTCGTCTGCCCGTCTTATAGCGGGTTTTAGGATGATTGCTCCGAGCGCACGCGTCTCTGCCTCTCCCAAAAAGGGAGGAAGCAGAGACGTATGGAGAGAGAGCGGGACTTATTTGCGGCGTCGGCGTCGGAAGGCAAAGACGCTGCCGGAGAGGGCTGCGCCTACCAGAAGGGCCATGCTGCCGGGCTCCGGAGTTGCAGCCGTCACGCCGGGAACGGCCACGGATCCGATGGTGGCGAGGGCGGTGCCAGCATCCACGCCCGTGTTTTTAGTCACGGTGCTGGAGAACTGGCCTTTCGTATTCACGGAAGTAAAACTCGAGTTTACGGTCAGAATGTCTGCAAAGCTCTGATCCGTCGTGAGAGTCGGTCCGTTGTAGGTCAGGGTGATGTTGGTAAGCGCGGTATCGGTGGGAGCTATTCCGGCAGGGGTCTGTCCGAAAGGCGCTGTGGTGAGAGTAAAGAGGTTCGCAGAGGCGCCGTTGAGGGTCGCGCTGTTGAAACCGGCCATGTCGTAGATAGTGGCATAGCTGCCGTTTACCAGTCGTTGGGAAGGCTGCCCTGTCCCGATATCGACGTTGGTGCTGAAGTTCAGGTCATAAGCGAAGATGCCGCTGCCTGTCAGGGTGGGGTTCGCGACGAACACCAGGTCCGCGTGTGCCTGGCTGCTCAGAAGTGTCAGTCCGCCTAGCATCATAGTTGCCACACCAGCGGAAAAAACAGATTTGCGAGAGATAATCACGGATAGGACTCCTTCTCTCTGCCCGACCAAAGGCCGATGTCAGAGTTGGAAAGAATGCGCATCAAGGCGCTTTCTTCCTAGGTAATACCTATGCACGGACTATGCCAAAATTGCAAATGTAGCAA
>JAYUMV010000055.1:0-27992 GCA_043762265.1 Chthonomonadaceae bacterium | reverse complement strand
GTTGGTTGGCGGTGTCGAACTCGGGAAAGCCTGCGCCTTTTTCGATGGCGTCGCGCCATTTGGCACGCGCCCCGTCCTTGTCTCCCCGCTTGAAGAGATCGTCGCCCTGCTGGATCAGGTTCTGGGCTTCCTGGCGCCGCTGTTCGAGGAACTGATTGGGATCCTGAGCCGGGTTGGAAGGGGCTGCACTGGAGGAGCCGAGGGGGGCGCGATTGTCGATGCGGGGCGGAGGCTCCATGCCGACAGGAACGCCCTCAGTGGCGTTGCGCTCATCTTGTGCGCCGGTTTTGTCTCCAAGGAGTTGTTTGACCTGGGCCAGTTCGGTGTGCGCGGTCTGATAGTCGGGTTGGTACGTCAGTGCTTTGGTGAAGTCATCGCGAGCCTCTACCAGTTTGCCGTTGGCGCGTGCGGCACGGCCCAGCATGACGTAGGTATAGGCCAGATTGCTGTTCAAAAGGTTGCGCTTTTCGGGGGTCGGGTTGGCGGTCAGGGCCAGTTCGTAGTCACGGGCTGCCGAGACATAGTCCTGCGCGTTGTAGGCCTGTTCGCCCTGCGTCATCAGCGTCGAGACCTGCTGCACTTTTGCGCCTTCCGTATAGTTGTTGAAACTCTTCAGGAAGAACAGCACGCCGCCGGCGATCAGGCCGCCGAGCAGAGCCGCAATTCCAACGGCGCTCAAAAACTGGCGCATTCCGGGCGACATCGTGAAGACCGGCGCGGGCGGGCGAGCAGGATAGCCGGGAACCGCGTATTGGGGCGGCACATTGGCAGGATAGGCAACGCCGCCCTGTGCCGGATAGGCCCCTACTGCCTGCGTCTGCGGATAGCTGGTCGCGCCGCCCATAACCGGAGGCGCGCCCGCGCCGTTCCAGCCCCAGGGAAGGTTGCCGGCAGGAGCGGCGGGAGGAGGAGCGCCGACAGGCGCGTAGCCCGGATGCGAGGGTGCAGCCCCGTAGCTGCCGCCGTAGCCGCCCATCGACGGCATCGGCGGCGGATTCTGCGCAGGCAGCCCTCCGCCCCCCCCGCCATAGTAGCTGCCGCCCATGCCGGTCTGCCCCATATTGGTCGGTTGGCGCGGCAGGAAGATCGAGGGAGTCTGTTCGGCGGCACGCAGATCGCGCTTCATCTGATCGGCGGAAGCAGGGCGATGATTGGGATTTTTCGCGAGGGCGTTCCGAACGACTTGCTCAACGCCTGCCGGGACCCCGATCAGAGGCGGCGCTTCGGCGTTCATGATCGCATAGGTGATCGCCACCACGCCGTCCCCGGAAAAGGGTTTGCGTCCTGCCAGCATCTCGTACAGCACTACCCCCAACGAGAACAGGTCGGAGCGATGATCCAGTCCACGTCCCTCGATCTGTTCGGGAGACATGTAGCTGGGCGTGCCGAAGATCTGCCCATCGGCGGTCAGCGAGGCTTCATCGGAGAGGCGGGCGATCCCGAAGTCGGTCAGTTTTATCTGTCCGCCGGGGAGAACATGGATGTTGTCGGGCTTGATGTCGCGGTGAATGACGTTCTTGGAGTGGGCGTAGGCGAGGGCATCCAGAATCTGACAGACGACTTCGAGCGCTTCACGCAGAGGATAGGCCCCGCGCACCTGCATGGCGTCCCGAAGCGACTGGCCCTCCAGGTACTCCATGGCGATAAAGTAGCGGCCATTCTCCTCGCCGAAATCGAAAACGGAGACGATGTTGGGGTGATCGAGGCGACCGGCGGCGCGAGCCTCGCGGTTGAACCGCTCGATGCGATCCCGCCGGGGCTGTCCCGTCAGACCGGGCACCAGATTCAACTCTTTGATGGCGATGCGCCGCCCCAACGTAACATCCGTCGCTTCGTAGACGATATCGTTGCTGCGTGCGATCTCCCGTACTATCCGATATTTGCCCTTGATCGTATCTACCAAATCGGTCTCCGGTTCGGGGAAGGCAAAGCGGCGAGGAGCGACACCCGATTCGGTCTGCGCTCAGTTTACGGCACCCTCTCCATTATACGCGACATCCTGCGGAAAATGCGCCTTCAGCCGCGACCGAACAGTTTGCGCAGCCCGGTGGCCGGAGCTGCCGCTCTGGGCGGTTCGGCAACAGGAAGCGCGGCGCTGCCGTTACTGGACATCGAGGATTCCATTCCGCTCCGTTCTGCATCCGAAGATTCCGGCATAAACGGGCAGATGTCGCGCACCGCAAGAACGAAGGCGGTGATATTGTCGCGTCCACCACGGGCGTTGGCGAGTTCCAGAAACTGTCGGGCCGCTTCAGAGGGTGCATGACGCCCAGCGATCTGACAGATCTCGTCGTCGGACACATAGCCCGTCAGTCCATCCGAGCAGAGCACCCAGACGTCGCCCGGACGCGCCTGCTCCTCGAAGAACTCCGGCTCAACGTTCGGCATCGCTCCGATGGAGCGGGTGATCACGTTGCGGAAGGGAGACATCTCGGCGGCATGCCGGGTCATGAGGCCCGCGCGTACCTGCTCCTCGACCCAGGAGTGGTCCAGGGTGACCTGGCGCACCGCCCCGTCCCGGATCAGATAGGCGCGACTGTCGCCGACCTGCGCCACCACGACGCGGTCCTCGATGAAGATCACGCCGGTCAGCGTGGTGCCCATGCCATTGCGTTCCGGGATCATCTGCGCCAGGCTGTAGATGTAGTCGTTGGTGTTGACGATAGCATCGTACAGCGCGTTGACCAGGTCGGGGGCGGCGCTGTCGTAGTAGTTCGCGATCAGCTTTTTGAGCATCGTCTCGCTGGCGATCTGGCCTGCCTGCGCGCCGCCGATCCCATCTGCCACGGCATAGAGACATCCGCGCGCAGCGAGGATCTCCGGCGCTTCCGGCTCATAGAACTCGAACTTGTCTTCGTTGTTTTCGCGCACCTGCCCCATGTCGGTCTTGGCCGCGAACTTTATCACCGGCACGCAGCGCGGCATGGCGGCTTCGTACTCCCGCCAGCCGCGCACAAGATCTGCCCGCTCGAACTTCGCCGTCGGCTCCTGGTCGGAGCTCGCGGAGTGGCCGTAAACGTCGGTGTCGCTCATTCCGGTTGGTTCTCCGCCTGGACAGAGGTTTCCAGTCCCGCTCCCTCCGCATAGACATCGGCGCTCGGCACTGACGGCTCCTGCGAAGGGGCGACCGGCGTAAAGCGATAGCGCGTCTGTCCGAGTTGAACCTCATCGCCCTCCAGCAGCAGTTGGCGCTCGCCGACGACCATACGCTGGCCGTTGACGAAGGTGCCGTTGGTGCTGCCGGTATCCGTCAGGTAGGTTCCTGTCGCATCCGTCGCGATCTCCGCATGTTTGCCGGAGATATAGGCGTCGTTGGGGAATACCAGGGTATTGCCTGCCCTGCGCCCGATCATGATCGTCGCCGTCGTCACCCGGATATCCGGCGAAGGTCCCTGCTCATTCGTCAGCATCGCCACCACCTGGCCTGCGTCCGCCATCTCCACGGGAGGCGCGTCTGCAACCTCGCCTTCGGCTCCGACAGGCGGGATACCGACGATCGTGCGATCGTCCGTAGGCGGCGTTCCGACCATCGTACGGTCGCTGACGACGATCGTTTTGTCCGAGGCCCCGGCAGAACCGCCGCCGATCTCCAGACGCGCCTGCCAGTTGCCGAACTTCAGCACGGTTCCGGCCGGCGCGTTAGTCGGCTGATTGGCCCCGATACGCTTGTCCCCGACCTTGGTGCCGTTGCTGCTGCCCAGATCTTCCACGGTCACGCTGCCGTTTTCGAGCGTGATCGTCGCATGATTGCGCGAAATGGTCGCGTCGGTGATCAGGACATCGCTGCTCTGTCGCCCGACCGTGTTGACGCCGACGTTCAGCCGGAAACGCCGCCCGTCGGTCAGATCGATCAGTTCACCGGGCGCGGCCTCCTGCGGCGGCAGCGCCGTCTCTTCCGGAGGAGAGGAGGTCAGCAGAAAACCGCAGTCGCCGCAGTACGGCTCCATCAGCGGCGTGACCGATTTGCAGACCGGGCAGCTTGTCGTGCCGCCCATCTGCGTCCGCATCGGGTCGCCGCCCCCCATCTGTGTCGGTATACCGCCCGCTGGAACCACCATGGTTCGGTCGGGAGACGGCGCGACCGCGCCCATGACTCGTGTTGCCTCGATGTTGCTCATGGCTCTTCTCCCTTACCTCTTGCCCTGATTCAGGTTCAGAACGGTTCCCATCAGTGTCTTTTCCGCATCTCCGCCGGACTGCAGCGCCTGGATCGCCATGGTGACCTCCTGCGCCTTGCCAGCCTGCCCGGCCTGCATCAGGATCGTACGGGTCTTGTTCAGCTCCTGCACGGCGCCCATTGCGGTCAACTGCTGGGTGCGCATCCCCATCATGGTGCGCTCCAGGTTGTTCGACGCCTTCGCGATCTCCAGTTCGTTCAAAACGATCTGATTGACGCCCGCTGCGAGCAGGCTGCGGTCCGTGGTAAAGTCGAAGACAAGATCTCCGACGGCCTGCGAGGGCCGATTGTTCACTACGTCGTCGTACAGCACCTCGACTTTCGCCACCCGATAGGTTCCGGCAGGGCGACAGTCGAATTCCAGCTCCGCAAGCACGGTGCGCACGGTGCCCCGCTCGATGTCGGGCAACGGGATCTCGACGACGCGCCCCTGGAAGGAGGGCTGCTGGCCGTAGACCTGCCGCACCTGCGACCAGCGCGTCAGGGTAAGACGCACCCGTACATTGCGGGCGACGATGGTCATCAGGGTTTCCAGTTCACGGCGGAACACTTCGGGAATCAGGTCGGGGCGTTGAATATAGTAGTAGTTGCCGCCGCTCTTGCGGGCGATGCCTGCCATCAGCTCTTCGTTGTACTCGCTGCCAAAGCCGAGCGCGGTGATGGAGATCCCCTGCGCCTTCTGCTGGCCCACGGCCTGCACGATCGAGTTAAAGTCTTTCAAGCCTGCGGTCGGCTCTCCGTCCGTCAGGAGCAGCACGCGGTTGACGTAACCGGGCGTCTGCGCCATCACCGACTGGATCTGCATACAGCCTGCGACCAGCCCGTCGTAGAGGTTCGTCGTGTTGCCAGCCTCCATCCGCCGAATATGCTCTTTCACCAGCGCCTTATTGACGATCCGGCGGGCGGGCATGAGCACATCGACCTGCTCTTCGAAGGTGACGATAGAGAGAATGTCGTTCGGTTCCAGCATATCCACGACGTATTCGCAAGCGCGTTTGACATACTCCAGCGGCTCGCCCTCCATGCTGCCGGAGCGGTCGATCACGAGGCAGACGTTGATCGGCGCGCGCCGTCCCAACTGCTGTCCGCTCGCCTTGACCACGATCAGCGCATGCTCGCGGCCGATCTCCGGCGCCATCGCATAGCGGTTGCCGGACACGCAATCGACCTCGACGGTCTGCATCGGCATGCCCATCTGGGTCCGCATAGGGTCCATCCCCGCGCCGCCGCCGCCCATCTGCGTGCGGGAGCCGCCCAAAACGGTCGGCTGCGCCATACCGGGCGCACTGGGCATTCCCGTTCTCCCGAGTATCTGTGTACGATCTTCCATACGTTCCCTCTTTTCCGGTCACTGAAGATGGAATAGGTTCCGATCTCATTCAAAGCGTTCGCGAAGAGTTCATTCCATCGCAATCGTCTCATTCAAAGCGGAATTTACTGCCGCCAAACTGCACGATGTCGCCGGGTGCAAGCACGACCGGGCTGGAGAGACGCATTCCGTTGACGAAAGTCCCATTGGACGATCCGTTGTCGTAGACGACGAAGTTACCGCCCTCCTGGATCAGGTGCGCATGTGTGCGCGAGATCGTCGTGTCGGCGGAAAGCACGATGTCGCAGGTCGTCTCACGGCCTACGGTGCTATTCGCGGAGGCTAGGCCAAAGACCTGCCCCGCATAGGGGCCGTCGGCTCCCACCAACTGACCGATGGCTGCCATTCCCGGCATCCCGCCCCCGAAACCAGGCGCAGGAGCGCCGAACCCTGGCATTCCGCCGCCGGGTCCGGGCGTCGGAGCGCCTCCATAGACTCCCACATCCGACGCGCCGCCAAAACCGGGGTTGGGATTCATTCCGCCCATGCCTGCCCCACCGCCGACGGGCGTACCCGCCATTCCACCGTTCCCCAGCGAGCAGAGACACTTGCCGGTGACATCCTTCGGCGCACCGCAGAACGCGCAGAGATGCGAAGGCATCGGGACCGAGGAAGCGTTGGGTTTGATTTTGGGTTCGTCGATCGGCTTGTGCGCGAATTTGCTCTGCGTGGCTTTCTCGCGGAATAGGATCCGATGCTGCCCGACCTGGATCATATCCCCGTCGCGCAGCAACTGCTCTTTGCCCGCCTCGACACGCTGTCCGTTGACCATCGTGCCGGCAGGGGTGCCCGCATCGAGCAGCACATGCCGTTTGCCGTCGGCGCGGATAGCGGCATGCTGCACGCCCACGCTCATGTCGCCGTAAAGCGGCACATCGCATCGCTCGTCGCGGCCCATGAGGTTCATCGGTTTGGAGAGTATAAAATCTTTGCCCTCGTTGCGGCCCGCCAGCACTTTCACCCACGCCTGTTTGAACAGTTCCTGCATCAGGCCGATGAAGAAGCCGGTCAGAGCGCCTATCAGCACATAGGAGAGCATACGACTTGGTCCGCCGGAGTCGAAGCAGCCGACCTGTCCGGTGGCGCCATAGACCGGTGCGGTCGCTCGCCCCAGCAGGTCGAACAACATGCCCCCGATCAGGCCGCCGATGAGACCGCCCAGCGCCCCCTGAAAGATCCGCTTCGGATTCATGGTGGCCAATGCGGCCCCGATGCCGATCCCCGTCCCGAGAAAAGCGAACAGTACGGAACGCGCGATGATCTGGGTCACAAAAGAGAACAGGGAGGGATTGGTCGGAGCCGAATCGGAGCCGCCGAGCAGCGTGTAGAACAGATGCCCGAACTGGCTGCCGAGAGAGCCAAGAATGACACCGCCGACGAGCCCGATGAGCACGCCGCGCACGAGTTTGCGAGGATTACCTTCGACCACGCCGTCCACGCCGCCGAGCAGCAAGGCGATCAATCCATAGACCGCGAAAGACAGGACGAGGCCTGGCCAGGGCGTCGTCGGCTGCACGGCCGTACACGCCCCATCGGCAGCTCTATGGATGTAACTATTGTAGGGGATAAGGGCCTCAGAGATGACGCCTCCGATCAGCCCCCCCACTCCTCCCGCAATCAATCCAAGCAGAATGCGCGATCTCAACTATCCACTCCTTGTTGCGCTACGCCTCGAAGCGGAAGCGTGTGTTGCCGATATTGACCTCGTCGCCGGGTCGAAGCGGCTGCGGCACCTGGCCAGCGATACGCACTCCGTTGACATACGTGCCGTTCGAAGAGCTATTGTCCACGAGAACGACCTGTCCGTTCGTCATCTGGAGCGTGGCATGACGGCGGGAGGTATTGGTATCGTTGGGCAGCGGGATGGGGTTGCCCGCATCCCGGCCAATGTCCGTCGACGGGCCTTGCAGAGGGAAGATCGATCCGGCGTAGGTGCCCATGGTGGCGACCAGGCGCGGGCCAGTCGCTACGGGAGGAGGCGCAGCGCCCATACCGCCGCCCGCCATCCCGATGCCTCCGAACGGATCGACGGTGCCGTCTGTGATCGGTTGAATAGGCGGTTTCGCGGGTTTGTCAAAGGGGCTGGGCGCGACGCCTGCACTCGCTTCGGTCGCCATTACGGCGGAGTTGAGGCCGAGTTTGTCGAGCACGTTCTTCAAGCGCCCGGTCTGATAGAGCCAGTAGATCCCATAGAAGATGCCGCCGAGAAAGACCAGGCTGACGAGGGTGCTGAGCACTCCGCTCAATGGATTGGCGGGAGTCTGCGCTTCGGAGCGGTCACGCCGGGAACCGCTGTCCGCGCTGTCGCCTCGGGCGGGAATGCCGGGGGTGTTGGCTGTGGCGACCGGCACTGGTACGGTCTTCGCGTCGGCCCAGTCCACCGTCATTGGAGACCAGCCATCGCCGGTACGGGAGGCGGGCAGCGTCTGCGTGACGCTGATCTTGTGATCGGCATAGCTGACGGTCGCCGTCAGTTCCTTATTCAGAGGCACATTGTCGAAACGCGCCAGACCGCCATCGGAAGGCTGCAGCGTCGTCGTCTTGTTGTAAGATTTGGTGGCGTCCGTCAGGGTCACCTGTGCGCCGATCACGCCCAGCCCCCCCTTCTGCACGGGAATGTTGATCCTTTGTGCATAGGTGAAGCTGCTTTCGCTCAAAGGCTTCGCCCCGACTCTAATGTCCACCGTGAGAGGAAACCGCGCCAGATTGCCGTGCGTGTTGTCCAGCACTTCCAACAGCGAAGTTTTGATATTCAGATTGGAAGGTACTCCCACCATAACGTCCGTGCCGGTGGCGACGGGCAGCGGCATCACCGAGGTCAATGCGGTTTCACCGTTCGCGGAGACAAATCGGTAGGAGAAATCGCCCCCCTGGATCTCCTTCTTCAACTGCATCACGTTAGAGGACGCGCCCGGAGCCTTCGGGGACGTGCCGCCGGAAGGGGCTGCCGAGGTCGTCGGTGCGCCGCTGGAGAGAGGTGCGCCATTTCCCTGCGAATTGCCGGGAGGGTTCTGCGCCAGCGCGGAGAGCGGCAAACTCAAAGCTAGAATGCCGAGCGAGAGGCGCAGCGCGCTCTGGGGGCGAAAAAGGGTGTTGGTGGGACGGATCATATCAGTTCCTCTAGCAGACGATGTGCGGCAGGCAAGTGGTCGATGAGATCACCGGCGACCAGTCCGGCTTCTCCCTGCGCGGCGGCCGCAAGATCCCCCGCCAGCCCATGCAGAAAGACACCGAGCGCCACGACCTCCAACGGCGGAATGGATTCGGTACGAAATCTAGCTTCATCCTCGCTGGCACGAAGCGGCGCGATGGCCTGCGCCAGCAGTCCGCCCAGTATCCCTGTGAGCGTGTCGCCCATGCCCCCCGAAGCCATGCCGGGATTGCCGCTGGTGTTGAGGATAATGTTGCCCTGCGGATCTGCCGTCAGGGTGTGACGGCCTTTGAGAACTACGGTCGCCCGGTAGCGCCGTGCCAGTTCGCGCACGGAGGCTATACGGTTGGACTGCACCTCTGCGATGGATGTTCCCAGCAGCCGGGCGGCCTCTCCCGGATGCGGTGTCAGCACGAGTGGAGCGCGTGGGTCGTCGGGCCGCGCCAGAGCCGTCTGCGGGGATTGGGCCAGCGCATTCAGGCCATCCGCGTCCAGCACCAGCGGCTTCGGGATCTCGACGAGCAGGCGAAGCGCCAGTGCGCTCGCCTCCGGCTCCGTGGTCAGGCCAGGCCCCACACAGAGCACGGTGACTTTCTCCGCAAACCGAGACACGGCTGCGAAAGCTTCCCCCGAAACTGCGCCGTCTCTCTCCGGCAGCGCCAGGGTCATCTGTTCGTCCAGTTTCACGCCAATAGTCGGCTGCACCCCGGCCGGGGCCAGCACCGTCACCAGGCCTGCGCCGACCCTTTGCGCCCCTCGGGCGACGAGCGTCGGCGCACCCGCCATCCCGCGCGAACCGGCCACCACGCCCACATGCCCGTAGTCGCCTTTGTTCGTCTCGCCCTTGCGTTTGCGCAGCAGACGGCTCGCCTTCCCAAAATTGACGTTTGCCCCCGAAGCCAATCCCCGAAAATCCCCGACAGGACGCATAGAATCGTGGCTCAAAGCTCCCTGGCCGTTGCGTGGGAAGGTATCCGGGTCGAGGGCGAACTGCACGCGGATCGTTGGTTCCGTCGGGTTTGTCGGCTCCAACCGGTCCCAGTCGAACCCGATGTCCGCGATATGGAGTTTCCCCACATGTTCCGCGCCCGGGAAAAGCAATAGCCCCAGTTTCGGATAAGCAAACGTGACAGTGTGGGTCGCCCTAACGGCGACGCCCGGTATCTCTCCCGTGTCGGCATCCACGCCAGACGGAATATCGACCGCGAAAACAGGACAGGAGGCCATGTTGATCGCCTCGATCTGCGCGGCGATCTCAGAACGAGGCGCGGATTTGACTCCGGTTCCGAGTAGGGCATCGACGACGAAATCGGCGCGTCCGAGCAAGGAGTCTCGCGCCGCCTCCTGCCCGACCGGCAGAAAACCCAGATCGAGGCGACGGGCAAGCTCATAATGCACTTGTGCGTCGGCTTTGAGCCTCGCAGCCTCTCCAGCAAACAGGAGCGTACAATCCACTCCTGCCAGATGCAGATAACGTCCGATCACAAAACCATCGCCGCCGTTGTTCCCCGGCCCGCAGAAGACGACAGCGCGCTTGCCCCCCAGTGGTCCGCAAACGCGCAAGATCGTTTCCACGACCGCCCGCCCTGCATTCTCCATCAGGACTACGCCGGGGATGCCGAACTCCTCACTCGCCCGACGATCCATGTCGCGCATCTGCTGTGCGGTCACAACTTTCAAAGTCACCTCCGCTATGCTCGTAGAGACGCCTTCAGGAACGCCGGGTGTTCATTTCGTCTCGGGCTTCCTGCTCAGGCGGTAGCGCAGATAGAGTTCGCTGCCGTCCCGGTAGAGCGAGAGCAGGGTCGCCGGGAGCGAAACATTCGGCGGAAAACCCTCTCCACTCACAGGCGTCGGCAGACCGGAGCCCCCTTTGATTTTCGGAGCCACCGTCAAAAACAGTTCGTCGGCGAGGCCAGCGCGGATGAGCTGATCATTGAGCGTTGCCCCTCCCTCACAAAGCAGGGAGCGCACACCGAGATTCTGGCGCATATATTTCAGCACAGCCGCCAGATCCACGTCGTCCTGTCCTATCTGCAATACGTTTGTTGCCGCTTTCAGTTTCGCAGCAACCTCTTCCGGCAACGCTACGGGTGCCAGCACATAGGCCTTTTCGGGCGCATCCGTAAAAAACCGATTTTTCAGCGGCATATCCCCTCGCCGCGTCACCACGAACCGCAGTATCTCCGGCGGATAGATCACCTGACTGGCCCGCAGTGTCGTACTGCCCAGCATCGCCGCATCACAAGTATGCTGCAAACGCCGAAATAGCCTCTGATCCGTCGGCCCACCGACCCCTTTCGCGGTCCCCCCCGGCTCCCCGACCACGATCTTGCCGTCGATGGTAGCCGCCATATTGATATAGAGATAAGGCCGATCCTCCGGCGGTTCCGGATGCTCTAACGTGAAGTATAGATCGTCCGGTTCCAGAGGATTCGGCGTCTGATCGAAGAGACGTTCCAGCGTCATAGAGCGGTTTTCTTTTCGTAAAGGAATCAGAACGCGGGGCGTTCCGTGAGAATCAAGGGACGTAGTCCCTCGCTACGCGGCTTCGCCGGGCCGTCCTCCGGAAGGGGTGCCACCAGGCTCTGAGCAATTTCGTTCTTGTGATTAGAACGCGGGGCGTTCCCATTGGCGGGACTGGACGGATTTGTCGACGGCTTCGAGCACGGCCTGGTTTTTGAGACCGTCTTCGAAGTCGGGGGTGAACTGCTCGCCTTTGCCGATGGCCTGGAACAGGTCTTTCATCATGTTGATGAAGGTGTGCTCGTAGCCGATGATGTGGGCGACGGGCCAGTAACCTTCCATATAGGGCATGAAGTTCTCGGTCGCCTGGATCGTGTGGAAGCCCTGAAGACCCTGCGGATCGTCGTTCAGGTAGATCTCGATCTCGTTCATGCGCTCCAGGTTGAAGGCGATGGAGCCCTTTTCGCCGTTGATCTCCCAGCGGTTGTAGTTTTTGCGGCCGGGAGCCAGGCGGGTGGCCTCGAAGGTGGCGGTCGCGCCATTATTGAAGCGTGCGAGGAAGGAGGTCACATCATCGACCGTCACATCGCCCATTTCACCGGAGGCTTTGAATCCGGTCAGGCCGCCGTCCGTATCGGCGAGCAGCGGACGCTTCTTGATGAAGGTCTCCGCCAGCCCGACCACTTCGGTAAACTCCGCGCCCATGACAAAGCGGGCGGTATCGATCAGGTGGGCGTTCAGGTCGCCATGCGCGCCGCTGCCCGCGATGTCTTTGTCCAGTCGCCAGACCAGGGGCACGCTCGGATCGACGATCCAGTCCTGAAGGTAGGTTCCTCGGAAGTGGCGAATCGCGCCGAGTTTGCCGTCCTTTACCATCTGAGCCGCCATGGCGATCGCAGGAGCCTTGCGGTAGTTGTGGCAGATACCGTTGATAAGGCCCGTCTGCTTCGCAACATCGTAGGACTCTTTGGCGTCCGCGACCGTGATAGCGAGCGGCTTCTCGCAGAGAACGTGCTTGCCGGCTTTCAGCGCCGCCTGGGAGATGGCGGCATGGCTATCGTTGGGCGTCCCGATGTCGATCAGGTCGATGTCCGAGCGATGAATGACCTCTTCCCAGTTGGTCGCGTACTCCTGCCAGCCAAAATTCTCAGCGGCGGCCTTCACTTTATGCTCGCTGCGCCCGACCAGCACTTTCATTACCGGCTCAACATCGAGATCGAAAAACCGGCCTACCTGCCGATACGCATTGCTATGCGCCTTTCCCATGAATTGATAACCGATGAGAGCGACATTGATCTGCCTTTTAGCCATAGGATAAGGTTCCTCCATTGAAAAATTTATGTTTGCCGTGCGTCCAAACCGGCACTTCCGGGGATGGCGAAACCGCCGAACTCATGTTCGCCATCCCCCCAGCAATTCCTTCTCTTCTCCGGGCGGATGGCGGGTTATTCCATCCGGAATACGGAATTTACGCCCTTGCTAGTACGATCAAAACTCCCCATAACTGTTCTGGCGTGCCTTTTTGTCCGCCTCCCAGTACTGCGCTTGTAGGGTCAGAAATGCCTGATACTCCGGCTTGAACTCCGCTGCGCTCACCTGATCTCCTACGGCTTGGTAAGCCTCGACAAGCCATCCATAACCTGTTCTTGCGATGCTGAGCCCATTGCTCAACCGATAGCGTTCTCCCATAGGCAGGGGCAACGGCCTCTCGTAGAGATCGCCTGTTATTTTGGCTCCCATCTCGATCAAAACGTGCGCAGCATGCACCGCCGCTTCTTTGTCTCCCTGCTGAACCATCACACGAATGTACCCCCCGACCGAGACGGAGATCGTGTGCCAGTCGCGAATATCCGTCGTGTTGTCGAAGTAGTATCTGGCGTCTCGCAAACCCCAGGCAGCCTTTAGGAGAGCAGGAAAGGGAGGCGCATAGATCGGAGGCATGTAGTGGGTCGCCCGATTGCCCTGTTCCACGAGAGCAAGAGCGGACTCTCCCATCCGGCGCGTCTGTGCATAGTCCGGAGAAGCCAGAATCCGATTGCCTATCGCAGGCAATCTGTCTTCATGAGTAGGGCTTCGGTCTCTGGCGAGCCGCGTGATCTCTTTAGAATAGTCGCCGAAAGGCGTCTCGTAAAACAGCAGTCCGGCCAGACGATAGGCAGGATAAGCGTTGTCCGAATCGGTCTGTGCCGCCTGACGGATCGCCTCTTGCGCCTGCTCCCGATCGACTTGCTTGCAGAGGTCGTAGATGCGATAACAGAGGTTGGCGTTTGTCTTCTTAAGTTTTAATGCCTGACGGTAGGCCAGCAGCGCCGCAGGCTTCTCTTTGGCACCAATAAGATTGGCGCTGAGATCAATCCGCATGTCGCCCAACGACTGCCAGTAGAGCGGATTCTTAGGAGCCAGGGTGGTCGCTTCCAGAAGCAGCCGGATATTCTCTGTTGCATCCGGCAGGTCTTTCCAGTTGGCGATATTCCCATAAACGCGCAGCAGTTCCCTTCCCCATCCGCACACATAATCAATCTCGGCGCGGTCCTGCGTCTTTTTCGCCAGAGACGAGGCGGTCTCCCATTCTGCAAGCGCGTTTTCGGACAGCGTCCTGAACTGGAGGAGGGCCTCTTCACGTGTCATAACGAAAGGCAGACCGTCGTCTTTCGTCAAAAGGGTCGGAGGCTTCGGACGAGGCCTGCCGAAATCCGGGCTGTTCTGATCTTTCTGGGCAACGTCCCAGGCTTTCAGCCACTCCTGGTATTTCGCCTGGTCGATGGCAAACTGCTGTCTGTCGTCGGTTGCCTGGGCGAGCGACGCCGCACGACTAGCCAATGCGCATCCGAGCGCCACATGGTATTGTGTCTGCTCCTGCAATGCGATGGCTTTACGGAGTTGCGTCGCTGCCCGGTTGAACTGCTGCCCCTGCTTGAGCAGACTTACCGACGAATCGTACCAATCCTCTGCGGTCGGCAAAGACTTGCTCGTTTTGGGCGACTCGCGGGCGGTCGGCGCTTGAGGACTTGCCGTGCCCACGAGGGGACAAAAAATAGTGGCAAACAAAAGACAACCCACCATGAAACTCTGTCGCATTGTTTTCCTCATTCGGCTTCCGACAACTGCCTATCAAGCCTTTGAAACACCAGGCAAGCGAATCTATTCTTACCGATACGCGCCCCCAACCAACCGGCTTTAGCGCAGCGGATGGTGCCGCTTACAGAAGGCAGGCCAGCGGCCTTTACGCCACTTCAGGGCTTCTTCGGCCATACTGTCCATTTTGGCGGCGCAGAGGGCGGCATGGACTGCCTTCCAACTGGAGCCGAAGGCCTGCCGCGCCAGCCAGTAGGCCAGTTCAAAATCGAGGGCAGCGCCGGGCACACGCCGGTCCGCGAGCAGACCGTGGACCTGTACCGTGCGCGTTTTAGAAAGGTAGTAGGAAGGAGAGGATTGGCGAGAGGTTGCCCGTAGCCATTCGACGGTAAAGGGCAGTTCCCGTTCCGGGCTATAGCCGATCCGAGCCGCCAACAGAGCCAGGCGTCCGTCCAGATCTTCCTGTGTGCGGTGACCGGGTGTGCTCAAAAAGGTGTCCCACATCCCATTCGTCATCTCGGTTTTGGCTGTGCGGCGCTGCACAAGATCTTCGCAGCACGAGTCGTAGTGATTATCCCAATGCGTATCACGCCACGCTTTGGCCCTCAGGTGAACCTCGCCCAATCCCCGCTTCTCCAGCTCTTTGTCCACCACTCCGCCCCGGTGTGGGTCGTCGTAGAGGCGCGGCAGGCCGGAGCCGAAACCATGGGCGTAGTGGGCGAGTTCGTGCGCCAGCGTCTCGTCCACCACATAGACCGGCACCTCCGGATCGGCATAGAGCAGATTGACCATGATATGGCTGACACCATTTCGGGAGGTGATCGACCCAAACCGCCGCTGCGCCCGTGTTCCAAAGCGCACCACAATAGGATAGCCCTGCGCCACATCCGCGAAATGGTTCTCCCGCAGCAAGCGCACCCGCTCCTCCAACCACCGCACATCCCTAGACTTTACCTCTGTCTCTTCCTGCATTCTTTTCTTCCTGCCTTCCTGCTCTGCATTTGCATTTCCTTATTTCATGCCGTGACCGGGTGCGGCAGCGGTTTGCCGAGCAGGCCGCAGACCAGATTCGCCGCGGCGAGTTCGGCCATGCGGGTGCGGGTAGCTGTCGAAGCGGAGCCAATGTGGGGCAGAAGGGTGACGTTGGGCAGTTGTAGCAGCGGATCGTCGAGAGGCAGGGGTTCGATCTCGAAGACGTCCAGTCCTGCGCCTGCTATCGTGCCTGCCTTCAGCGCCGTGATCAGCGCAGCCTGATCCAACACCCCACCGCGCGCTGTGTTGATGAGAATCGTCGTCGGCCTCATCTGCCGCAGTTCGACCTCCCCGATAAAGTGCCTGGTGGCCGGGCTGAACGGCAGATGCAGCGAGACAAAATCACTGGTCGCCAGCAGTTCGGGCAGCAGGACGTACTCTGCTCCGAAGTCGTGCTCCACCTCCGGATGCGACTGGCGGGCGGTATAGAGGATCTTCATCTGGAAACCATGCGCCCGTCGCGCCATCTCGTACCCGATCCGCCCCATACCGACGATGCCAAGCGTGGCATGGTGGACGTCCGGCCCCGTTAATTCCATAGGAGACCAGGTGCGCCAATCGCCGGAACGGGTGTACTGCTCTGCGGCAACGAGGTTGCGGGCCGTCGCCAAAAGCAAGGCGAACGCCAGATCCGCCGTCGTCTCCGTCAGCACGCCCGGCGTATTCCCGACGAGCACGCCCCGTGCCAGACACGCCTGCACATCGATATTGTCGTAGCCGACCGCCATCTGACTCACGACTTTCAGATGCGGCGCGGCGTCCAGCAGTTCGGCGTCGATCCTGTCGGTGAGCAGACAGAGCAGGCCGTCGGCGGACGCCGCTTTCGCCTTCAGAACTTCGCGCGAAGGAGGCATCTCTTCCGGCCAGACCTCGACCTCCGCGATCTCCCGCACTCCCTGCAGGGTCGCTGCGGGCAGTTCCCGCGTGACAAAGACTCGCATGCACATGATCTCCTGCACACAGATTTGGGGGAACAATTTCGCGGTCCGAACCGTTTTGGCACCATTGCTGACTCGGCGCAGGGCACTCCACGGCAACGGCTCGCACGCGTTCCGGAGTTTAACGTTCCTGCGTTGACAGGGATACGTTTGAAATCGGAGAAATACGATGGAACATCAGATACGCCTGAATGCGAGCGACCGCGCCGACAATCCGGATCAGGATGAAGTGCGCGACGACGGCACCCACGAAGTTTTGCCCGATCTGGCGTACAAACGCCTGATGATGGTCAACGTCGCCTTTTTCGGTCTGTCAGGAACCGAAAACAGCCGCTGGGTTTTAATTGACGCCGGAATTCCGGGAACGGCAGGCGCGATCGAGAGCGCTGCCGAGGATCGGTTTGGCGCAGGCGCGCGCCCTGCCGCCATTATTCTGACGCATGGTCACGTCGATCATACCGGATCGCTGGAGCATCTCGCCGAAAAGTGGGATGTGCCAATCTATGCGCACGCGCTGGAACAGCCCTACCTGAACGGAACCGCTGCCTATCCGCCCCCGGACACGCATGTCGGCAACGGAATCATGCCTTCGTTCGCGGGGATGTTCCCACGTGGTCCCTTCAATTTTACCCGATGGCTGCAAACGCTGCCCACCGATGGCAGCGTGCCGGAGATGCCGGGCTGGAAGTGGCTCGCGACACCGGGGCACACACCGGGTCATGTCTCCCTCTGGCGGGAGAGCGATAAACCCCTGATCGCCGGAGACGCCTTTATCACCACCAATCAGGAGTCGGCCTACTCGGTCGCGACTCAGAAGGAGGAGATGCATGGGCCACCGATGTACTTCACTCCGGACTGGCAGAGCGCCAAAACCTCCGTCGAGCGTCTGGCGGCGCTGGAGCCGGCACTCGTCGTGACGGGCCACGGGCGCGCGATGCACGGCGCGAACATGCGGCAGGCGCTGCACACGCTTGCTCGTGACTTCGATCAGATCGCAGTCCCCGAAAAGGGCCATTACGTTCAGGAGCCCGCCCGCGCCGAAGACGGCTCCGCCTACGTGACGCACCCCTGAGCCGTGCGCCTGCTCTCAACCCTCGCATGGCTCGTTGCGAACCTCAGTAGCGGGCCGTGTTGGCGACCGGGCCGGTTGCGATGGAATGAATTCCTTCGCTAGAGCGCTACGCACTGATTGTCCGCCTGCGCGGACACCTGTCCCCTGCAAAGTTTATCTGTTGCCTCTATTAGTAGCGGGCCGTGTCGGCAACAGGCCGACCAATGACGCTTTCCGCCGCCGCCGCCGCAGACTGCTGCATAAAGCCGAGTTCGCTGCTGACCGCGATAAACTGCCAGCCTTCCTCGATCCGGCGGGTCGCTGCGGCCGGATTCGAGACATGAATCCCAGGCGCGATGCCGTGCCGATTGGCAGTCTCGCGGATATGGCGCAACGCGGCAACGAACTCCGGATCATTCGAGTCCATATCGGGGGTCTTATGCATGGAGGAGAGCAGATCGTTCGGCCCGACGAACACAGCATCGACGCCGGGAACGCTGAAGATCGCGTCGGCATTCTCGACGGCCAGGATATGCTCCGCCTGGATAATGACCAGGATCTCCTCGTTGGCACGACGGTAGTACTCCGCCGAACTCCCGCCGAAGTTCATCGCATGCAGGCTGCCCCCCACGCTGCGCTCTCCGACCGGCGGATACTTACACGCCGAAACCGCCCGCTCGGCCTCTTCCACCGAATTGCACATCGGAAAGACGATCCCGAACGCGCCGTTGTCCAGGCACCGCTTCACGTTTTCCAGATTGTTGAACGGCACCCGCGCCAACGGTACGCCTCCGGCATCGGCAATCGCCCCGAAGATCATCGCCGCCGTCTCCCAGTTGACACAGCTATGCTCGATGTCGAGCGTCAGCCAGTGAAACCCGGTGCGCGCCATATACCGCGCTGCCAACGGACTCGCCAGCGACAGCCAGGTCCCGACTTGGGGCTTCCCCTCACGCAACGCCGCTTTCACGGGATTGTTTCGCATCGTATTCTCCTTCGTTAATAGTCATATCCATCGTGAAAATCGTGGTTCAGACAGGTTTCGGGACGCGCAGGTGGGGCGAGTCCCAGACGGCGGGGTTGCAGATGTTGTCGGGGAGACGGCCCTGCATCAGATCGAGGATCGATTGGGCGGATTGGCGGCTCATCTCGACGGTGGATTCGAGGGCATTGAAAGCGTTGTGGGGGGTCAGGACGCAGTGGGGGGCCTGGCGGAGCGGACTGTCTGCGGGGCATGGCTCTTTCGCGTAGACATCGATGGCGGCTCCGGCGATCGTGCCGTCTTGCAGGGCGGTCAGCAGAGCAGCTTCATCGACGAGGGTGCCGCGCGCGGTATTGATGAAGTAGGCGGTCGGCTTCATCTGCCCAAAGCGCTCGGAGTTAAACATCTTGACGGTCTCCGGCAGCGAGGGTACGTGTGCAGAGACGTAGTCGGACTGGGCTAGAAGCTCTTCCAGAGTGACGAATTCGATGCCGGGAGCGGCCTTGCCGCTGGCCTGGAGGATCGGATCGTAGGCCAGGACGCGCATCGAGAAGCCTTTCGCCCGCTGCGCAACGGCCTGCCCAATGCGCCCCACCCCGACCAGGCCGAGGGTCTTGCCGTAGACCAGTACGCCCCGAAATTCGCCCCATCCTCCGCTGCGCATCATCACGTCGGATTCCGGCAGGCGGCGGGCAATGCCCAGCATGAGCGCAAATGTGTAGTCGGCGACCGCTTGGGTCATCGCGCCGGGCGTGTTGGTCACCACCACCCCTGCCTCCACCGCAGCCTTCATATCTACCGCATCGGTCCCGACACCACAGCGCGCCACCAGTTTCAGTTGCGGACAGGCGGCGAAGACATGGGCATTGTACGGTTCACTCGACGCGATGACGGCGTCACAGCCCTGAAGCGCCGCAATCGCCTCCTCTTCCGGAAACGGCCCCGGACGCCTCGAAGGGACCACTTCGCCCCCTGCCGCTTCCAGCGCCGCCTGCGCGGCCTGCCCGCTCACCCAAAAAGCTCGTGCCGATGTCAGTACCTTCCATGCCATGCCGTTGCCCACCCTTCGCCTGCGAACGTGTTCTCGGTATTATACCCGACGACCGACCGCATGTTCCAGTCTAGAAAGGGCCATTTACGGGGAACAGAGAGGCAGCAATTGGGCACCCCCCGAGGACGCACAAAACGCCCCCGGGCCGACCCTGGAAGAGTCGACCTGGGGGCGCCTGTTTATCCCACAATATGGGCGCCGGTTAGTCCGCGCTGACGTTCACTTTGATGGTCTTCGGCTTTACGGCCTCCGCCTTCGGGAGGTGGAGTTCCAAAACGCCGTTCCGATAGTGCGCCTGGACATTCTCCGGATTGATCAGGATAGGCAGAGCGTAGGTGAACTGAAACTCACCGTGGGAGGCGGACCAACTGCCCTGGCGCAGTTGCCGGGCCTTCTCGTTCTGATAGACCGGCGAGCGTTCGTCCTTCAAGTTCAAAGTGTCTTCGGTCGCTTCGATGCTCAGGTTCGCCGGATCGATTCCGGGCAGCGGCGCTACGAGAATAAGCTCCTCTTCGGTCTCGAATAGATCCGGTGAGAAGCCGACTTCGGGATTCAGCACGGGGTACGCCGTCGAGGGAATCAGGCGCGCCAGCGGGGTATACCCGAAGAGGCCGGCAAAAGTCTCGTCCATACGGCGCTGCATCTGTTCCATCTCGTTCCAGCGATTCAGGGTCTCATCTGGCCTGCGCACCAAAAGGGTTCCATGGGACGTTTTGTTCATTGCAGTTCTCCTTCGTCTGTTTCAAAAACTGAATGTTATGGTGTATAACACACACAACGTTAGTGTGTAACACTCATATATACGGACTAAGGGGGACGCAATTTTCCCTCAATTTGCGGATTTTTGTGCTGAGATCGAATTTTTAGCCGTTCTGGGCGACGATTCCGCTGGACGAAGGGTTGCGAACGGCGTTCAGTTCCCGCAGCAACGTCGCCCTAGCGGGAATATCTCGGATCGTGGTATGCTATATTCCAGCATCAAGCAGAGAAAGAACAGAGCCTTGTCCTCAGCGCCGACCGGAACATTGACCTTTCTGTTTACCGATATTGCGGGCTCTACACAACTGTGGGATACCCAGCACGCCGCGATGAAGCAGGCCCATGCACGCCAGGCCGACCTGATCGCCGCGAGTGTGACGGCACATAACGGTCATGTCGTGCGCAATCGGGGAGAAGGAGACAGCACTTTTTCCGTCTTCCCCTCTCCTGCCGAAGCGCTCGCTGCCGCCTGCGCCCTGCAACGCGAGCTTTGCGCCGAGGCATGGCCCACCGACACGCCGATCCGGGTCCGCGCGTCGCTCCACGTCGGACCTGCGGAACTGCGCGAAGGCGACTACAACAGCACAGCGGTCAACCGCTGCGCGCGCCTGCGCAGTCTGGCTTCCGGCGGTCAGACGCTCGTCTCCCACGCGATTGTCCTGATGATCGAAAGTCTGCTGCCGGAAGGCGTGACGCTGCGCTCCCTGGGATCCCATCGGCTCAAGGATCTGGAGAGGCCGGAAGAGATCTTCCAGCTCTGCCACCCGGACCTGCCCGACGACTTTCCTGCGCTGCGTTCGCTCAACTCCCTGCCCACCAACCTGCCCCAGCAGTTGAACCGCTTTATCGGCCGCGAGACGGAGATCGCCCAACTGACAGAGCTGCTGCGCACCCACGACCTGGAGAGCACGCCAGCTCCGGTGCGCCTGCTGACCCTTCTGGGAACCGGAGGAGCGGGCAAGACGCGCCTCTCATTGACAGCATCAGGCGGAACAGGCGCAGAACATAGCGCAGGCGCGGCAGGCGCTAGGTGAACCGGCCTTTCTGACCGCATGGGCGGAAGGCAAGGAGATGTCTCTGGAGGAGGCGCTAGAGTTGGCTCAGAAAGCTGTCGAAAGCCAGTAGCGCCCGTTCCGCTTTCCGGCGGCCTTTTTCGCGTTTGTCGCGGATCGGCGGCCCCGGCAGTTCGGGCACCACGCCCCAGTTGGAGTTCATGGGGGAGAAATGCTTCGGGTTGGTCTCGACCAGGTAGTGGCAGAGGGAGCCCAGCACCGTTTCGCGCGGCGGGATGGCGGGCGGCAGGCCGATGGTCTGCCGATGCGCGTTCAGACCGACCAGCATCCCGATGGCTGCCGATTCCAGGTAGCCCTCGACGCCGGTCATCTGCCCTGCCAGGAAGACGCCGGGATGCTCACGCAGTTGGCAGGTCAGGTCGAGCAGGCGCGGCGCATTGACATAGGTGTTGCGGTGCATGACCCCGAACCGGATAAACTCCGCGTTCTCCAGGCCCGGAATGAGGGAGAGAATGCGGCGCTGCTCGCCCCACTTCAGCCGTGTCTGAAATCCGACCAGGCCCCAGAGCGTGCCTTCCTTGTTCTCCTGCCGCAACTGCACTACCGCATAGGGCCGCCTGCCGGTGCGCGGATCGACCAGGCCGATCGGCTTCATCGCGCCGAACGCCAGCGTCTTCGGCCCGCGTCGCGCCAACTCTTCAATCGGCACACACATCTCGAAGAAGACCATCTTCTTCGCGTCGTCGCCCTGCTCAAAATCGTGCAGCGGAGCCAGTTCCGCCTCCGTGATCGCCTTCCAAAACGCCATATATTCGTCTTTTTCAAAGGGGCAGTTCAGATAGTCCGCGCTCTCCGTCACCGCTCCCGCACAGCCGACCCCATCCGGCTCGCCGCCCTCTTCCGTCGCTTCCGATGTCTCCTGCGCTTCCGCCTCCCCTGCCAGCGCGGGCTCTCCTACCAGTGCGGGCAGATTCGCGCCTTTGCCTCGCCGCGAGGCGCGAAACACCTTACTCATATCAAGACTATCATAAGTCACCGTTGGCGCGACCGCATCGTAGAACGAGAGCGAGTCGCCGCCCGTCAGCCGCGCGATCTCGGCCGCGAAGGCATCCGAGGTCAACGGTCCGGTCGCAATGATCAGTGGGCGCGTGAGGGGCAGATCGGTCACCTCTTCACGCACTATGGTGATGTTCGGATGGGCGGCAAGTGTGGCGGTCACCTCCCGCGCAAACGGCTCCCGATCCACCGCCAACGCCTCGCCTGCCGGAACCCGGTTGCGCTCTGCAATCGGCACCACCAACGAGCCCATCCGCCGCATCTCCTCTTTCAGGACACCGCTCGCATTGTGCAACAGGTTCGATTTGAAGGAGTTGGAGCAGACCAGTTCGGCGAGGTCCCCCGTCTGGTGGACCGGCGTCGTCCGCACCGGGCGCATCTCGTACAGCCGTACCTTGCTGCCGCGCTCCGCCGCAGCCCACGCCGCCTCCACCCCCGCAAACCCGCCCCCAATCACTACAATCTCCGTCTCCGCCATATCCGTCTCTCTCCCAACCGATTTCGTTCCGTTGGGCCTATGATACCGTACCCATCCCCAGAGAGCAAGAGAAGACCTTATTCATAACGTTCCTCTTTGAGGACACGGAAGATCGGCGCGGTCGTGCGGAGGGGCATGCCTTTCTGATTTTCCGATTTGCGGGGCAGCAGGAAGCAGTGTTCGCGCGGCACGGTCAACTCCTCTTCGCACCAGCCATCGGTAATGATCATGATGGGCGCGGCGGGTGGGAACTCGCTACGTGTGAGCAGAAAGTTGATGGCGGGCTGCAAGACCGTGCCGCCACGCCCCTGCACGGAGAAGATGCCGCGTAGATCCGAAGGCGCGACGATGCCCCGATCGTAGGGCGCGGCATCGCACAATACCAGACGAATGGCAGCGACGTCCCGCGCTTCGGCATAGGAGGCGATGGCGCCCATGTCTACCGAGAACCCTACTCCCCATCAATGCGTGTGTACGATCTGTCAGGCAGGAACCGATCCCACTGTGCTTCTCTATCATGAGCAGATCAATCTCTTGCTCAGTCGGCTCAACGAGCCCCAAAGTCGTTGGTATGTCGGAACCCTCTCCCAGGCTCCCGACGCGCCCTCGGATGTGCAACGCGCCCTCATTACCGGAATGGACGAGAAAACCATCCGCCGAGGACGCCAGGAACTCTTGGCCCAACTCACAACCGTTCCGACGGGCCGACTGCGCAAAGAAGGAGGCGGGCAACCCTCCACCGAAAAAAAGCGCCGACCTTAGAAGAAGATCTTGCTCAGGTCGTTGAGCCCCATACGGCAGGCGATCCCATGAGACCCACCAAGTGGCTCAACTGTCGTTTGCGAGACTTACAGAGCAAACTGGCCCAGAAGTCGCATGCGGTGAGTCTGCCGGTGCTCAGCCGCCTGCTCCGAAAACGCGACTATCGACTGCGGTCCAACCACAAAAACCGAGAAGGCACTTCTCCTGTCGGACGCGACGCGCAGTTTCGTTACTTGCAGCAGCAACGTGCGTGCCATCAGGAAGCGGGTCAGCCGGTTCTCTGGGTGGATACCAAGAAGAAAGAGTTGGTCGGCGACTTCAAGAACGCCGGTCAAGTCTGGTGTCAGGAAGCCGACACCGTCAACGTCCATGACTTTCCCAGCCAAGCGTTGGGGCGCGCCGTTCCTTATGGGATCTACGATCTGACGCATAACTGCGGCAGTGTCTATGTCGGGCAGTCCGCCGATACCCCGGCCTTTGCGGTGGACAACCTGGCCCATTGGTGCCGCACCGAGATGCCCGCGCGTTTCCCTGGGGCGACTTCGCTTTTGATCCGTGCCGACTGCGGTGGCAGCAACGGCTATCGCTGCAGGCATTGGAAGCAACAACTTCAGGAGCAGATTGCCGATGTCTTCGGCCTGGATGTGACGGTCTGCCATTTACCGACGGGTTGTTCGAAATGGAACCCGATTGAGCATCGCCTTTTCAGCGAAATCAGCAAGACGTGGGCGGGTTGTCCGCTACGCAGTTGGGAGACGCTCCTGCATTATCTGCGGGATACCACCACCCAGACGGGCCTGACGGTGGTAGCGCATCTAGTGGAGCAGGTATATCAGAAAGGCGTTCAGGTCACCGAGGAAGCGATGGCAGCGTTGAACATCACTTACCATGAGATCTGCCCGCAGTGGAACTACACGCTGCATCCGAGAACGGCAACATCGATTGCTTGACTCGGGAAGTTATACTTTTACAGACCCTAAACGTGTGGTACCTGGGCACGCGTCTGAATTGGCGAAGGTATTGCCGTAGGAAAGAGACAGGGGAAGTGAAGATGAATCCAACGCGATTACGTTCATGGATACGTCAGTACGGAAGTGGCGGAGTTCTGCTTTGCGCCTGTTTGCTCGGACTGCACCACCTGCGGATGAAGCGTAGCGTCGGCCTTGTGTCCGCAATAGCCCTATGCGCCTTCAGCGGGTTCTGGTGGCACAACCATCGGCAACACCAGCCCGTTCACAATCTCATAACAGCAAAATCTGCCCCGGCCAGAGTGTGGTCGGCAAGAACGTCCCGCTTAGTGGACTCGCTGGCCTCCGACCTGCGCGCTGGACTTCAACAGTACCCGAATTTCTATCAGCGTTTTCTCTGGCACCCTTATCACGCGACTCAAAAGGCGCTCGATGGCAAAGAGTGGGCACAAATTGCCCCCTCCCTGACAGCACAAGGATTCGAAATCAATCGCTCTTGGGGGCCACGTATTTCAGGACGATGCGAGATCATTTTGAGCGGACTGACTTATCAGCCCAAATCTGGACCACAACATTATCTTGTGATCGATTTCGAAGTCTATCCTGATGTCTCGCGCACCGATCCCACTACGATGACCCTACACTTGATCAGCGTCGGTATTCGTGCCCACTTCAACCAACCCCTGCCAGCCGTCGTGCGACAGTCGCCCTATCCACCAGGAAGCGTACTGAATGCCTTCCTCAAATTGCCTTCGACGCGTAAGGAGTTCCAGAACTTTATACTGGACACGATTGAACTTCAATACCATCCGCCTTCCATCATGGTACATGCCGTGGTCATGGGCGATTACTATGCTCCTTACCGCTACCAGATCGTTGCGGATTATGTACGTCAAAGCCACGACATCGAATATTCCCAACGGGCGGTCTACGATGCTTTCCTTTTCAGCGCAATAAGACGGGTAGGGCACCGATACAGACCCGAAAGAGTTGGTAGGACCGGAGAATTCCGCCTGGGCCGATGATAAAGAACGACGTGCCCTCGTCAAAGGTAGTTCCTCTGTGATAGAATAGCAAGCATACCGAACACTATAGGAGGCGATGCAAATGGCAAGCGGACAAATAAGTCGTGATGAAGTGTGGCGACGTGGAAAGGCTCTCTACGAGCAGAGTATTCGCCAGAAAGTAGAAGTGGAACAGAATATCGGTAAAATGGTCATTATTGACGTAGAAACCGGAGATTATGAGGTTGGAGATGTGATGGGAATTGAATCCGCACATCATCTGCGTACGAAGCATCCGAATGGACAGCTTTTCGGAATGCGCATCGGTTATAATGTCGCAGAGTCCTTTGGAGGAGTGATGGAGCGAACCTCCTCATGATGACAGGCAAAGTTTCACGCCTTCATGCCCTTGTTCCTATCATGTTTCGTTTATTGGGCCAGCCTGACCTCGCCATCGAATTTGTCGTGGATACTGGCTATACAGGTTCGCTCACCTTACCACTTGAAGCCATTCAGGCACTTGGTTTACAGTTTGAGTTCGACCTGCCAGCCAATCTGGCAGACGATAGCGAGGTCTTGGTTCCTGTGTATTCAGCGACCATTTTGTGGCAAGGGACAGAGCAATCAGTACGAATTTTGGCATTGGGGAAGCGCCCGTTACTTGGCACACTGTTACTAGACGGACACGAACTCCATGCACAGTTCAAGGAGCATGGAATAGTCGCCATCGACATATTGTAAAAGACTTCCAGGTATCATGATGAGAGAACATTTCAGAGACGAGAGGAGCCGATATGCCGGAAGTTGGAGAGGTTGCGCCGGATTTTACCCTGCAAGACAATAAGGGCGAGTCCGTTGCGCTGGCGGATCTGCTTGGGAAGACGGTCGTGCTGTTTTTCTATCCGAAGGCCGATACGCCGGGGTGTACGATCGAGGCGTGCAGTTTTCGGGATGCGAAGGCGAGTTATGACGAGGCCGATGTGGTAATTTTGGGGATCAGTCCGGATACGGTCAAGTCGCAGGATCGGTTCGCCGAGAAGTTCGAATTCCCGTATCGCCTGCTGGCGGACCACGACCATGCGGTCGCGGAGGCTTATGGCGTCTGGGCGGAGAAGTCGATGTACGGCAAAAAGTATATGGGCATCGACCGCACCACTTTTGTCATCGGGCCGGATGGCAACCTGAGCCATGTCTTCCGCAAGGTGAAAGTAGACGACCATGCGGCCGAAGTGCTGAAAGCCTTAAAGATAAGTTACTGAACGTTTGAGAAGGAGTACGACGATAGAACCTACGTTGGAGAAGCGCGATTACGATGTCGTGACGTTCGGAGAGACGATGCTGCGCCTGAGTGCGCCGGGTTTCGGGCGACTGGAAGAGGCTGTCTCGCTGGACGTGCGGGTGGGAGGGTCGGAGTCGAATACGGCGGTCGCTCTGGCCCGCCTCGGGTTGAAGGTGTCCTGGTGGAGTAAACTGCCCGCGAACCCGATGGGCCGCCGCATCGAGAATGAGATCCGGCGCTGGGGCGTCGATACCTCGGGCATGCTCTGGGACGAGTTGCCGGGAGCGCGCACCGGTCTCTACTTCCTTGACTTCGGCGTCGCTCCGCGCGGCATCGATGTCTACTACGATCGCGCCGCCTCTTCCGCCAGCCGTATCACGGCCCACGAGATCGATGCCGACCGGATCGCCAACGCCCGCTTGCTGCATCTCAGCGGGATCACCCCGGCTCTCAGTCCCTATGCTGCGAAGGCCGTCGTCCGCGCCCTCGACATCGCGAAGGAGACCGAAACGCGCGTTTCGTTCGATGTGAACTATCGGGCCAAACTCTGGTCTGCGGCAGAGGCGCGGCGCGAACTGGAGCCTATGCTCTCCCGCATCGATGTGCTGCTCTGCCCGCTCTCCGATGCCGCAGAGCTGTTCGGCATCACCGGCGCTGGGCCGGAAGTCGCGCGCACCTTCCGTGAGAACTACGGAATCGCTTCCGCCGTCATCACCTGCGGCGGCGATGGCGCGGTCGCCTGCGACGATGCCGGAGACTGGGCGGCGACTCCCTTTGCGCTCGGCCAGATCGTCGATCGCGTCGGGGCCGGAGACGCTTTCAACGCCGGTGTCCTGATGGGTTACCTCCAGGGCGACCTGAAACTCGGGCTTGAATACGGCACCGCTATGGCCGCGCTCAAGCACACCATGCCCGGCGACCTGCTGCTCTCGACACGCGCCGAAATCGAGACCGCGCACTCCCGCAGCCACAGCAGCATCCGCCGCTAAGAGGGATATCCTCTCTCGTACGAAGTCATTGTCTTTCGGGGAGGTCACATGAAACTGAAGATGGCACAACACGAGTTGGAACTCGGGGGCAAGTATCTCGGAACCCTGCGCGATTCCAACGCGATACTGCACGATCCGGTGGAGTTGCGGGAGAGGATGGATGAGGACGGCTATCTGCTGCTGCGTGGCCTGCAATCGGTCGAGAAAGTCACGGCGGTGCGCGATATGCTGCTGGCTAATCTCGACGCCAACGACCAGATCGACCGCAACTTTCCCCTGGAGAGGGGCGTGGTCAAGCCGGGCGGGCGCGGCGCTTTTCTCGGCGGCAGCAAAACCCTGACACGTGATCAGACCTTTCTCGATCTGGTCGAGTCGGCGCATATCATGGACTT
>JAYUMV010000054.1:0-5155 GCA_043762265.1 Chthonomonadaceae bacterium | reverse complement strand
GTTACCTTCAGCAGACGCTCGACCGCAGGCGAAACTTTCCCGACCGGAAAGGTCCAGGCGCTATCTGCGATCCAGCCGTCGAGCTCGACGACGCAGTCTACCGTCACGACATCGCCCTCTTTAAGAACCCTACGGCCGGGGATGCCATGTACGATCTCTTCATTCGTCGAGATGCAGGTCCAGGCAGGATACGGCGGATGGCCAGCGGGCGCATAACCGACACACGGTGAGGTGCCACCACTCTGCGAAATGATACTCACGGCAAGATCTTCGAGTGCGCCGGTCGTGATGCCCGGGGCAATCGCCGCTTCCGCCGCTCTCATGACCAGGTTGATGACTCGCCCGGCAGCGCGTATCTTCTCGATCTCCTCCGGCTTTTTCAAATAGATCATAAGTTCTAGTTTCCAACCGACGCACCGGACGCGGCTTTCCATCGCCCAATAGCCTCTAATATACGTCCGAACACTGTCTCCGGTTCCGCAGTTGCATCGACGGTGAGGAGCATCCCGCGTTCGCGATAGTAGTCCATCAGAGGCGTGGTCTTCTCCATATAGACTTCCAGGCGGCGCTGCACCACTTCGGGATCGTCGTCGTCGCGCCGTACCAGTTGTGTATGGCAGATGTCGCAGAGACCCGCCTGAAGCGGAGGCTGCGTGACGAGATGGTAACTCGAACCATCCAGCGGGCAGACCCTTCTGCCGCTGAATCGTCCGACGAGTTCCTCGATGGGCGCTTTGAGTTCCAACGCGCCGGTCACTTTTCGGTTCCGTTCCAGCAGGAGCGCCTCCAAAGCGTCCGCCTGTGGAATGGTGCGCGGGAACCCGTCCATCAGAAAACCTGGGATGCAGTCCGGTTCTGCCGTCCGCAATTTCACTGCGGTGATGACGACTTCGTCCGGGACATACTCCCCCTTCTCGATACGGTACCGTTGAATGATACGTCCCAGTTCCGTGCCGCGCGTCACTGCGTCGCGAAACATCGCCCCGGTGGAGATGGTTGGTATCTCATAATGCAGGGCGATCCGCCCTGCCTGCGTTCCCTTGCCGACTCCCGGCGGCCCCAGCAACACCAAAATCATGGCTGCGCTTCCTCGCACCGAGATGCTGTGCGGCTTGCCGGACTCACATTGCGGTTCCCTGACCGCTCTTGATGAACCCTTCGTAATTACGCATCAGCAACTGTGCTTCGATAGCCTGCATCGTCTCGATCGCGACACCGACGATAATCAGCAGCGAGGTGCCTCCGATGAGCGTGACCGACTTAAAGCCGGTGACGTTCGGCACGATATACTGTGCGACTGCGATCAGAGCCAGGAAAAAAGCGCCTGCCAGCGTGATACGAGAGATCACACGCTCCAGGTATTCGAACGTCGGCTTGCCGGGTCGAATACCGGGAATGTAGTTGCCGTACTTCTTCAGGTTGTCCGCGATCTCCTGCACGTTCATCACGATGGCCGTATAGAAGTAGGTGAAGACAATGACCAACAGGGCATAGAACAGCGTCGATCCGACGTTTGCGCCAGGGTTCAACTGCATCAGGAACTCTTTGACCTTCATCATCGGGCCAGTCTGCACCGGGATCGCATTGACGATCGTAGCCGGGAACAGCATCAGCGAGATAGCGAAGATGATCGGGATGACGCCTGCAGAGTTCACCTTGATCGGAAAGTAGGAGGATCCGCCCTGAGTCTGGCTTCTGCCGATGACCCGCTTGGTATGCTGGATCGGGATACGGCGCGTTCCCTGAGTGATCATAATGATGAACCAGACGGTCGCGACGAATGCGGCGATCAGGATCACCAGGTTGAACCAGGGAGTGCCCGCTCCCAACTGCTTGCCGATCAGCGCGCCCTGTGTGGGCAGGCTGAGCAGGATGCCGGAGAAGATGACGAGAGAGATGCCGTTGCCGACGCCTTTTTGGGTCACCTGTTCCCCGATCCAGAGCAGGAAGGAAGAGCCCGCTGTCAGGACGACACAGATCTCGAATTTCTGGAAGATCCCCAGGTGCGCGCCGTTCTGGCCGAACATGAGGATGATCCCCATCGCCTGCACGAAGGCCAGGGCGACGGTCAGGTTACGGGTGATTTTGGCGATCTGCTTACGGCCCGATTCGCCCTCTTTGGAGAGCGCATCGAGTTGGGGCAGAGCGATGGTCATCATCTGCATAATGATCGAAGCGTTAATGTAGGGACCGATGCCCATTGCGAAGATGGACATGCGTCGCAGCGCTCCGCCTCCGAAGGCATCCATCAGTTGCAGAATGCCGCCGCCGCCGTTCCGCAGCATGTTGGTGATCACGCTGTGGTCGATACCGGGAACAGGGATATGCGCCCCGATTGCAAAGACCGCCATCATCCCAAGGACGAAACCGATCCGTTTACGCAGTTCGGGAATGGACCAGGCTCGAATAATCGCCTCTATCATGAGTTACCTCTCAGCGTTTGCGCGCGGCGAGCACTTCTATGGTGCCGCCCGCCGCTTTGAGCTTCTCTGTTGCGGTCTCGCTGAACTTCTGGGCATGGACGGTCAGGCTTTTCGTCACCTCACCCGTCCCCAGGACTTTGAGACCGGCATGCAGGTCGCGAAGAATGCCCTTCTCGACTAGAAGCTCGGGAGTAATCGTGTCGCCCGCTTCGAAGTTCTCCTCCAGGATATAGAGGTTGACCAGTGCATAGAACTTCTTATTAACGGGCTTGAAGCCGCGAATCTGCGGCAGACGGCGGTGCAGCGGGGTCTGACCACCCTCGAAGTTGGGATTGATCTGACCGCGGGATTTGTTGCCCTTGTGACCGCGCGTACTCGTCTTACCATGGCCGGAGCCAGCGCCACGTCCGACGCGTTTGCGACGGTGGGTGGATCCGGCCGAGGGTTGGATATTGTGGATACCGATAGACATTTTCTCTCCTAAACCCCGCGCAGGCCGTCTTAGGCCCTGCTGGCGCGAGGAGCCGCCGCCCTCGGAGGGCGGCGGCAGTATCAAGTGCGGGATCAGGCCTGCTCTTCGACTACCTGCTCGACAAAGACCAGGTGGCGGATCTTGTGGACCATGCCGCGAATGACCTTGTTGTCATCGTGAACGCGAACCTGCTGCAGTTTGGTGAAGCCCAGGGCGCGTGCCGTTGCCCGATGCGAGGCCGCGTAGCCGATGGGACTTTTGCGCAGCGTGATTTTCAACTTAACCGCCATGATGCCCCTCCAGTTTACTCATCCAGGGGGCCAGCGCCTCCACGGTGGTGCCGCGCAGACGGGCGACATCTTCGACACGTTTCAGTTTCTTCAGGGCCGCAATGGTGGCCCAGGCGATGTTGGTGGCGTTGGACGAGCCCAGGGACTTGCCCAGAACGTCGTGGACGCCTGCGAGTTCCAGAATAGTGCGCATGCTGCTGCCTGCGACCAGACCGGTTCCTGCGGAGGCCGGCTTCAGCATGACTTCGGCAGCGCCGTCGTGCACGAACAGTTCGTGCGGGAGGGTGCCGCCGACGATCGGAACGAGGATGATAGCCTTCTTGGCCGCTTCCACGCCCTTACGGATCGCATCGGGGATCGCACGGGCTTTGCCCAGGCCGACTCCGACATGACCGTTGCCATCGCCAACCACGACGAGCGCGCTCCAGCTCATGGTGCGTCCGCCCTTGGTGGTCTTCTGGCACTTATTCGTCTTGATGACCCGCTCTTCGAGGTTCAGCGTATCAGGATTTATCTTCGCCAACGATTGCTCCTTAGAACTTTAGTCCATTCTCGCGCGCACTGTCAGCGAGAGCCTGTATACGACCATGATATTTGTAGCCGCCCCGGTCAAAGACAACGGCGGTAATTCCCTTTTCCTGAGCCCGCTCGGCGATCATCTTGCCGACGGCCTTGGCTGCCTCCACGTCACCGCCGGTCTTCAGGGCTTCGCGCAGGGTTTTGTCTACCGTAGACGCGGTAACCAGAGTGTGTCCGGTGGAATCGTCGATCAGTTGTGCATAAATATGTTGAAGACTGCGGGACACGTTCAGTCGCGGTCGCGCCGTGGTGCCGATCACCTTAAAGCGGAGCCTGCGGTGTCGCTTTTTGCGCAGTTCTTCCTTCTCTGCAAGTCGCATGATTGCTGTTTCCTCTCGCGCTGGATTGCCGACCCAACGCTATTCTTGCCGTGCCGACGGAATCCGCCACACGCAAGGGTTCATTATACCACAGTTGGAGCCCGTTTTTCCACCCCGCGCCACATGCACCCCTAAAGTTGCGAGGGAATGAATTCCTTCGCTAGGGTGCTCCGCACCGAGTGTCCACCTTCGTGGACACGATTCGCAGAAGTACAAAATCTTCTCGAAAAATAGCGTGGCGCAGGATGGTGAGAATGAGCTTACTTCTTACCCTTACCGCCCTTACCGCTGGCCTTACCCTGCTTGCGGCGCACGACCTCGCCCTTATAGCGAATGCCTTTGCCCTTGTAGGGTTCCGGTTTGCGGAGTTTGCGGATCTCAGCCGCCGTCTGTCCGACGCGCTCTTTGTCGATTCCGGTGATCGTTACGACGGGATTGCGCGATTGCGGGTCGTTGGCGACCGAAAAGGCGATCCCTTCGCGCGGCAGGACTTCGATCGTGTGCGAGAAGCCGACATTGAGCTGCAGCACCTGCCCGACCATCGCGGCGCGGAAGCCGACGCCGATGATCTCCAACTGCTTGGTGTAGCCGGTCGTGACGCCCTCGACCATGTTGGCGACGAGGGTGCGGGTCAGGCCGTGCATGGCGCGGTGCTCTTTGTTGTCGGTCGGGCGATCCACCGTCAGGGTGTCGCCTTCCTGCTTGAAGATCAGGTCCGGGCTGAGGCGACGCACGAGCGTCCCCTTAGGGCCCTTGACCGTCATGGTGCCGTCTTCCGTGGGGGAAACGGTCACATTGGCGGGAACCGTAATCGGTCTTCTTCCAATACGTGACATGAAACTCTCTCCCGTCGTGAACGTGTCCGCCTGTTACCAGACGTAGCACAGAATTTCGCCGCCGACACCCCTTTTGCGGGCTTCGCGGTCGGTCATCAGCCCCTGCGATGTGGACAGGATAGCGATACCCAGTCCGCGCAGGACGCGGGGAATCTTCTCTTTGTCGCAGTAGACCCGCAGGCCCGGCTTGCTGATGCGCTTGAGGTCGGTGATGACCTTTTCGCGCTTGATGCCG
>JAYUMV010000053.1:0-17496 GCA_043762265.1 Chthonomonadaceae bacterium | reverse complement strand
TCGCGTCGTCAGTATGCTGGAACAGGCTCTGGTGCTCGAACAGGAGGACAAAACCACTGTCGCACTGCTGATCACCAACCTGCTCGACCTGGACGCCCGCGAATCGCTGGCGATCATCCAGCAGGCGTATGCAGAAGGCCGCGTCGATCTCTCCGTCGTACAGATGGGGGAAGTGGAAGAGCATTTCGAGCTGCCGGTCGTGACGCCTTTTGTCGATTGGACCACTCTGCCCGAGTACGCCGACGAGTTGGGCGCAGACGAGGACGACGAGTGGTCCGACGAGCCGCCGCCTCTCGTTCCGGAGGATACGGAGCCGAAAGAGGTACAGACGCCTTTCGTCGCGGGGGAGAAGGTCGGGCGCAACGATCCTTGCCCGTGCGGGAGCGGCAAGAAGTACAAGAAATGTTGCGGAGCCTGATTTCAGTCCCACTGCGCGCCAGTGAAGTCAGGGAGTCGTGAAAGGGGTGTGGACGATGGAGTATTCGCCGAGGGAACCGCTCAGGCGAATCAGGTCGATGGAGCGCAGGAGAGGGTGTCCGCTGGGAACTGCCGGACGGCGGAAGGTAAGCACGGCACAGGAGAAGGGGACGCCCTTCGCCTTCTCCAGATAGCGAAATCCCGCAGCGCCAGTCGTGCCCGCATTGCAGCACACCGTCCGCAGGGTATTGGGAAGCGCAGGAGCGTCTTTAAGCTCCGTATAGTCCCGGTGCTCATGTCCGAATAGGATCAGGGGGACGTGGTTCCAGAGCGGAACCGACTCTTCCGGGTCGTGCAGCGCGATAATATCCGGCGGAGACGGCAGAGACTGAACGACCTTCAGAATCTTATCGCCGTTTGCATGCAGCGCCAGGAGTGTCGTATCGACATCGCCGGGGCCGGTGCGGTTCGAGGCGGGATTCGGCAGGCCCAGCAGTGTCAGGCCCTGAAACGTGACGACCTGCCCGTTCAGCACGGTGACATTGGAAGCCGACCGCAGAGCATCGGTGATGCTCTGCGAGTCGTGGTTGCCCGCGACAAAGAAATAGGGGTAGGGCAGTTTTGCGATGCTCTGGACCATATAGGTCTCCGGGATACTGCCGAAATCGGTCAGGTCGCCGGTATCCACGATAAAGGCCACCTTGAACTGCGCGGCGACATCGCGCACGAAGTCCAGACCGGCGGTATTGTCGTGCAGATCGGAGACATGGAGGATGCGAAACGTATTCGGGCCATCGTCTGAGGTCGAGGTATCGGGCAGCGCGGCGATGCGGCCGTAGAGCAGGTTGAAGTTGGCGGCGGCGGTGTGCAGTTTCTGAGAAAGGGCGTCGAGCTTCGTGAAAGCGTCTCTGCCGAACGCGATGACCCAGGGAGCCTGTTTCAGCGCGCCGGTATAGGTCGGCGTCTCGAAGGCCTTCCCCTGAAAAGTCGTCAGCGCATTCCCAAGCACCAGCCCCACGCATCCGGCCCCGATCAGGGCAGCGGTCAGATAGGTGCGCAGACGACGCTGGCGCATCAGAATCGGAGCGACGACGCTGCCTGCACCCGCCAGCAGCAACTGCCGCAGGACAAAATCTCTCAGATCCGCGCGGGCCGTCTTCTCGAAATTTTTGGCAATCGCCTCTCGTTTGGCATCCAACAGCTTCTTGATCTCATCAACGCGCACTCCCTCCAGACTGGCGATCAATGTCACCGGAGCGGCATGCGTATTGGCTTCCACCGCGCCGAGCGGAGTGAGGATCAGGCGTGTCGCGCCTTTCGTAGCAGGCATCAGGCGAAGTTCCACCTCGAAGCCGCGCCAGGAGTAGCGTGTGCGCCCCAGCAGACTGACACTCATCACCGCCCCGGAGATCGCCAGGAGCATAAACAAGAGGATGGCAGCAAACCGCTGCAGGCGACGTCTCCCTGTCACTCTGCGGCGGTTTGCATTGCCCTCTGAAAGGGGCGGGTCCGGAAGAACCTCCGGAGTGTCGAGGGGAGCGAGCCTTGGTGTTTCGGGACGGTCCACTTACGGCACGCGCTCTCCACGGGCCGCGACCCAGAGTTTGTACCAGTCGGTGCGGCTGAGTTCGATCTTGCCCGCTTCCGCCATCTCACGGATATGCGTGGGGTTGTTGGACCCGACGAGTGGGATGATCTGGGCCGGATGCCGCAGCAGCCAGGCGATGGCCAGTTGCGTCGGCGTCGCGCCGTCGTAAGAGGAAGCCATCTCGCGCAACGCCGTCAGAATGCTCTCGATGCGCTCGCGTCGCGGATGGTCGGCAGGCACTTCGCGCCGTCCGGAGAGCCATCCGCCCCCGATCGGACTGTAGGCCAGAGGGACGATCCCCAACTCCAGGCACTGATCCAACACGCCATCTCCGCCGCCGCCCGCAGCGCCCTCGTACACCGGATCGAGACGCAGCAAAGACAGCGAGATCTGATTGGAGACGATGGGCACATTGAGATACCGCTGCAGCGCCAGCGTCTGCTGCGGATAGTAGTTGGAGACACCGATCGCCTTGATCTTGCCCGACTCCACCAACTCGTCCAGCGCCTCCGCCGTCCGCTCCGGATGCGTCAGTGGATCAGGACGATGGAGCTGATAGAGATCGACATAGTCGATTCCCATCCTGCTTAGAGAGCCTTCGATGCTGCGCTTAATATAGTCGGGCTCATGCTCATAGTAGCCCGCTCGAATCCCGACTTTCGTCGCGATGTAGATCTTCTCACGACTGCCGGGCACGGCCGCCAGGCAGTCTTTAAAGATTGTCTCGCAGCCTGTTCCACCGTAGATGTCGGCATGATCGAAGAACGTGATTCCCATCTCCAGCGCGGTCTCGAACGCCGTGATGGCTTTACGCTTGTTTTCCGGCCCGATCTCCGCCGGATTCCACGTACCCGCCAGCCCCATACAGCCCAGCGCGATGCGCGAAACCGGCACACTGTCCGGACCGAACAACTGTGTCGGCATATCGGTTGTCATAATCAAAAACTCCTTGCACACGCCCTCTCCACGAATCGACAATAGCCTCAAGCGCAACGAGGTCGGTTCGTGTTTGGGCACCCCTTCCCGTCTCGGGAAGGGGCCGGGGGTTAGGTAGCGCTCTCTTCAGATTTCTGTTTGATGGCTTTCAGGGTGGCTTCGAGGTTGTCGGTCATCTTCTTTTTGATGAGACTCTTGACCATCGGGCCGATCAGAGCAACGTTGTACTCGTACTCGACGGTCGAGTCGAAGCGGGTCTGACCTGCGCCCTCGGGGGTGAATTGCCAGACGCCGGACATGCTGTCCATGTCTCCACTCAGCATGGTGAACACGTCGCGGTGCGCCGCCTCGTCCCACAGGTCTTCCTGGGTCCACTTGATGGACATTTTGAACTCGCGGATCAGGCCGACCCACTCCGTCACAGTGCGCTGCCCGTCCGGGCTGCGCTCGACGAGGGTGAGGGAGCGCAGATCCTGCATGAACTGTGGAAATGCCTCGACATCACGGGCGATCTGATAGACATGCGCTATCGGCGCATTGATGATGACGCTCTGCTCGATCTTGGGCACCGTGGTTCCTACTTCCGATCTACTTCGCGCCAGGCGAGTTCTACTGCACCCATGATGCCTGCGTCGTCGCCGAGTTCGGCGTGGACGATCTTCGCTGCCGCCAGGATCGAGCCCACTGCCGTGGCTTTGGCCGTTCGCACAGCGGTGGCGAACAGGATCTTGGAGCGGGAGATCTTGCCGCCGATGACGACGACCTCCGGGTTGAAGACATTGACCATGTTGGTGATCCCAAGTCCAACGAAGTGCCCGATCTCCTGCATGACCTCGATCGCCAGCGCGTCGCCCTCTTCCGCCGCATCGTCGATCAGTTTCGGAGTGATGTGCTGTTGCAGCGCGTCCGTATTGGCGATATGCCGCCAGAGCAGGGTGTCCCGTCCGGACTCCATTTTGAGCGTACAGCGCTCTACAATGGGGTCGCGACCGGCCAGCGATTCGAGACGGCCGTGCGCGCCGTTAGCGCTGCTGCCGAGGCCGTCTGCGATGATGATATGCCCGACCTCCGCCGCACCGCCTGTCGCGCCGCGCAGCACTTCGCCCTCGATAATGATCCCGCCACCGACTCCGGTGCCGAGCGTGAACATCACGAGGTGCTTCGTGCCGCGCCCCGCACCGAAGCTGAACTCGCCAAGCGCAGCGACGTTCGCGTCGTTGTCCATAACGACCGGCAGATTAAGCTCGTTCTCCAGCATCTCACGCAGGGAGATGTTCTTGAACGGGATATAGAGCCCGTCTTCGAAGTGACCGAAATTCGGGGCCCAGACGATCTTGCCTGCCGGCACATCGATATGACCGGGAACGGCAATGCCGACCGCTCCTACCTTGTCCATCGGCACGCCTGCCGCATTGGCCGCACCGCGCACCGCTTCCGCGATCCGAGCGACGGTGCGCGCCACGCCACCCTTGGCTTCGCTGGTGTTCTCATGGCGTCCGAGCGACTGCTCGTGGCGATCCAGGACGGCGGCACGCACATTCGTACCGCCCAGGTCAACGCCCACGACAAAGGGGGCTTTTGCATTTGGTTGTACACGAGACTGGCTCACGCAGGTTCCTCCGGAAGAGTATTGGCTACTCGTGAGAGTATCGGCTACTCGTTTCTGTGTTAATAAGGGCAAGGCCTCCTTGCCGTCCCCGAATCCTTCCCCGTCCGGCCCCTCAATTCCTGCCCAAAGCCGATCAGGTTCCGGTTATTTCTCCAAGACGCCCCTTCTGGACCGCCAGATAGACCGTCTTGACCGGGACCTGGTGCAGACGCGCCGCCGCCTTTACCTCGTCGTACTCCGGGGAGGCGGAGAGTTCCTGACCGTTGCGCAGGCCGATCTTCAGGCGAATAGAGCCGTACTCTGTCGCGACAGTCTCCCATCTGCGTTCCAGGGTCAGGCGGTTCATGGTGGTGTAGCGGATGCCGAAGGTCGAGGATTCCGTGAAGAGAACCTCGGCCAGCGCCTCCCTACAGTCTGGTGGAGCGAGGACTGTCAGCAGGGTTGCCGGTCGAGACTTCTTCATCTGAATCGAGGTGAGAAAGACATCGAGCGCCCCCTGCGCAAAGAGCCGTTCCATCAGCACTTCATAGAACTCCGGCGAGAAGTCGTCCAGATTGGTCTCCATCACGACCACGGTCGCGGGCGGCTGCGTCTGCCGCATCTCTTCCTGTGTCTGAACTTGTGCAGGCACACTCTCCGTCTTTTTGCCCGGCTGTGGCGTGTGATCGACCGGAACGTCTCGCAGGATCGCGAGGGCATGAGGAAGCAGCGGCAGCAGCGCTTCGAGGCCGTCCCGAACGCCGCCGGGGCTGCCGGGCAGGTTGACGATCAGGGTGCGGTTGCGGATACCGGCGATGCCGCGAGACAGCACGGCCCGGTCGAGTTTCTGGTAGCCGGTCCAGCGCAGTAGTTCGGCGAGACCCGGCGCTTCGCGCTCGATGACGGTGCGGGTCGCCTCCGGAGTGATGTCACGGGGCGCGAAACCCGTACCGCCGGTCGTCAGGATCAGGTCGCAGCCGTCTTCACACCACTGCGTCAGCGTGGCGGCGATGAGCGGGAGTTCGTCCGGGACGACCTTGCGCACGCTCACGGTATATGTCTCCGCTGGCAGCGTTGCGGCAAGGACGCCTCCCGAGACATCTTCGCGCTCGCCCCGTGCGCAGCCGTCGCTGACTGTCAAGACTCCGACCCGCAGAGACATTTCTGTTCGCTCCCCGTAAAAGTATTAGGACACACTGTGTTGTTTCGTGCAGGACACACCGGGTTCCTGCACAGCGTCGGCAAAGCGGCGGCAGGAATCCCCTGCCTAAGAGAAGAATGAAACGCTGTCAAACCTGTCCCGAACGTCACTCAAGAAAGAACTGAGAAACTTTATGCGTTGGATGTTGGCGATGCTGATATTCGTGCCGATCAGTATCGCGCTTTACTTTATGCACATGTCGGCAGGCTGGGTTTTTTTGGCCTCCGCACTGGCCATCGTGCCGCTAGCAGGCCTCATGGGCAGGGCGACCGAAGAGTTGGCGAAATGCCTCGGCCCCGGCATCGGTGGGCTCTTGAACGCGACGTTCGGCAATGCGACCGAGTTGATCATCTGTTTTGTGGCGGTGAAGAGCGGCCAGATCGCGGTCGTCAAGGCTTCGATGATCGGCTCGATCATCGGCAATGTGCTGCTGGTGCTGGGGCTTTCGGTGCTGGTAGGCGGCCTGAAGCACAAGATGCAGATCTTCAATAAAGATGTCGCGCAGAGCCATGCCACGATGCTGGCGCTTGCGGTCATCGCCCTGCTTGTTCCAGCGCTGTTTGTGCGCATACGGGGCATCACCGAGACGGCGAGCGATCCTCATATCAACTCTCTGAGTATGGGCGTCGCCGGAGTGCTGATGCTCCTCTATGTGGGCAGTCTGATCTTCTCGCTCCGAACCCACGAAAATCTGTTTCGAGGCGGAGAGGAGGAGGGGCATGATCCGCCGGAGTGGTCGCGACCCAAGGCGATGTCGATTCTGGCGGCCTGTACGGTCCTGGTAGCGATCGAAAGCGAACTGCTTGTGCATAGCATCGAACCGGTCATCGCGCAGTGGCACATCGGCAAACTGTTTCTCGGCGTGATGCTGCTGCCGATCATCGGCAATGCGGCGGAGCACAGCACGGCGGTGATGATGGCAGCGAAAAACAAGATGGATATCTCCCTTAATATCGCCATTTCGTCCAGCACGCAGATCGCCATGTTCGTGATACCGCTGATTATCTTTGTCAGTCCGTGGCTGGGGCATCCCGTTACCATCCTGTTCAGCAACTACGAGCTGATCGCCATCGCCTCGGCGGCGGCGATTGGCGTGCTGATTTCGATGGACGGCAAAAGCCACTGGCTCGAAGGCGCGCAACTGCTGGCGGTCTATTTAATCGTCGGCCTTGCCTTCTACTACATCGCTCAGTGAGGAAGCAGAGGGCATGACCGCAGCGGAATCGCAGGAAATGACTGCATCGGAGCTGCAGGAAATGGCTGCATCGGAGCTGCAGGAAATGACTGCATCGGAGCTGCAGGAAATGACTGCATCGGAGCCGCAGGACTTGAACGTGTCGGAACTGCAGGAGAGGTTTGGAAGTCCGCTCTCGCGCGCTTTCTACGCCTGCGATGCCGTAACCGTCGCCCGCGCCCTGCTGAATCGTGTGTTGGTGCGGGTGCTTCCCGATGGCGACGTGTTGGCGGGCCGCATTACGGAGACCGAAGCCTATACGCAGGACGATCCGTCCAGCCACTCCTTCGGCGGCAAACGCACGCGCAACACCCCGATGTTCGGCCCGCCCGGACACGCCTACCTCTACTACATCTATGGGGCGCACTACTGCCTGAACGCGGTGACCGGTGCGGAAGGGGTAGGAGAGGCGGTGCTGATACGGGCGTTGGAGCCGCTGGCAGGCGTGGAACTCATGGCGACGCGGCGTGGTCTAACCGATACAGAACCGACGCCTCGCAGCGAACTGGCGCGGGAGCGAGCGCGAATGCGACGCTTACAAGCACTGTGCGGAGGCCCTGGACGCCTCTGCCAGGCTTTCGGACTGGACCGGACGTTCAACGGCATCGATCTGACATCTGGCTTCCCACTCTGGATAGCGGCGGCGGGCGCTCCTGACAATCCAGAGGCGATCCTGGCGACACCCCGTATAGGTATCTCACGCGCTCAGGACTATCTCTGGCGGTTTACCCTGGACGGGGATCCTTTCACTTCACGCGGCCTGACGAAATGAAGACGTTAAGATGAATACACTTGTGCCTTACCTTATCAAACCGGAACTCTGGCTAGCGGCGCTGTTCGCCGTCGGTTTTGCGGCCCTCGCCTATGGGATGAAACTGCTGACGCGCAACGGCGCAATCGCGACCGCCGTCGTGGGCTTCATCGTCTTTGGGCTGGGCGGCGGGAAATTTCTGGTCCCGATGCTGGCCTTCTTCGCGACCTCCTCGGCGCTGTCGCGGCTGGGGCGTCGGCGCAAAGCGGGAGCGAACGCCGTTGCGGTCAAAGGCGCCACGCGCGATGCCGGTCAGGTCGTGGCCAACGGCGGCGCTGCCGCCTTGATCGCACTGCTGTTTCAGCCCCTCGCGCATCACGCCTCACTGGAGACGCCTCGTTATCTTCTCCTGCTCTATTGCGCCGCTCTGGCTACCGTCAATGCCGACACCTGGTCCACCGAAATCGGCGGGCTTTCCACGGCCCATCCACTCCTGCTCTCCACCTGGAAACGCGTCGCTCCCGGCACCTCTGGCGCTATCACCGGCCTTGGCCTCATTGCGGCACTCGTCGGCAGTCTGGTCGTTGCCCTGGCGGGCTGGCTCGTCTGGCGGCTGAACGCGGCGGAGTTCGTAGTCGTGGTCTGGGCAGGCTTTCTCGGCAGTCTGTTCGACAGCGTGCTGGGCGCAAGCGTGCAGGCGCTCTATCGCGATCCCTTGAGCGGCCAACCCACCGAACAACCGCGTACCGCCGACCGCGCCCATGCGCTCATTCGCGGCTTCCGCTGGATCAACAACGACGTCGTCAACTTCCTCGCCAGTGTCGTCGGTGTCCTCTGCGCCTGGCTCCTCCTGCGTTTTGGCATCTATCCCTACCGCTGAATTCTACAGCAATGATTCGGCAACTAAATCGGGCTCCCTTCCTCTCAATCTTAAGATTTGCCTGCCCCGTCTTTCACTTTTTCACCGTACAATGCGCTTCTACCGAGGCTGCTAGGGAAAGAAATTGACTTTTTCAAAAAAAAGTCAGAAGAGGGCGCATTTTTCAGCGATCTCATAACTTATATAAATAAGGAAGAAATTTCCCCCCTACCGTCAAGAGGGAACGTGACCAGGTCACCCCGACTTATTGAGGTGATGCCACTAGCAGCCGATATTGGGTCAACTCTTGATATAGCCGACTCTGAAACGAATTTTGTATCTGGGTTTCTTGCAAGAGTGGGAGATAGGCACAACGATGATCAAAAGTTGGCGTGTTTTCGGATTGTCGATAGTGATTATGGCACTCTGTGTGGTCACGGTTCGAATCGTGTACGCACGTTTTTCAAAGACCAAACCATCGCCTTTGCAACTTGATACTCCGATCCTTCAACTCGGAAAAATACAAGAAGGTCAGACACTTACTTGTTCGGTATGGGTGCAAAACGCATCAACACGACGCATCGCTAAAATTGACGTGCGCCCCTCCTGTGGCTGTACCACCGCAACGGATCTTCCCCCTCTGGATCCGGGCGAACGCGCAAAAATAACCGTCCAATGGGACACCACAGGCAGGACAGGTATTACAGACAGCACGGTGTGGATTGCCCCTGAAGGCGTCCCCTCGGAACCCATGGCCCTGAAGCTCGTGGCTGATGCCATCCATGTTTTCAACCTCGATCCCCGGCAAATCGACTACGGCGTCATGCCTATCGGAGCCACCCGATCTTCAGTAATCGACCTGCATAGAATAGATCATAAGCCATTGCTCATTCGCGATGTCCAAAAGCGAGCAGGCTTTACTACGAAGATCCTGGTCGTCGCGCCTGACCACGCGCAAATCATGGTGTCACTACCACCTCAGCAGCATTGTGGGTCTTATGCAGATACCATTAAAGTCGTTACCAACGACCCTGTTGTGAACGAACTGACCCTTCCAATAAAGTTTACCGTGGCGCCGCTTTACAAGGGGGAGCCATCCAATGTGAATCTCGGTTTTCGACAGCCAGGGGAACGCGGAATGGCAAAAGTACGCCTTCGGATGCCTAAAGACATTTCGGTGCGGGTGGCCTCTTCGCCTGTATGGGCCACCACTGAGATCCTCACTAAGCTGGATGGTGTACGCTATCTGCTGATCCACTATAAACTGGAAGAAAGGGGGGGGAAGATACACAACGACAGTATTGTGCTGAGTACTAACGATCCTCGACAGTCACAGATCGCTATTCCGATTCTGTGCATTGTCGATAAAGCTGGCAGTCACTAACCGTACAGGTTGATCTTGATGGCTCATCCTGTTCGAAAATACAACACAAAGAAGGAATTTTCCATGCGAAAGAATTCATTTCATGCCTCCCGTCACTTTTTGGCGGTAATTGCCATGGCCGGTCTCACCCTCTCTTTCTGTAGTACCATGGCTTTGGCAACAACGCCAGAGTGTGACAGGGGCACTACCATTGGGAATGGGGCGTGCTCGGGCGCGAACGGACCGGCTGGCGGTTGTTCTGGCTGTTGCGATCGGAAGTGCATCAATGTCTACACGCAAGGCACAGCGGCCCAGCTAGCTTGCTCCAACTGCTGTGATACAGCGTGTGGCAATCACATAGTAGCGATAGATCCGGTAGAACCCTAACTGCTGTGACACAACTCGCGGCAACCACGGCAGGCAGACAATGTTGTTTTGCCGCGATACCTACAAATAATCCCGAGGAGTTGCATAGAGGGCATAGAGAAAGCGCTCACTTTATGCCCTATATGCCTGGAACTACTGCAAATGAAACTAAAAGTACGTGTCAGTATTGGAATTCTGATCCTTCTGAATATTTTTGCGTTCTGGTATTATCGTGGATTACGACAACGAGCAGAGGTTCAAAAACAATACGCCGCAGATCTCGATGTGATAGCGGGCGGTATGGAAATTTCCCACGCGATGACCCGTGAAGAGTACTTTCATCTTCAGAAGATCGACCAGAAGGCGCGCACTGCAGGTAAGATGGATGAAGCCGATCTGGACTGGTGCCTGCAACTCATGAACTCAAATGGATCCGCAGAGTCCGAACTCGGTACGTATGTACGGATGCATGTCATCGACGTACTCCGGGAGCGGATTACATACACACAGCCGCAGAAGGATAAACTGTTCCATCAGGTAGTAGAAAAGGTCTATGCACTAAAAGGCCCGTCCGCCATCAATGATAGAATCCAAACAGCGAAGCTCATCTATATTACCCAGGATAAGCGCGCTGTTCCCTACCTCCTTCCAATGCTCAATGAAAAGCAGAATCCCTATGCTTTAAGGTTTGCGCGTGAAGCGTTGGATTCGATGGGCTATAGGGAGTGAGTATGAAACGACCCATAGCACGACCGCACCGAATGCGAATGCTAATCGCCTGCTGCATCACGCTCAGCCTGATAGTGATCTACGCGGCTCTCGCGGAGCCCAGCCTGCATATCAAGGGTGGCAACCAGCATCATCTGGGTCGGATTCCTATAGGCAGAAGCAAGGAACACATTTTCTCCCTGGAAAATAGCGGCTTCTTACCGATCACACTGGTTTGGCCGCCGTCACAAGGATGCGCATGCACCACTGCGGAAGTGCGACCCCATATCGTGAAACCCTTTGGAGAAGCCGTTATCGTCGTTAAAGTTGATGTAGAAGGGCACGGCAAGCAGATGAAGGGTATTGAGTTCGAATGCGTGCAAGGACTACGCAGGCAACATCTGACACTCTTCCTGGAATATGATACGACTCAATAAACCAGACGGGAGAACAATATGCAGACAAAAACTCAGAGATCGGCCTTTACACTGATCGAACTCCTCGTTGTGATCGCGTTGATCGCATCGCTGGCTGCCCTGCTCTTTCCTATATTCGGTACCCTACGAGGAAAAGCGCGCGAAAGCACCTGTCTGTCGAACCTGCATCAGATCGGCACCGCGATTACGATGTACTGCCAGGACTATGATGAACTCTACCCCTATGCGCTTGATCCTATAAATAAATACACACCACATGATTGGGAGGGTGTCGATCCTTCCATCCCCTATTTGCCTCTGCTCAGCGAGTTGTTACAGCCGTATGTCCGTTCGAGGGAAGTGTTTCATTGCCCTTCTGATGTCGGCTTCCAAATTACCGACTTCTCGCAACAACCTCTCGATGCCAAGCCCAGCGCCTTCGGAAAATTCGGAATGAGTTATAGCTATATGAGTTATAGCTATTTTGCCGAAGTCGTTCTGCGGCACCGGACACAGGAAACATTGAATTCCCCGGCGCAATTCCCGCTCTGCGCCGATCTTGCTGGCCGGTGGCATGGAAACACCGACTCGTCAGAATGGCGCTATGTCGTAGTTTTTGCCGATGGACATACCAAATCGCTGGGCTTCAATGCCTTCGGGAATCTGTTCGCATTACCTCTATAAGTTTTTCCAGTTCCGTAAAAAGCAGACGATTCGCCTTGATACGCGAAATCTTCTGCCAACCTACCGAACAACCGCGTACCGCCGACCGCGCTCATTCGCGGCTTCCGCTGGATCAACAACGACGTCGTCCATTTCCTCGCCAGTGTCGTCGGTGTCCTCTGCGCCTGGCTCCTCCTGCGTTTCGGCATCTATCCCTACCGCTGAATTCCACAGCAATAATTCGGCAACTAAATCGGGCTGTCATTCGTAAAAGGATCGGTTTGCATACCGATTGGACGAAGAGGAGATAAGATGGCTGATATGAAGTATCGACGCCTGGGCAACAGCGGAGTCAAAGTGAGTGAGGTCTGTCTGGGGAGCTGGCTGACATTCGGCAATGCAACCGAGGACGAGACCGCATTGAATTGTATCGATCGGGCCTACGAACTGGGGATCAACTTTTTTGATACCGCCAATGTCTACGCGCGGGGCAAGAGCGAAGAGGTGGTAGGACGGGGACTGAGCAAGTTTCCGCGCGACTCCTATGTCGTGGCCACCAAAGTCTTCTTTCAGATGAACGATGGGCCGATGCCCAACAACAAGGGCCTTTCGCGCAAGCACATCATGGAGCAGTGCGAGGCCAGCCTCAAACGGATGGGATTGGACTACATCGATCTCTATCAGTGCCATCGCTACGACACCGAGACCCCGCTGGAAGAGACGCTTTCTGCGCTCGACGACCTGATCACCCAGGGCAAAGCGCTCTATATCGGGTTCAGTCAGTGGTCGCCCGTGCAGGTCGCCGAAGCAGTTGCAATGCAGCGCGTACGGCATTTCGACCGGTTTGTCTCCAGTCAGCCGGACTACAATATGCTGAGTCGCGGCATCGAGAAAGAGATCATTCCGCTCTGTGAGCGCGAAGGCATCGGTCAGATCGTCTACTCCCCATTGGCGCAGGGCCTGCTGACCGGCAAATACACGCCAGGACAGCCTCCTCCCGCCGGTACCCGCGCCGCCGATCCCAAACAGAATATGTTCCTCAACCGTGGGGAACTCGACAACGCCTTGCTGGAGCGGATCCAGAAACTCAAGCCGATCGCGGAGGGACTTGACCTCAGCATGGCTCAACTCGCGCTCGCCTGGTGTCTGCGCCAGAAGAACGTCTCCAGCGTCATCATCGGCGCCAGTCGCCCCGATCAGGTCAACGACAACGCCGGCGCCGTCGGAGTCACGTTGAGCCCGGAGACCCTCCAGGCCATCGAGACTGCCCTCGCTGCCTAGGACCAGGTCTGGCAGCGTAGTCTCCAGCGACACCTCCGCGAACCTAACCCCCGCCCCTTCCCGTTCGGGAAGGGGCGCCCTAACACGCACCGACACATCCCCTGCTATTCTGTTAAGTCCCAAACGGATTGCGTACAAGACGAATGCAATTGCAGATTGGCAAACAAGGTTTGACGCTCTTCGGTTGTTACTTGGTTGGGCGCCCCTTCCCTGTGAGCGCAGCGAACGAAGTAGGGAAGGGGACGGGGGTTAGGTAAGAATCAGCGGCGACGGCGTGTGGAGGAGAGGATCTTCAAAGACTCGCGGTATTTGACGACCGTGCGTCGTTGGATATTGATGCCTCTTTCGAGCAGCAACGTTACGATCTGAGCATCGGAGACAGGATGGGCGGGATCCTCTTCCAGAATGATCTCTCGGATCGCATCTTTGCTGGAGAGAGACGAGTTGAAGAAGAGGTTGAAACTGACGACCTCCTGGTTGGGCAACTGGATAAACTTGTTGGCGGTGGCGCGACTCACCGTCGACTCATGCAGGTCGAGCTGGCGGGCGATCTGCGTACGTGTGAGTGGGCGCAGGAACTGGCGGGAACCCGTCTCCAAGAATCCCATCTGATAGTCGATGATACAGTGGGTGATGGCTCGCAGAGACTGTCGGCGCTGGTTGATATTGCGGATGAACATCTCCGCGCGCTCCACATACTCCGTGTAGTGTTTGCGATCCTCTTCGGAAAAGTTGCCTCGCCCGCTCTTGATCAGCGCGTATGTCTCGCGGTAGAGCGGGTTGATGCAGAGCGAAAAGTTATCTGCTCCCCCCACTTCGACCTCGAATCCGGCCTCCGTTCGTCGCATCTGCACGTCTGGGCGGACGGAGGCTTTGCTGTTGGTAGGACGATAGGCCCAGGGCGGGTGGAACTGGCTGGCGGGGGAGGGGTTGAGCCGCGTCGCGACATACTCCAGCGCCTGCTTCGCTTCTTCGCTCGTGCAGCCGACGGCCCGCGCCAACTTCGTGTGGCGCTGCGCGGTGACATGGTCGAAGTGCTCACAAACCATCCTCTCGGCAAAGGCGATCAGGCGTTTTTTGTCGGCGTCGATGTCTTCTTCCAACAGGTAACGCAATTGGATGAGCAGGCACTCCTGCAAGTTCCGCGCTCCGACGCCGGGCGGATCGCATGTCTGGAGGATCGCGAGAATACGACAGACGTCCGACGCAGGGATGCCCATCTCCGCAGCCATCTCCTCCGTCTCGCCGTCCAACCAGCCGCGCTCCGTCAGGTTATTGACCAAATACTCGGCGATCCAGTACTCCTCGGCACGTACCAGATTGCGCATCAGGCTGCGCAGATGTTCTTGAAAGGTCAGTTCCGCTTCGAGATTCGCGATGAAGTCGTACTCCTCTTCTGCCTCGGCGGTCTGAAAACCAAAGAGTTCGTACTCGGTTTCCTGGTCGCCGGAGTCAGGAGTTTCAGAACGGGGGTCTACCTCTGCATCACGCAGGCGGCGGGCAGAGCAGTAGGGGCAGTTGGTGGGATCGATGCAGTCGCCGACGCAGGGCGTATCATCCAGAGTATCCAGTGCCGGGTTATCCGACAGTTCGCCTTCGACGGACTGTATCAGTTCCATCGACGTGAGCTGAAGGATCGAATTCGCCATGATAATCTTGGGATCGATCCGCTGAGTAATGACCTGACGTTGATCGTTTTGAAGCAGCACGACCCTAATCCTTGATCTCGCGACGTGAGACTCACCGACACGTTAACCGATTCATTATAGGCTATCCTCTTCGCGCCTGTCAAGCGGTTCGCAAGCCGTGTGAAGCGTTTCACACGTTCGAAATGGTTCTCCGCTCGGCATTTCGTGAGCGAGAAACGAGCGGCCGAATCGGCGCAGAGGAGTTTAGAATCGCGGCGAAATGTCCCGGCTTGCACAGAGCCGCTCCTCTATGTATTATAAGATAAGAAGATGTGAAAAGAGAATATCCTCTCCTCCTCCCATTCCTGACTGTGGAGGACTTGATTATCTGAAAATTGTCCTACGTCCAAACACAGGAATATATCGGAAGGTTCGAGAATTAGATCGCTATGCAGTCCTACACTACTTTCCCCTCTAATCTGTCCTCGGCACAATATCGCTTGTGGTTCCTGGATCAACTTGACTCCGGAAATGCTTCCGGCGTGCTTCAGGCCCGACTGTCTCTGAGGGGCGCTCTGGATGTCGGTCTCTTGCGTACTGCTCTGACCGCTGCTCTGGGCCTCCATACCGTACTACGCACGATCTTTCCGAGGGTTCACGGCGTGCCCAGAGCGGTCTTGACCGATACTGTCTCGTTCCTGCTCCCCGTTCTGGACCTTGCCGATCTCGCCGAAGCCGCACCGCAAGAAATGGCCAACAGGATCCGGGAAGAAGAGCAACTGGCTCGACGTGCGCTCCGATTGGAGACCGGCCCCCTCCTCCAGGCAACTCTGGTGCGTCGATCCGAAACCGACTATGTTTTGCTGATTTCCCTCCATCGTATTCTTGCGGATCGGGCCTCCCTGGTACTGCTGGTTCAGGAGATCGGTCGTATCTATGCAAGGCGTGTTTCCAACAGGCCTGAAGAGGCGTTGGCGCCGGTCTTGCAATATGGCGACTACGCTGACGCCCAAAACCGAAAGATCGAGGCCGGTGAGATGCAGTCGCGCCTGGACTACTGGCGGTGCCAGATCGGGAGTAGGACCGAACCGCTTCAGTTGGCGACGGATCGTCCGCGCCCCCCCTTTCAGACAGCGCGCGTTGCAACCGTCTCGCGAACGCTTGCCTCCGCTCTTTGGGCCGCTATCAGAGGGCTTGCCGACCGCCTCGACGTGCGAGTTGAAGTGGTTTTGCTGGCCGGTTTTCAGGCGCTGCTGGCACGTAGTTCAGGCCAGGACGCATTCGTGGTCGGATGGGTAGACACTGCCCGACGAGGCGTTCTTGAAGCCACCGGGATCGGCCCTTACGAGGAGCTGTGGCCTCTGCGGGTTCCAACGTCCGCACACACAAGTTTCGAGGATCTGGCACGACAACTGAAGACCACGCTGCTGGAAGCGCAGGAGAATGCACTGCCGTTCGAACTCCTGATGGAGAAGCTGCAGCCCAAACGTGAAACGAGCTATTCTCCGCTCTGTCAGGTGCGTTTCCGCCTTCAGAAGGCGCTCGGCTCTCCGATCTCCCTGGGGGATTCCCTAACCGTCGAGCGCCTTGAAATTGCGGAGCCTTCGAAGTTCGATCTGACGCTGATAGACGAGACTTCTCCGGAAAGTGGAACCCTCACGCTGGAGTACAATGCGGACCTGTTCGACAGCAGCACGGCGCAGTATATGCTTCGAAGGCTCGAAGCGCTCCTGCAATCTGCCTTGGACCGGCCGGAACTTCCGATCCAGGCCCTGAACCTGCTGGATACCGAAGAGAGAAATCAGTTGTTACGCACCTGGAATCGGACCCAAAAGAGGGTTCCTGAACCCCGGTCGCTCATTGCCGCCATCGAGGCGCAGGTGGATCGGACGCCCGATCAGGTCGCTGTGTGGTTTGGTGAGCAGAGTTGGACCTATCGCGATCTGGAGAGTCATGCCAATCAGATGGCACAGCTGCTGGAGCAGTTGGGGGTAGGGCCGGGGGAGCGGGTGGGCATCTGCCTTCCGCGTGGCTTCGAGATGTTGAGCACGGTTTTGGGGATTTTGAAAGCGGAGGCCGCCTATGTTCCGCTAGACCCTACCTACCCGAGGGAGAGGTTGGCGTTTATGCTGGAAGATGCCGCGCCCTGCGTCATCGTGACACACTCTGCTCTCGAAGGCGTCTTACCGGAAGCCTTCTCTGCCCCGAGAATCGTAGTAGATCAGAATCGCGGGTGGATCGCTCAACAGGATGCCTCGCGGCGGAAGAGGCCGCAAGAGCGCGCTCAGGAGACCGATGATCGCCTCATCTACCTCATCTACACCTCAGGCTCGACGGGGAAGCCCAAGGGGATCGAAATGCAGCAGCGTCCGCTGAAAAACCTGATAGATTGGATGTTGCGGAACTGGACTCTGCCGCCACGAGCGCGTACCCTTCAGTTCGCGTCTCTCTCCTTCGACGGCTCGTTCCAGGAGATCTTTTCGACGCTGCTCTCCGG